>JAIQGA010000221.1 GCA_020072925.1 Terriglobia bacterium | reverse complement strand
CGGCAATCAAGATCATCGGCGTGGACCCTTCCGGGTCCCTGCTGTACGACTTTTTCCATACGGGCAAGGTCGCCAAGGCTGAGACGTATAAAGTCGAGGGTATCGGCGAAGATATTTTTCCCAAAACGCTGGACTTCAGCATCCTCGATGACGTCCTTCGCGTGAACGACAAGGAATCGTTCCTGGCAGCGCGCCGGCTGGCGCGCCTGGAAGGAATCTTCGCGGGCGGCTCCGCGGGCTCGGCCCTTGCCGGCGCAGTCAAAGTCGCCCCTACGCTCGGGGAGAAAGATTTGCTGGTAATCTTCATCCCCGATTCGGGCTCGCGTTACCTCAGCAAGCTCTACAACAACGAGTGGATGAAGGATAACGCCTACGTCGAATCCTCCGTGCCTCTGACCGCCGCGGAAATTGTGGAGGGCAAGGTTGCCCTGGGCCAGGTGCGGGAACTGGTCACCGTCGAGCCGTCCAACTCGCTCGCTGTGGCCCTTGAGCGCATGCGGAAATACGATTTCTCCCAGTTGCCGGTCTTCGAAGCCGGCATTCCCGTGGGCGCGCTCTACGAGGATGATTTACTAAGCCTGGCGCTCGAGGGGAAAGACTTGAAGGAAGTGGTCGTGCGCGAGGCCATGAGCGAGCCCTTCCCCGTGGTGGGGCACTCGTCTCCCATTGACCAGTTGACCCGATTCATCACCCGCGACTGCCCCGCCGTCTTCGTGGACATGGGCAACGGGCGATACGAAATCCTCACCAAATACGATCTGCTCCACGCCATCGCCCAAATGATGGAGAGCCGAAGGCCGCAGTAAGCTCCGGATGCCTTCGTTCCTGCGCCTTGTCCGACCCGGAGGACTATCATCACTAAAATGGGAAGAACCGCGGACTTCAAAGCCTGAGGTTCGCGCTTGCTACTCGCCCGTACGTTGAGTACAACCCTTGCTGCTCTCGCGGATAAACTCCGCCAACTCCCCACGGCTCTGCTTTTCAAGAAGGTCCTCGAGAGCCTTCGACTTGGCCTGTGGTTTATCCCTGAGGATTGCCTTGTAAGCTTTAAGGACGCCCTCCACGCCCGCCGCGTATTGCTCAATCACGTCACTGACCTTTTCCGGGTGCTCAATGACGAAAGCTGCAGTCGAAAGAGTAAGCTGTGCGGTGACCTCGGGGGAATATTTGTACTTCGATTTCATGAAATCGCCCAACACAGCCAGGCACAAGGTCACGTGGACGTCTGGAACCTGGATAAGCCACAAAAGGGCCCACTCTCGGTCGGGACGCAAGCTCTTATCTAACGGCGCTTCTTCCAGTTTATGGGCGATTGCGACCGCGTGCTCTCGCTCGGCAACCGTCGACGGCCCCCTTTGCGGTCCGCCTTGCGCAGCAGCGATAAAACACAGGGAAATTACCCCAAAGCAAACAGAGATTATATTGCGCATCGCGGCCTCCGGGTTCTCCGTGGATCAGGGGATAACCACGCGAGTAATTTGCCGCTTTATACACCCATGGTGGTGGAATTACAACCGGGGAAAGAGAGCTGTCAGCGGCAACGGCGCCGGCGCGACATGGGAAATCAGCGATTCGAGATTTCAGATTTCAAAACGCTACATCTCTCGCCGGCCTTCGAGCGCCTTCAGCATGGTGACCTCGTCGGCGTATTCGAGTTCCGAGCCCACGGGCACGCCCATGGCGATACGGCTGACTTTCACGCCCAGGGGTTTGATGAGCTTCGAGAGATAGACCGCCGTGGCCTCGCCCTCGACGGTGGGACTGGTGGCGACGATGAGTTCTTTCACTTTGCCGGTCTTCAGCCGGTCGAACAGGTTCTTGAGCTTGAGTTGTTCCGGGCCGATGCCCTGCAAGGGTGAGAGCGCGCCGTGCAGCACGTGATATTGGCCGTGAAACTCGCGCGTCCTCTCGACGGCCAGCACGTTGTAAGGTGTCTCCACCACGCACACCACTTCCGGATCGCGCCGCGAGTCAGTGCAATAATCGCAGGGATCGAGTTCCGTAAAGTTATTGCAGACGCTGCAGAGCCGGATCTTGTCTTTGGCGTCGAGGATCGCCGCCGCCAGGCGTTCCGCGTCCTCGCGCGAGGCGCGTTCGATGTGGAAGGCGATGCGTTGCGCGGATTTTTGCCCGATGCCGGGCAACCGCTTCAACTCATCGATCAGGCGCGCTAACGGCTCGGCATAATCTTTCATGCGTGGAGATTCAAAATCGGAAACTCGGCGCCAATCTTTAACGCCGCCGAGTTCCGCGAGTTTCGATTTTCCAGATTCGAGTTTCGGATGGGATCAGGTCAGTCCGGGAATGTTCAGCCCCCCGGCGAGGTTTCCCACCTGGCTGGCCAGTTGCTCGTCGACTTTCCGGGTGGCCTCGTTCACGGCCACCAGGATCAAGTCCTGCAACATTTCCAGATCCCGCGAGGCAAAAACTTCCGGATCAATGCGAACCTCGCTGAGCTGCTTTTGGCCGTTCATCTTGACGGTGACCATGCCGCCGCCCGCCGAAGCTTCCACGACCAGTCCATCAAGTTGTTTCTGGAGTTGTTCCTGGAATTGCTGGACCTGTTTCAGGATCTGTTGCATTTGTTGCAGGTTTTTCATCGCTCACTCCTGGCTGAGGTCTTGGACTTCCACCAAGGTGCAGCCGAACGTCTTGCGAAAAGCCTCGACACCCGCGTCACGTTCCGCGCGTTCGCGCGCGCTCAGCGATGCGGTGTGAGTCTCGGCTCCCTGCTCTTCCAGTGTAACACAAATCCTGACGGGCTGGCCCAGCACTTGCGCGCATGCCGCGCGCAAGGCTTCCTGCTGTTCGCGGCTGCGCAAGAGTTCCGCGTACAGCGCATCTTTCGGCGCGTAGAGGAACTTCACTTCGCCATCCTCGAAGCGCCATCCGGAAACATGCTCCAGGCAACTGCTCAGAAATTTCTTCGATTGATCGAACAAACGCGCCTTAATGCTGGCGAGGCGCGCATCCACCGCGATGGCAGGCGGGGGCGCAGCCGGACTGGAAGTGGCGGGCGCGACAGGCGCGGAATTCGGCGCCGGCGCCACCGCTCGCAGCGCTTCAACGGGTGGCGCGGCCTCGCGCGTTTTCGCGGGGAGCGGCTGCGGCGGTTGCGCCGTCGAAGTCCGCGGCGCTCCGCCCGCGGGTTTCTCCACGCTCGAGCGGCTCAATTCGCTCAGCAGCGATTCGAGCGGCGCCAGCCGTCGGGCGTACACCAGCTTCATCAGCGCCATTTCCAAATGAAACCGCGGCTGAAGCGCGTAGCGCATTTCGCTTTCGGCGCGAAGCAGAATCTGAAAGAAGCGCGCCAGGTCTTCTTCCCCGAAAAGTCCGGCGAGTGTCTTCAGGCGCTCGCGCTCGCGCGGCGGCACCTGCAGAAGCGGACTGTCCGCGCCGCAACTCCTGGCAACCATCAGGTTGCGAACCAGCTTGGTGAATTCGCCGCAGAAGTGCGCCAACTCGTACCCCTCCGCAGCAAGCTGGCCCACGCGGTCCAAAACCCGCCGCGCGTCTGCGGCGTGGATAGCCTCCACCATCTCCGCGAGCAATTCCGCGGGGACGACGCCCAGCACCTGCCGCACGCGCGCTTCCTCGAGGCGTTCCGCGCACGCGGCAATCACCTGGTCGAGCAGCGAGAGCGCATCGCGGAGGCTGCCCTCCGCGGCCTGCGCCAGAATGCTCAGTGCGCCCTCGTCCGCCTGAATGTTTTCCGCCCGCGCCACGGGGCTCGGTGGTCGCCAGCATGAACAGCGAACGCGGCGGCGGCTCCTCAAGGGTCTTGAGGAGCGCGTTGAACGCCTCCGTCGTAAGCATGTGCGCTTCGTCGATGATGAAAATCTTGCAGCGGTCGCGCGCGGGAAGATACCGCACCGCTTCGCGCAATTCGCGAATCTCGTCGATGCCGCGGTTCGAGGCCGCGTCAATTTCCAGCACATCAACAGAGTTGCCCGCGGCGATCTCGAGGCAGGAAGGGCATTCACCGCACGGCGTAACCGTCGGACCCTTCGCGCAGTTGAGCGCCTTGGCGAGGATCCGCGCGCTGGTGGTCTTGCCCACCCCGCGCGCCCCCGAAAAGATGTAGCCGTGCGCCACTCGATTCGTGAGGATGGCGTTTTTCAGCGTTTCGGTGATCAGACGCTGACCGACGACTTCATCAAATGTCTGCGGGCGGTATTTGCGGGCTATGACCTGGTAGGACATGGGAAGGGCGATTTGTGATTTTGGATTTTGGATTTCAGATTTTGGATTCCAACCTCGTATGTCAGTGAATTATGGCAGGACCTCGAGAGCGGCTCCCAAATCAAAAATCCAAAATCCGAAATCGAAAATCAAAAAGGGGCCAGACTTCGGGTTGATCTGCGGCACACGGAGAGGCTCGTTACCGTTGCTTCCTTCCGGACCTGGCGGGGTTCGCGAACATCCGTCGCACAGAGCCCGAAGTCTGATACGAAACCTGCCAACTCATCCTTCACAGAAATATGTGCAGACCCAAGAGTGATACTAGCACGCGCCGGGGCAGGGCGTCGACCCTTTTCCTCCCAGCCTCGCGCGTCGTTTTAGCGCTTGACGCACTGCCACGGATTGTCTAGTGTCTAATTGGGTCGAAGAGAAACTGATTACTCCCGAATAGAAGTTGTACGCCCGCGATGCGAGGCGTACGCAATTCTGCAAACGAAGGGTCGCCCACTTCGCGTGGCGATCTTTCGTCTGGCGGAGGTCCGAGATGACGAACAAAACGAGATTGACGTTGGCGCTTTCGCTGATTCTGGCAAGTCTGTTGGCAGCCTGCCAATCCAGCAATCAGCCTGCGGAAAATTCAACTTCCAGCACTGAGACGGCCGGTGGAGCAGCAGGTGGGGCAACCGGCGCGACAAAAGGCGGGGGGACCGCCAAACGCGCGGCCCGGGCTGAGCCCGCAGAAGAGAAGGTCGCCGTACCGGCAGGGACCGCAGTGAGCATTCGTCTTGGCAGCGCCATCAGCAGCGGCCAGGTGAGCTCCGGCGCCGGCTTTGAGGGAACGCTCGCCGAGCCACTTGTGGTGAATGGTATCGAGGTCGCTGCCACCGGAAGCGCGGTCGCCGGCAAGGTGACGAACGCGGTGAGTTCCGGCCGATTGAACCGGCCGGCGGAGCTGTCGTTGACCCTCGCGTCTCTGACTCCCACGGGAGGCAAGGAAACCGAAATCGCCACCGACACGTGGGGTGAGAAAGGTGAGTCCCATAAGAAGCGCAACATCGAGATGATCGGAGGCGGCGCGGGAGTCGGAGCGCTGGTGGGCGCACTCGCGGGAGGCAAGAAGGGCGCCGCCATCGGCGGGGCGGTGGGCGCGGGAGCGGGGACCGGAACTGCAGCCGCAACGGGCAAGAAGGAAATCGTGCTGCCGGCGGAGACCAAATTGGACTTTCACCTCAGCCAGCCCGTGACATTTACGGTCAAGAGGAAGTGAGTACGGTGCAGCCGGCACAGACCTCGAAACGGCGCACTTGCCGGAATGTCAAGGTGCTCCTTCCGCCGTGGTCTGCCAGCCGAGAGTGAGCTGGCCAGCGCTGATTCCAATTCGCAGCGCCGGCCGTGCGCCTGAAGGAGGAGCGGCAGCAATACTTCCCTTGAGCTCGACTCCCTCCGGCGCGACAACGTGGACGACGAGTTGGTCTGCTTTACGAGGAATCGTTACGGGCCTGGTCAATTGGCCCTCGTAGGCGCCCTTGATTCCGAGGAACCCCCCGCGCTTCTTCCCCTTGAGCTTGCCCTCCCAGATGATTCGGGCGCCGCTCGAAACGGTCAGCACGCCTTCCTTCAAGTCATGGTTGCATAACAGTTCAACCACTTGATCGCGACGAACTGCACTCGTCGGCGCAGGCGGGTTGGCCGCGGCGGCGACGGGTTGGGTGGGCTTGGCCGATGGAGTTGCCGTCGAAACGGGAGGCGGAGCAGCCGTGGCGGGCGTTGGCGTGAGAGGCTCCTTCCGAGCCGGCTGAGAGGTTTTTGGTCCGCTCGACGTTTCCGCGCCCTCTTTCGCCAGCTTTTCGCGGGCGGATGGGGCCGGCTGAGAAGTCGCGGCTTTATCGGCTCCCTCCGCTTTCGCGGGCGAAGTAACCGCAGCGGCAGGCGGCGTAACTGTAGGCGGCGCGGCGGCGGGCGGGGGCGTAGTGGGCGGGGTCGTCTGGCGTGGAGGAGTTGCCACGACCACGGGGCCCGCCGGCGGGCGGCGGAAGCTGCGGAACTCGACGCCTAGCACCACGCCAAGGATCACCAGCGCCGCTCCCGCAATCGCAACTGGCCACTTCGATCTTGAGTTCCGCGGAACGGCGGCAGGCTCGGGAGGAGGAATGACCGGCGTCCCGTTCCGCAGGGTAGGTTCTTCCGAGGTCACCGTTTCCATAGGCGAACTCGCCTGCGAACGGGGGGGCCGGCCGTGCTGAAGATCTTCCAGGTCACCCAGCAGTTCGTGCGCGCTCGCATAGCGCCTATTACGGTCTTTGGCGAGGCAGCGCAAGACCACATAATCGTGTCCCGGCCCCAGTTGTGCTTTCAGCTTACTGGGCGGCCTCGGCTCCTCGTAGACAATCTTGAACATCACGGCGGCCGTGTCGCCGCTGAAGGGTTTCTGCCCGGTGAGCATTAGATACTGGATAATGCCCAGTGAGAAAATATCGCTCCGCGCGTCGACCTCCCCGCCCGTCACCTGTTCGGGCGACATGTAAGAAGGCGTTCCCACCACCCCCACCGTGCGCATGGCTCCTTCGCGCGCGGTGATCTTGGCGATGCCAAAATCGGTGATCTTGACGCGCCCGTCGGCAGACAACAAAAGATTCGCGGGTTTCAAATCGCGGTGAATCACCTGATGCTGGTGCGCGTAATGGAGGGCCTCCGCCGCCTGATGAGCGATATTGAGGGCCTTCCCGACGGGGAGAACGGGGTCGGTCATGAGGATCTTCTCGAGCGTCCGGCCCTCCACGAATTCCATCACGATGCAGCCCGAATGGGTCTCGGGATCCTCGAAGGCGTCGTGGACAGTGACGATAGCGGGATGCGTCAACCGGCCGGCCGCGCGCGCCTCGCGCATGAAGACTTCCTGCGGGCTGGGTTCGCCCTTCTCCGTGTGAGTCCCCAGGGCGAGCACTTTCAGGGCGACGAGCCGGCCAATCGTCGGGTCGGAAGCCTTGTACACGACACCCATGGCCCCACGGCCCAACTCCCCGACGATCTCGTATCGCCCGATTTTCTTCACGCTCATTTGGGTGTGATGTTCAGTTGGAAAAGCTGGCTCCCCACCCGAAAAGTCGAGCCGTTAACCAGGGAAGAAACCGAGACGGGAACGTCGTTCACCAGCGTGCCGTTGGTGCTTCCGAGGTCACGGAGCACGATGCCAGCTTCGCCGACTTCGATCGCGCAATGCAGCCGCGATGCCGACCGGTCGTCGAGGAGGATGTCGGTGTTAGCGCGGCCAATCAACGTGCGGGGCTTGGCCAGGAGATAAATCGTTCCCTTCTCATCGCCCTCCAGGACCTTGAGGGTGATCTCCCGGTCGGAAGGTAGATACAATCGCTGCCCTTCCAGACTTTTCTCTTCCTTAATCGCGGGAATATTCTGGCGGGTGGTATCGATGCGCAGGGTTTGAACTTTGGGGCTCACCACCTGCATCATTTTGCCGCAGGCGGCACAGGGAAAGGTGAGACGGTCGTTACTGCCAAAGTCTTGGTCCGCAAGCTCACGAACCTCGCCACAGGCTGGACATCGGACCTGCATCGTCCTCTACCTCAACGGGCGGAATCGCCGAAGGTGCGCCTGGATCGCGAGGGTATCTGCGCCGCCGCACCGCTTGCGTGCAAGCGGCCGAGACGCGTCCTGGTGACTCACATATACCACAACTCGTGCGGCGAGCATAGCATCGTCCGCCCTGCGTGGGACGTAATGCGCGTACCTTCGGGCTGACGCTTTCACCGCGGCCTCGTTCCGTCCGCCGACGCAACGGGCAACTTGCTTCTCAAGTCCTCCAAATCCTTCCGCAGGCGCGCCTGGCGACGCGAGAGGGACCACACGTAAACGAAAAAGATCAGCCAGAGAAAACTGAATGCCAGGAAAAGGTAGCGATTAAGCATGGTACTCCTCCGACGACTGCGAAGCCAGCGCGCGCCGCAGGGCGCTCACTTCACGCCGCGCTTCGGCCAGCCAGAGACGCTGGCGAAGCAGATAACTGAACAGGCAAAGGAACGCTCCCACGCTCACCATGAAGGTCAGGGACATGCGCGGGTCCAGACCTGAACCCTGTCCGCCGGCGATGACGGGCTGAGGATGCTGGGTTCGCCACCAGCGAATGGCCATGTAATCGATGGGCACATCGACAAAGCCGACGATCCCGACGACGGCGGCCAGCACCGACGCGCGGCCGGGCTCGCTCACGTAGGAGCGCAACATCAGGTACGAAACAAAAAGCAGCCATAGCACAAAGGTCAGCGTCAAGCGCGCGTCCCAGGTCCACCAAATGCCCCAGACGGGCTTCGCCCAGAGCGGCCCGGTCACCAGCAGGCCTGTGCAGAACACAAATCCGACCTCGCCCGCCGAATGCGCCACATCATCGGCCCGCGGGGCGCGATTCCAGAGATAAATCACGCTCGCCACGAAAAGGATAAGGTACGCCGTACCCGCCGACCATCCCGATGGAACGTGGATATAGAAGATGCGTTGCACCTCGCCCATCGTCATCTCCTCCGGGGCGTAAAGGAAGATGAGGTACAAGGCAATCAAAAACCAGACCAGCGTGATCACGAGATGAACCGTCGGCGAAAGAATTTTTCGCATGGTTTTAGTGGCGGCCGGAACGCCTCGATTGTCCGTGTCTCGGCCGGAACCTCTCAACCGCCCGCGCGCCGTTCAAAACCGGCGCGCGTGGCTCATTCTTCCAAGACGTATTCGAACAATAGATACGAAAGGACCAGGAAAATCACGCTGAATCCCGCCGCCAGGTTAATCCAGCTTAGGTACTGGCTGGGGGCATCGCCTTTGAGCGCTCCCGTGGTGGCCTCGATTCCGGCGATAAATACCGGCACGGCGACCGGAAATTGCAGGACGGGGAGCATCACCTCGCGCATGCGCGTATTGGCCGCGATGGCTCCGAAAATCGTGCCCACCGCCACATAGCCCAGCGTGCCCAAAAAGGTGATCAGCGTGAACCACTTCAGCGAGGGCACAAAGGAAAAGTTGTACCAGAGCGCCACTGCAAAGACGATGACCGCCTCCGCGATGCCGAGGAACACCAGGTTGGCCAGCATCTTGCCCAGGTAAATCGCGCCGGGATCGACGGGCGCCAACGCCATCCCTTCGAGGCAGGCGTTTTCCCTCTCCGTCGCGAAGGAACGATTGAACCCCAGAATGCCGGAGAACGCAAAAGCGATCCAGAGGAGCCCCGGCAGCAGGCGAAGCCTTTCCTCGCCTCCTGACTCGAAGGCAAAGTTGAAAAGGAAAACCACCAGGATTCCGAAAACACACATCGAGGCGAGCGTCTCGCGGTGACGCCACTCAAGGCGAAGGTCCTTAACAAAAATCGCCGCAATGATTCGCAGGGTGCGCATCGAAAGAGTCTGACAGTCCGGAGTCTGTTGTCTGTGGTCCGTTGTCAATAGCAATTTCACAAGCACGAGATCGTCGCTATCGTGAACGTGCAAAGTTAAGTTAAAGTTTGCACGCGTAATGGACAACTGACCCCTCACCCGGCCCTTGCGGGCCACCCTCTCCCCAAGGGAGAGGGCTAAGAACAAAATCTCAACCCTTTCCCTTGGGCAGAGGGGCGGCGAACAGAATCTCAACCCTCTCCCTTAGAGAGAGGGCCAGCGAACAGAATCTCAACCCTCTCCCTTGGGGAGAGGGGCAGGGTGAGGGGTCGTTTGTTACTCCTCTGAGTTCGTTTACGTCAGCTTCGCAATCCTCGATTACTACGAACGGTTGACCGCTTTTTCCCTGGCAATTCGCAGGGCTTCCAGGGGCGCGTGAGCAAACGGGCCGTCGTAACGCACGCGCCCGCCTTCGAGCGCCACCAGTCTGCGGGCAATCGCGGTGCCCTGGTCGAAATCATGGGTGGAAAAGATCAGCGCCTTTCCTTGCTCGGGCAGGCGGCGCAGAAGGTTTTCCAGAAGCTCCGTGGTGGCCGCATCGAGCCCCGTAAAGGGCTCGTCGAGGAGCAGGAACCGCGGGTCGTGCAGAAAGGCGCGAGCGAGTGAAACGCGCTGCTGGAGCCCGCGGGAAAGCTCGCGCACCGGGACGCTCGCGCGGTCGCGGACCCGAAACAGGTCCAGCACGGCATCGATCCTTTGCTCCCGCTGGGAGAGTCCAAACAGCGTGGCGTAGAAGCGCAGATTCTCGCGCGCCGTCAACTCGCCGACGCGCACCAGAGCGTGGTCCGGTTTCACATCGAGCACCAGCCCGTGCAGCAGCCCTCCAGGCTCGAGCGGTCCGTGCCAGTCCGGGTGCGTGTAGGTGTCGAGCGTGGCCAGCAGGCCGTTGGGATTGGTGGGCGGGTCCTTGAGGATGTTCGCCTCCGGGCCGCGCCATCCGTGCCGCTTGTCGTAGACGCGCAGCCCGCTTTCGAGCGCCTGCTCGGCGTAGCTTTGCAGCTTGACGTTGAGCGTGGTGTAAACCCGCAAGCCTTTTTCGTGCACGGTTTCGGCGCCGTATTTCTTCTCCAGGAACAGGCGCACATCCTCGACAAAATAGGGCGCGATGTTGTTCGACCAGCGCTGGATGTTCAGGTCGAGCGGCGCCGAGCGCGCCTGGCGGTATGTGGCTTCGGAAATCTTGCCGTTCTCACGCATGGCGGCGAGCACCTGATTGCGCCGCAGGCGGGCGCGTTCGGGGTAGAGCAACGGCGAATAGCCGGTCGGGGTGCGCGGCAGGCCGGCGAGGAGCGCCGCCTGAGGCAGCGTCAACTGGTCCAGCCGCTTCCCAAAGAAAAACTGCGCCGCCGCCGCGAAACCGAAATTCCCGTGACCCAGCGGAATGACGTTGCAGTAGAGGGTGAAGATCTGCGGCTTGGTCAGGTGCCGCTCGATCTGAATGGTCAGGATGGCCTCCTGGATTTTGCGCTTCCAGGATTTCTGGGGAGTGAGGAAGAGCAGGCGGCTGAGCTGCATGGTCAGCGTGCTGGCGCCCTGCGCGCGGCGCCACTCCATCACGTCGGTCATCGCGGCGCGCACCACGCGGATGACGTCGATGCCCCAATGGCTCTCGAAATTCCGGTCTTCGACCGAGAGAATTGCGTCCCGGAGGACCCGCGGGATCTGGTTGTAGGTGACGATCACGCGCCGCTCCAGCGCGAAGCTGCCAATCAGTGTGCCGTCGTCGGCGTAGAGTTCCGTCATGACGTCGGGGCGGTAGTCCATGAGCTCCTGGATCTGCGGCAGGTCGGAGGAGTAGACGAAGATCAGCCCGCCCAGCGCCCCCACGCCCGCCGAAAGGAGCAGCAGGGTCAGGAAGACGAGGCGCGCGATTACTTTCCGGCTGAGGACTCGCGGCGGCTTGGGAGGAGGGGGAGGCGGAGGCGGCAGGCTCTCATCGGTGTCTCCCAGCCCCAACGATTGCAGCCTCGCCATTGAAGATCGGCTCCCGACTCATTCTAGGGCCGCGCCCGAATGCAGTCAAACCGGGCTTCCAAACACCTGTGAATCGGCTATGCTAGGATTCGGAGGTTTACGGAGGATTGCCATGCCGATCAAAGGGTTCACGCACTGTCAAGTCTGCGGTGTGCGACTAGGCAAGCAGAACACTTCTGGGCGTTGCCGAGGCTGCGCCATGCGCGAACATGGGTCGAGAAGGAGGGAAGAGGGTATCCAGTTCCGGCGATTGGTTCAAGCTTGCAAGGAAGCAGGGTGGGGAGTTGCTTCGCGGCTCCGTGAATTCCTCAATGACCAGCATCGTCTAGAGAATCTCGAAATGGCCAGGCTTCTTACGCCGAGCCTGACTGCCAAACTCCCAGTTCGGCTCAACGAAACAACCCTTGATAGACTATGGAGGTTTGAACAGTACATGGTGAGCCTGCCTGAGGTTGCATTCCAAGTCGTTGGAGATCATGTTCACCTGGCGTTCTTGTCCTCCCCTTTCCTTGAAAACCAAGCGGACGAAATCAAGCGCCATTTTGAGGCTGCCTTACGCCGGGATTACCCCACTTTATCAGTGTCCTGGGCTCCCCCCCTCGACAACCCGCGATAAACCTAGTAGCCACGGCACTGCTCTTGTGCCGTGGACTGATTTCTCGTGCGTTAAGAATCCCACGGCATAAAAATCGCGCCGTGGAAACCTTCTACTCGCTCGCTCCGAGCGCCTCAAGGTCGGCGAGGTCCTGAGGGCGCCGGGTGGCTTTTTTGTTCTGGATCAGCGCCTGGCGGCCGATGAAGTGTACCGGCATTCCTTCCAGCTCAGCCTCTGTTCTCTCCGCCCAGGCGTCCTGGAACGATACGCCAGTAAGGGAAGTGAGAAGATCGATTCGGTTGGGCGGCACACCCAATTGGATGACTCGGTAGGATTCGACGAAGTCGGATTCTTTCAAACCCAATTCAGCGAACCCGAAGTCGCGCAGGGCCAGTTCCAGGCGCCGGGCGTTCTCGGGTGAGTTGCGGACGAGGATGTCCAGGTCGCCCGTGTAACGCGGGAAGCCATGGTGGGCCAGCGCGACTGCGCCCACAATCAGATACTCAACCCCGCTGGAGTTGAGTGATGCGATAAACGCGCGCCAGTCTTTCGGAAGGGGCATCGTCCTCCTTGCGGGCCATGTCCCGGAGGCTGAAGAGAATCTCCAGACGCTCGGCGGGCGAGAGGCGGCGATAGTAAGCGAGCGTCGCTTCCCGGGCTTCCTCGTGCGTGCGGAACTTGGCGACGACGGGCTCCATCGAACTCATTCTACCTGCGGAAGGACCCGAATGCCACTTGGGGCCGACCGGCACGGGAAATCATGCCGGGGCCAGCACCTTGCGGCAGAGGCGGATCAGGCGCGCGTGGGGGATTTCCTGATTCGGGCCGAGCGGCAGAATCTCGCCGGTACGGAAGCTTGAATAGTACCAGCGCGCCAACAGGCTCAGGTGTTCCCAAGGGGAAGGCGATGGCGAGTCCTCGGGGCGAGGCGGGAGGGCCAGCAACTCATGAAGTTGCTGGTCGAGCGGCACCGGCCGGGCGACGTTCTCGTCGAGAGAAAGGTGGAACGGCCCGTGGATTTCGCCCCCGCGGAGGCGGAAGAAGGTGATGCTCTTCGGCTGCGCGCCGCGCTCGACGATGACGGCGTGGAGGTCGCGCAAATTGCGGGCCAGGCCCGGTTTCTGCCGCAACACTTCGTGGACTTTCTCCAGGCGGCGATGCAGCTTGCCGGCTGCTTCAAAATCGAGCGCTTCGGAGGCTCGCGCGCGATCGGTTTCCAGGCCGCGGATGAGCGGCTGCCCCTCGGCGTCGAGGAAAGCGACCACGCGGCCGACTTCTTGCTGGTATTCCTCGTCCGTGCAGCCCTGGAAGCAGGGCGCCAGGCACATGTGCATCTGCGAATAGATGCACCCGGGATGGGAAGGGTCGGGATTCAAATCTTCCACGCAGCGCCGGATCGTGGC
>JAIQGA010000220.1 GCA_020072925.1 Terriglobia bacterium | reverse complement strand
GAACTCAGTGCTAAGGTTGAGTTGCCCAGCCCTCTCCCTTGGGGAGAGGGTGGGCCGCGAAGCGGGCCGGGTGAGGGGTCAGTTGTCCGTCAGTCCGCTCCCAAGAAGCCTTTTACAGGTGCAGGCCTCGCGCGTGTGCTAGAATTCGGGGTTTCAAATTCAACGTGAGGACTCATTCTTATGGCGCAAATTGATCTGATTGTAGGACGGGAAATTCTCGATTCGCGCGGCAATCCGACGGTGGAAGCCGAAGTGACGTTGCGCGACGGGGCGTTTGGCCGAGCGGCCGTGCCCTCAGGAGCTTCGACCGGCGAGCACGAGGCGGTGGAATTGCGCGATGGCGACAAGCGCCACTACCTGGGCAAGGGCGTCTTGCAGGCCGTCGAAAACGTCAACACGATTCTGGCGCACGAGCTGGGCGGGCACGAGGCCGGCGAACAAGGCCAAATCGATGCGCGCATGATCGAACTCGACGGGACGCCGAACAAAGGCAAGCTGGGAGCGAATGCCATTCTGGCTGTCTCGATGGCGGTCTGCCGCGCGGCGGCGCAGTCGGCGCGTGTGCCGCTTTATCGCTACCTGGGGGGTTTGCAGGCGCGCATCCTTCCCGTGCCCATGATGAACGTGCTGAATGGCGGCGTCCACGCGGACAACACCGTGGACTTTCAGGAATTCATGATTATGCCCGTGGGCGCGGAAACCTTTTCGAACGCGCTGCGCATGGGCGCGGAGACGTTCCACACGCTGAAGAAAGTCTTGAAAGAGCGCGGGTACAACACTTCCGTGGGCGACGAGGGCGGGTTCGCTCCCAGCTTGAAGTCCAACGTCGAGGCCGTGGAGTTGCTCCTCGAGGCCATCGAAGCCGCGGGCTATTCCCCAGGACACGACATCTGTATCGCCCTCGACCCCGCCTCGAGCGAGATGTTCCAGGACGGCAAGTACGTCTTCTTCAAGTCCGACAAGGCGAAGAAGTCGTCCGATGAAATGGTGAAGCTCTACGAAGAGTGGACGCGCCAGTATCCCATCATCAGCATCGAAGACGGGCTGGCGCAGGACGACTGGGAAGGCTGGAAAGCCCTCACGGAAGCGATTGGCGACAAGGTGCAACTGGTGGGCGACGACCTGTTCGTCACCAATACCGACCGCCTGGAGCGCGGGATTGAAGAAGGCACGGCGAATTCCATCCTCATCAAGCTGAACCAAATCGGGACCGTCACGGAAACCATTCGCGCCATCGAGTTGGGGCGTCGGCATGGTTATACCGCCGTGGTCTCGCACCGCTCGGGCGAGACCGAGGACGCTTTCATCGCCGACTTCACGGTGGGGCTGGGAACGGGCCAGATAAAGACAGGTTCCGCCAGCCGCAGCGACCGGATTGCCAAGTACAACCAGTTGCTGCGCATCGAAGAAGAGCTTGGTGCCTCCGCGGAATTCCTCGGCCGGGCCGCGGTGAAGTGCGCGAGTTAACAGGTTGATGAACAGCCCACTGAGGGTGAGGTGGCGGCGATTTTACATCCCATGGCGAAGTAAAGTCGCCGCTACCCGTTTTCATCAACCTGTTGGGGGCGGGAGGCTTGCAGACTTCGATCCCCAATGCGCGTATACTCCTGGCCGCTGCGCTTGACGCCCTGAAACCCATTTGGTAGCGTCAAAGCACCGCGAACGGGCAGTTATATTCCTTCCGAAATGCTCGTTCTTCGAGCCGGAGGGCCTTCATCCAGGAAACGGGCATGGAACAGTGGTCTGAGCTGCTGGCCCTTGTTACCGCGTATCAGCCCTGCCGTGAAACCAACACCCTTTTGAGGACGCTGTCTACTCATTTGGGGCCGGTAACGGGGGCAGGCGCGGTCCTGGTGTGGACGCGCGATCCCGCCACCGAGGCGCTCGTGTGCCTGGCGCACTGGTCAGAGCCCGGCTCGCGAATCGAACCGGCCTCGCAGCCCGTCACGGAGGGCTTGCTCCCGGAGGTGCTGGAGGGGGAGCGCCCGCGGCGCATCTCTGCTGAGGAGATCGATCCGGAAGCGCTTGGGCACCTCGCCGAGCGTGCCCGCGAGCGGGTAAGGACGGCTCTTTACAGCCCGCTCTTCAGGTCCCAGGGCGCCTTCGGCGTGGTTGAGGTCCTCAACAAGCAGCGCGGCGAATTCACCGTACAGGACGAAGCCTTCGTTGAAGAGGCCTGCCGGATCACTGGGCGCGCGCTGGACGCTCTGGAGGCGATCGAGCAGGAGCGCCGCTCGGATATGGCCACGGTCGAGCGTCTGACTGTGCTCTACGACATCAGCCGTGTCTTCGGCTCGACGCTGGAGCTCAGCGAACTGCTGCCCATCGCGGCGGAAAAGATCCGCGATGTTTTCAGCGCGACCGCCTGCAACCTCTGGCTGGTCGATTCCGGCGCAAACGAACTCTACTTCGCGCAGCAGGCAGGCGAGGATCCCACAACCGATCAGGAGGTACGCATCGCACTCGGCGAAGGCCTGCTGGGAGAGGTGGCCGAGCGCGGCGAGCCTCGGGTGGTGGAAAGCGCCGCCGAGGAGCCCTTGCTCGAGGTGCGGCGCGGGTCAGCCGATGATTTTGCACTCGAATCGCTCATGCTCGCGCCCTTGGTGAAGGGCGAGCAGGTGTTAGGCGTGGTGGAGGTGGTCAACAAGCAAGGCGGCGGGCCCTTCGACGAAGACGACCTCTTCTTCCTCGCCAGCATGGCCGAGCAGGCGGCGATCGCGCTCCATAACGCCAATTTGCTGAACGCGGAACGCAAGGTCCACGAGCTCGGCGCTCTCCTCGCGACCAGCAAGGAACTGACTTCGACGCTTGATCTCGACCACGTGTTGACCACGGTCGTGCACCAGGCGGCGACGGTGGTTCCGTTCGAACTCTGCGCCATCGGCTTGTATGACCGCAGCCAGTTTATTCTCGGCGCGGTCTCGGGCGAAAGCGAAGTGCCCCGCACGCCGAAGATGGAACAACTGCGGGAAATCCTGGAGTGGGTGGCGGGGCAGGAAGACGCCGTATCGGCGAATCGCCACGAAGGGGACGAAGCGCCGAGCGCGAACGGCGTCCCCGATAGCTTGACCCGCTTCCTCGCCGAACACGGTTACAGCGGCTTTTACGCTCTCCCATTGCGCGACGACCAGGGGACTGTCGGCGTGCTGGCGCTGCTCAGCGCCGAATCTGATTTCCTTTCCGAGAATCATCTCGAAGTGCTCAGCATCCTGGCCAGCCAGACCACTGTGGCGGTCCGCAACGCGCGCTTGTACCAAGAAGTGCCGCTCGCCAGCCTGTGGCAGCCGCTACTCAAAAGCAAGCGTCGGCTGGAAGGAGTCTCGCGCGGCCGTTGGAGGGAGATTGGCTGGAAGGCGGGCGTCGTGGCGCTGCTGCTGGTCGTGGTGCCCTGGAAGTTGCGCATCCAGACAAATGCCACCGTGGTTCCCGCCCAGCGTCGCGTGGTCAGCGCGCAAGTGAGCGGCGTCATCCAGCGCGTGCTGGCGCGCGAAGGCCAAAGGGTGAATGAAGGCGATGTTCTGGCCACGCTCGACGCCAGCGACAACCAGGTCCGCCTGGACCGCGCCTTGAGCGACCTGGGGCAGGCGCGCGGGCAACTGGCGGAAGCGGAGGCCAAACACGATTGGACCGCCGCCAGCCAGGCTCGACTCCGCATGGACCTGCACCAGGCTGAGGCGCGTCTCTACCGCGAGAAGATCGAGGACGCCCAGATTCGCGCGCCCATCGCGGGCGTCATCGTGACGCCACACGTGGAAGAGAAGGTGGGAAAATTTCTCGAAATGGGCGAGGCGCTGTGTGAGCTGGTGGACCAGGACCACATGGCCGCCGAGATGAATGTGCCGGAATCCGACGTCTATACAATTCAGCCCGGAGCGAAGGTGGCTTTGAAGCTCAATGCATTCCCCACGCAAACGATCGCGGGCCGGGTGGAACGGGTGTCACCGCAGACCGTTTCGGCGGAGGGCGAACAATTCTTCGTGACGCGCGCCATTTTTCCGAATGCCGCGGGCAAGGTCCGCGAGGGAATGGCGGGCCAGGCGAAAATCACCGGCGCCGGCGGCTGGTTCGAGAGCGGATGGTATCCGGTGGGCTACGTGGCGCTGCGGACTCCTCTGCGCTGGGTGTGGCGAAAAGCTTGGTCGTCGCTCCCGTAATGGGGGTTACAGAATATCGTGACGACGGCCTTTGCAGCGGCGCTCTATGAGCGCCGGAAAGAACGGCGGTCGGAGTCGGCGCTACAGCAATTCCCTTCGAGGCGGAAGCTATGAGACGACGAACTTGGGTGTACGTGGCTTTGGCGGCTGTCTGCCTCGCGACGGGCGCGTGCAACAACCCGCCCAAAGACCAGGAAGTTGTCGAGGCCGCCCCCAAACCCGCCACTGCGTCCTCCGCCAAAGCCGCTCCGGCTCCCGCAGCGCAGCCTGACACGTTGCAAATCCTCAGCGTGCTTTCCGTCGAGCGCGCCGTGGACCTGCTCGCGCAGCGCGAGGGCATCGTCCAGAAAATTTCCTACGACCAGGATCGTTGGGTCGAGCAGGGCGCAGTGATGGCGCAGCTCGACGATCGTGAGCTGCAGACGCGTTTGCAGAACGCGCGCCTGGACCTTGAAATCGCGCAGAACAACCTGAAATATGCCGAGGCGCAGACCAAAGCAATGCGGGCGGAATATCGCCGACAGCAGGAATTGCACAAGTACGGGCTCGGCAGCGACTCCGCGCTCGACGAGGCGGAATTCAAAGCCAACGGCGCGGGCTTCGATGAGGAGAGTTGGCGCGCCACGGTGACGAGGAAACAGTTCGAAATTCACGCCCTCGAGCTCGAGATGGAGAAGACCCGGATTATCGCGCCCTTCAGCGGTTATGTGGCGCGGCGTTACATCCGCGAAGGGCAGAACGTGGTCAAGAACGATCCCTGCTTCCGCCTCAGCCAGCTCGCCCCGCTGGAAGTTCGCTTTCTGGTTCCCGAGTCGGCGGGCAGGCGGCCCAAGAGCGGCGAGCCGCTGCAAGTTGTTCCGGTGGATGACGCCTCGCGAACTTATGAAGCGCGCGTCAAACTGGTGAGCCCCACCATTGATCCCGCCAGCGGCAGCTACGATGTGACTGCACAGCTTACCCATCCGGACCTGGACCGTTTGCGTCCGGGGATGGCGGTGAAAGTCTTATGGCCCGCGGGCCGGCGGGCGGCCACGCCCTGAGTTGGAGACGAGATGCGCTTTGGCCCCACCAGCCTGCGTCTGAGCGGCGTTCACGCCAAGGGTCTGCGCCGCCCCCAGTTTCGTGCTGACCTCAAGGTCAGCAAGCAGAACTTCGGCGGCGAAGTCAGTTACGTCTTCAAGATCCCCGAGACCGATTCCTTCAATCGTCTTGGCGAATTCGATTGGGAAGTTCTGGCGCTGTGCGACGGCACGCGCACGCCCGGCGAAATCGCCCAGGCGCTTTGCGAACGTTATCCCGACCAGAGTTTTTCCGAAGCGGAAATCCTGGAGTTTCTGGAAAGCATCGACCCCAACGCCTGGGAGCGCACCTCCGCCGAGAAAAATCTCTGCATCCTGGGGAAAATCCGCGACGAGCGCCGCCAGCGGGTGAATCGCGCCAGCCTGCTTTACATTTACTTTTCGGCTTTCGATCCGGACCGCGCCCTCACTTGGCTGAATCGTCGCACGGGCTGGCTCTTTACGAAGCCGTTCGTCATCCTCTCGCTGGTGGTTTTTGCCCTGGCGTTCATCATTGTGGGAAGGGACTTCGGCCGCTTCTGGGCGGAAACGAGCGCGCTTTACAGCTTCTCAAACAAGACCTTCGCGGACATCGCGCTGATGTGGGTGATGCTGTTCATCGTGGTGGGCCCGCACGAGTTCGCGCACGGCCTCGCCTGCAAGCATTACGGCGGCGAGGTCCACCACATGGGCTTCATGCTCCTCTATTTTTCCCCTTCGTTTTACACCGACTGTACCGAGATGGCCCTGTTTGACGCCACGCGCAAACGCATCTGGACCATCCTCGCGGGAATCTGGATCACCCTGTGGCAATGCTGTCTCGCGATTTTCATCTGGGCACTTTCCCCACCCGGCTCCTTGACAGGAAATCTCGCCTATGAGTTCGCGCTCATGTCGGGCATCCCGGCTTTCATGCAACTGAACCCGTTGATGAAGATCGACGGCTACTACACCTTGATGCAGATCCTGCAAATCGACAACCTGCGCGAACAGTCCTTCGCCTACTTGAACGCGTGGCTGAAGCGCACGTTCCTTCGGCAGGACGTGGAGCTTCCCGCGGCAAGCCGGCGCGAGCGTCGGATTTATCTGGTCTACGCGAGCCTCGCGGCGGTTTATGGAGTGCTGGTGTTGGTCCTGCTCCTGGGATTTGTGAACAACATTTTCGTCAAGCACCTTGGGAACTGGGGTTATCTGGCGACGGCCGGAGTGCTTTACCTGATGCTTCGCGCCAAGATCAGAAAGGCGAGCGCATTGGTGCGCGCCAGTCTGCGCGGCCTGAAGGAGAAATTTATGGCGTGGCGAATGACTCGATGGCAACAGGTGGCGGGAGCGGCGGCGCTCCTGGTGCTTGTCGTCCCGCCCACGGCGGTGAAAGTGACTTCGAATTTCCTGCTCGAGCCCGCGCGCCGCGTCGAGGTGCGCGCCCCGGTAGCGGGATTCATCCAGCAAG
Source organism: Terriglobia bacterium (assembly GCA_020072925.1). GTDB lineage: Bacteria > Acidobacteriota > Terriglobia > UBA7540 > UBA7540 > JAIQGA01. Next base: position 3,198 of record JAIQGA010000220.1, on the reverse strand, counting down.
TGGATGTGCAGGAGGGAGAAAGCGTTCCCGCCGGCAAGACGCTCGCGGTGCTCCACAACGCGGACATCGAAACCCGCGTCGCCGTGGCCGACAGTCAACTTCAGATGGGCGAGGATTCGCTGCGCGTCGCACAGGCGAGCGTCGACTTTGCCACGATTGCCAAATACTCCCAGGAAACGCGGCGCCTGGAGGCCGAGAAAGCGGACGCCAACCGCAAGCGCGACGGACTGACTTTGCGCGCTCCCTTTGACGGCGTGGTCGCCACTCCGCGCGTCGAGCAGCGCGTGGGCGAATACCTTGCCGAAGGCGCGCCTCTCGCCACGCTTGTGGATCGGCACGCGATGCGCGCCCACATCCTGGTGCGCGATTGGGAATTGGAGGACGTGCGCCCCGGCGCGCGCGTCGCCCTGAAGCTCGAGAGTTATCCCTTCCAGACTTTTCCGGGAGTCGTCCGCCAGATTATGCCCGCGGCTTCGTCACGGCGGCCGGTTTCCGAGCCGCAGAAAATCGAGCGGCACGGGCAGGAACTAACCAACTTCTTCGAAGTCGAAATGGAATTTCCCAATCCGCAAGGCCAGCTTCGCGAAGGCATGACCGGCGCCGCGCGAATTTACGGCAAGCGCTATCCCCTGGCCTGGCGAGCCCTGCGCGCCGGCTACCGCTGGATCCATTCGCAAATCTGGTAGGGACACTGCTTACTTATGAACATTCGGTTACATCCTCATGCCCGTGACCGACTGGCCGAGAGGGGAGCGGCCGAAGCCGAGGTCATGGCTACGGTCGAAACCGGCGAGCAATTTCCTGCCAAGTTCGGAAGGACAGGTTTCCGGCGCAACTTCGCATTCGGAGGCGAGTGGCTGGGGCGGCGCCACGCAACGAAGCAAGTGGAGGCGTACGCGGTAATCGAACAAGGCGATTGGCTGGTCATCACGGTTGTGGTAAAATTCTTTTGAGCAGCGAGGCTTCATGAAACTGATCTACGATCCACGACACAACATCGCCTATCTTCGCTTGCACGAGAAGACCGCCCAGGTCGAGACTCTGCATCTGAGCGACGAATTGAACGTCGACATGGCGGCCGACGGCACGGTCTACGGGATCGAACTGCTGAATGCCAATCAGCAGTTGCGCTCCGAGGACGGCGGAAATTTGGTCGTGGTCAACGAGGCTCTCGACTTAAAACGTGAGGTCCCCCTGGATTAGCCCGAACCCTCAACCCTGATCCTTCAACCCTCGACTCTCTTTTTTGTTCATCCTTCATCATTCATAATTCAGCATTCAGAGATTCCCTCGCTCCCCCGCGCCCGGCGCTGGGAACTTACCCCCGCCTGAGTCGGCACCCCAGCGGCGCTTATCGATGCTGCGGGTTTCGATTGTCGAAGATCGAGAGCCACGCAGTACTAAGGCGACCACCTTCTACGTTGCCGACTGGATGCGACCGCCGCTTGTATTTCTGGCTCCACGGGTATATAAAAGCGTCAAGTTTGCCCCGTGATATTGCCTGGGTGTCGCCAACTTCGCAAATGCCACGATGTACGCGCCGCCCACGTCTCTCGTCGCGGTCGGACGTAGGGGGACAGATATGGCAGAAGCCAGGACGGCAGCAGTCAAGTACGTCTTTTTGGACGTCGTAAACTATTCGCAAGACCGGAGCGTTGAGGCCCAGACGGATATCGTCGGCACTCTTAACCAGCTTGTACGCACGTCTACCGAGGAGTTCGGCTTGCCCTCTGATCGGGTAATTTTCTTGCCTACCGGCGACGGAATCTGCATCGCTCTCGTGGGCGTCGAGTCGCCCTATGATGTGCACCTCCAACTCGCCCTGAAGCTGCTAGAAAGCCTCGACACCTTCAATTCCCAGGCCAAAGACCCTATGCGCGAGTTCGCAATCCGCATTGGGATCAACCAAAATGTGGATAACCTGGTGACAGACGTCAACGAGAGAGCGAACGTCGCCGGTGCAGGCATCAACATCGCTCAACGCGTAATGAGTGCTGGTGACGCGAACCAGGTCCTCGTCGGGCAGGCGGTTTACGAGACCCTCCGCCATCGACAGAAGTACATGAAATCGTTCAGGTCATACACGAGCCGGACGAAGCACGGGCAGATGCTCAGAGTTCATCAGTACATTGATCCCCACAAAGGGCTCAGTGTTTCGACTCCTGCGCAATTCCGACCGGCGGACCAGGAGCAGAAACTAACGAAGTTCGCTGGCTACTACTTGGCCAACGCCATTAAGAACCGAGATTCGTTGCTTCAATGTGTGGCGCGCGGGGGGGGCGCCTTTTCGGCAGTTGTCCTGCTGGCACATCTCGCAGAGGACTGCGTTGGCTACTCAGAAGCAACGGACATTGACCCGTATGAATCCCACACATGGGGAGCTCGAACAAGCGTTTTTTTAGAGAGGTTCGACCATTACAACAGCATAGATTTCTGGGTGACCTGTGATTTGGCCCGCTTCATCAAGCGGTATTACTTGTCGGGCGTATGGAAGTATTTCGACTCAGGAAGAGTGGCATTTGACGCGCACTTCGTGACAGCAGAGGGCCGTGAGAAGCTCAAGCAGGATTGGCCTGACATTTGGGAAGAGTTTGGGTTCGACAAAGAGTGAAGTGGTGCTCACATCGCACAGTGATGCCAGGGAATGCCCGCAAAAGCGCGGAGGGCTGCGCATGCGGGCGCAACAGGGACAAGGAGGGTTGGCAGACTACGGAGGGTCGCAAACTGCTGCATGTTTGCCTCAACACCGCGAACCGTCAGGGTTCTCGTGGCTAATGAAGTCTTAAAGGCTTGGAGGAAGGGAATATGATGGTCGATCCTCACGAAGAGCTTTGGGAGGCGTCATTCGAGACATACTACGACGCCTTCTTTCAAGAAATGGTAGCGGACGGACTCATCAACAGGTGGCTGCGCGTAGATGAGGGTACGAGACTGCTTGTCGCTCTAACCGCGTCTGGCTCGGCGGTATCGGGCTGGGCGCTATGGGCGGAACCGCACCTCAGGTTTATGTGGGCAGTTGTGGCAGGGGCCGCGGCTGTGTTGTCCATTGGGCACTCGACGCTCAGCGTGCCCGCAAGACTCAAGGACCTCGCCGAGGTCAAGCGAAGGTTTGCAGCCGTCCGGACGGACCTGGAGACCTTCCGATATTCTATGCGGGTTAACCCGGAATTCCCTGTCGACGACTTCAGCAAAGAGTTC
>JAIQGA010000219.1 GCA_020072925.1 Terriglobia bacterium | reverse complement strand
GATAGTTCCGCAGCAACCATCGCGGCCCAGGCGCTGTGGCGCATGGGAAGATACTTGTCCCAGTCCCCCGACTCTGCCGAGCGCGCGCGCCGTTACCTTCAGGCAGCTCTGACTGTCGCCGGGGCGCTCTTCGACCGGCCTTATCTCTCGGAAGACGCCAGGCACCAGGGCCTAGTCCTTCACTCCGTTTATCATCGTCCGGCGGGATGGGATTACGTGCCGTTGGGCCGAAGGATTCCTTGCGGCGAAGCTTCCATGTGGGGCGACTACCACGCGCGCGAACTGGCGCTGCTGCTTCTGCGCGAAACCCGCGGCGAACCTTACCTGACGTTCTTTGTTTAGCAGGTTGCCAAGACACCCATCCACCTTGTCATTCTGAGCGCAGCGAAGATTCCCCGTATTTCTATAATCAAGGAAATGCGGCCTGAAAGAATTTGCTTGAATTCAGTCATATTTGTGATAATCTCGCGCAGAATCGAACAGAGGGTCCGCGTCGATGGAACTGATCGAGCAGAAGGAACTCGCTCCACAACGGCACGAGCGGCTTCTGCAAATCATGAGTAAGGAGCATGTCGTGCGTGTCGAGGAGCTCGCGCGGCAACTCCGGGTATCCTCGGCCACCGTTCGGCGGGACTTGGACGAACTCGAAGATCTGGGGGAGATCCGGCGGGTTCATGGCGGGGCGGTCGGAATCGGCAGCCGGCTCGAGGAGCCGCTTTTCGACGACAAGACTTCTCTCGCCGCGAAGGAGAAACAGCGCATTGCGCGCGCGGCCCTAAAATTCATCGAGCCTAACGACACCGTCTATCTGGATGGCGGCAGCACGGTTTTGGAATTAGCGCGCCTGCTGAAAGATCGCTCGAACATCACGGTAGTGACCAACTCGATTCGTGCCGCGATCGAGCTGGCGGCGCGGGGGCCGCGACTCATTCTGATTGGCGGCGAGCTCCGTCGCCTCAGCCAGACTTTGGTCGGCGCGCTCACGCGTCTCACCCTCGACGGCCTCCACTTGGACAAGGCGTTTATGGGCACGATCGGGCTCACTCTTGAAGAGGGACTCACGACCACCGATCCCAGCGAGGCTTATACCAAGGAATTAGTGATGAAGCACGCGCGGGAAGTCTACCTTCTGGCCGATCACAGCAAAGTCGGCAAAGTTTCATTCACCCAGGCGGGGCAACTGAAACGCCTCCGCGTCCTGATTATGGACGATGGCATCGACAGGAAGTTTGCACAGCGACTTCGGAAGTTAGGCGTCGACGTGGTGCGGGCCTGACCTTTGGGGTCTGTAGCGGCGCTCTATGAGCGCCGATGGGGCGGCGGGCATAGACCGCCGCTACAGCGCGTCAGGCGCAGTTTGCGGCAGGAGCACGAGTATGACGGTTAGTTACCTAAGTAATACCAGGCCGGATTTTACCCCCTTTGACTTGGATTGCGGGAAGATTTCCGCTTATCGCTTTGGGGGCACTCTCCTCAGCGAGCTGAAGGCGAGTCGTATTGACGCCGCGAAAGCGCTGGATCTTCTGGAAGACATGCTGATGATCCGCGAAATGGAAGAGATGATCGTCAAGCTTCGCTCCGGGGCTTACGAGCCGCTCCGCGATTTCAACTATCGCGGGCCCACGCACCTCTCCGTCGGCCAGGAGGGAGCTTCCGTTGGTGCGTGCAGCGCCCTGACGCTCCAGGACCGCATCACCAGCACGCATCGCGGTCACGGCGACAGCCTCGGGCGTGGCTGCTGCGCCATCCGGATGATGGGTGACGAGGAGATGCGGAAGCGAGTGCCTGATTCGCGGGCATCCTCGCGCGCGGAACTTCTGGAGGAAGCCCTGGAGGATCACGTTTACCGCACGCTCGCCGAACTCTTCGGCAAGGAGGACGGCTACTGCAAGGGCCGCGGCGGCAGCATGCACATCGCGGACTTTCGCGTGGGCCACCTGGGCGCCAACGCCATCGTGGGCGGCAGCGTTCCCATCGCCACCGGCGCGGCGCTGGGGCTGCGCTACCTGCGAACCGGCGGCCTGGTGTGCTGCTTCGCCGGGGACGGCGCATATGCCAATGGCGTGGTTCTGGAATCGCTGAATTTCGCCGCGCAGGTTCAATTCATTAACGAACTGGCGGGTGAGCATCGCTTCGGTCTGCCCATTATATTTGTTATTCTTAATAACCATTACGGTATGACCGGGCGCGTGGAACATGAAGTCATGGGCATCTCGCAACTCGCGCGGCGCGCCGCGGGTTTCTCCGACCGCAACATGCACGCCGAAATCGTGAACGGCATGGACGTGTTGGCGGTTCGCGACGCGGTCCGGCGCGCCGCGGAGGGCTGTCGGAGCGGCAAGGGCCCATACCTGCTCGACGTGCATATGTATCGCTATTACGGCCACTCTCTGAGCGACCCGCGCAACGAATACCGCACGCGCGACGAAGAAGCGGCCTGGAAGGCTGTCGATCCTATCGCCAGCTTCAAGAAGCAACTCCTGGAGTGCGGCCTTCTCGACGAGGCCGGAATCGCTGCAATCGAAGCGAGAGTTTGTGATCGCAACGCCCGCGCGGCCCGGCGAGCTGCCGACTCACCGGACCCAGCGCCGCAGGACGTCATCAAGTACATGTACACGCACACCTCGGCGAAAGAAGTTCCGGCGGAATTCCAGAAGGTAAAGATCGTGGAACAGCTTCCGGCGATCAAGCGGACCGCGCAGGGCGAACTGACCTACCGCGACGCCATCAAGGAAGCCCTGGTGCAGGAGATGCAGCGCGACTCCCGCGTCATTTTCTACGGCGAGGACGTGGCGGAATACGGCGGCGCGTTCAAGGCGACGAAGGGGCTGCTGGAAGCCTTCGGCCGCGACCGCGTTTTCAACACCCCCATCTCCGAGGCGGCCATTTGCGGCACCAGCGTGGGCGCGGCGATGGTGGGGCTGCGGCCGGTGGTGGAGCTGATGTACATGGATTTCCTGCTGATGGCGGGGGACCAGGTCAGCAACCAGGCTTCCAAGTGGCATTACATGTCAGGCGCACAGATTGAAATACCCTTGGTGATTCGCGTTTCGGTGGGCGGCGGAAAAGGTTACGGAGGCCAGCACTCCCAGACGCTCGAATCCGTGGTGGCGCACATTCCGGGAATGTACGTTGTCTACCCGGCGACGCCTTACGACGCCAAGGGTCTACTTAAATCCGCGATTCGCGACAACAACCCCGTGATGTTTCTCGAATCGCAACTCCTCTACGGAGAGAAGGGCATGGTCCCGCAGGACGATTACCTGGTCCCCATCGGGGTCGCAGGCGTCAAGCGTTCCGGCTCCGATCTGACCATCGTCGCCTGGGGTCCGGCGGTGGGCGACGCCCTGAAAGCTGCCGAGCACTTGAACTCAGAAATGGGAGTGAGCGCGGAGGTCATCGACCTCCGGAGCCTGGTGCCCCTGGATGTGGAGACGATTCTCGCTTCGGTGCAGAAGACCGGACGCTGCGTGGTCGCCTGTCAGGCGGTGACGATCGGCAGCTTCATGGGCGAGATCGTCTCCACCATTCAGGAGAATATGTTTGATTATCTTGACGCGCCCATCATGCGCGTCGGCGCCAAGAACGGGATCGCCCCGCAGTCACACATTCTGGAAGAAGTTTTCCTTCCCCACGCCGCGGACATTGTCAAGGCCGCCAAGGCTGTTCTCTAAAGGGATCGATTCGATGGTCCAACCGATTGTCATGCCCAAACTCGGTCAATCAGAAGAGGAGGCCAAGATCGTCCAGTGGCGGAAGAAAGTGGGCGAGCGGGTCAACAAGGGCGACATCCTCTTTGAAATTGAGACTGACAAAGCTCTGCTCGAAGTCGAGAGCTTTCTGGCAGGAACCCTGCTCAAGGTCGTGGTCCCCGAAGGCGAAGTCGCTCCGGTTCAATCCACAGTGGCTTTTATCGGCGAGCCCGGAGAGGCGATTCCTGAAATTCAGCGTCCCGAACGGCGGCCGCAGAAGGCCGAAGCGCTGGTCACCGCCGGAGAGGTTCCGCAGCCTGTTCGCCCCTCTGCGATTGCCGGACCTGCTCGAACTCAGTGGGAAGTGCCAAGGGAATTCCAGCCACCTTCAGCGGAGCACTTGCCGCCACCCGCGCAAGCGCAGGCTCCGCCCGTTTTCAAAATCAGTCCCCGCGCGGCGAAGCTGGCCAAGGAAGCGGCGGTGGATCCCTCGCCGATTGTCGGAACGGGACCGAGCGGACGAATTCTCGAAAAAGACGTTGCGGGCTATCTCAAGGCGAAAGGCTACGCTCGGCTGCGGATTACTCCCGCTGCCAAGGCGCTGGCGGCGAGCAATAAGCTTGATCTCCTCACGCTTGAGCCGTGCGGGGATTCGGGTCGGATCACCGTGAGTGACGTTCGCCGCGCCATCGCGGAACTTCCCCAGCCTCTGCCGCGCATGAGGCAGGTGATCGCGGAACGGCTCACGCGCAGCTTTCGAAGCGCGCCCCACTTCTTTGTGACTGTTTCCGTGGACATGACCGACCTGGTGGAATTTCGTTCGGAGCTGAAGGCGCAGGGGAAATCCTATACCGTGACCGACTTCATTCTGAAAGCAGTGGCGCTGACTCTTCCGGAATTCCCGCTTGTCAACAGCACTACCGATGGCGTGAACGTCTCGCGGCACAGCAAGGTTCACCTCGGTCTGGCGGTCTCGCTTGATGAAGGGCTGGTGGTCCCCGTCATCCGCGACGCCGAGGAGCTAAGCCCGGAGGAAATCCACCTGCGCGCGACGGAACTGACGGAGAAGGCTCGCGCCGGACGGCTTACCCCCGCGGAAATGGCGGGAAGCACGTTTACCATTTCCAACATGGGCATGCTGGATGTGGAGAATTTTACTGCCATCATCAATCCCGGCGAGAGCGCTATTCTTGCGGTATCCAGCATTCTGAAACAACCGGCGATCAAGGACGATCAGCTCGCCGTCCGATGGCTGATGAAAATGACGCTGACATCCGATCATCGCCTTATCGATGGCGCGATGGCCGCGCGGTTCGCGAATGCGGTCAAGCAACGGCTCGAGGAGAAAAACCTGTGGAAACGTTTGGCGTAGTGGTGATCGGAGCAGGGCCGGGCGGATATCCCGCCGCCATCCGCGCCGCGCAACTGGGCGCTTCGGTGGCGCTCGTGGAAAAGGAAGAGCTCGGCGGCGCCTGCTTGAACTGGGGCTGCATTCCCACCAAGACGCTCATCGCTTCTTCCAGCCTGTACGCTCAGATGAAGTCTGCGCCGGCGATGGGCCTGCGCGTCGAGGGCGCTTCCTTCGACTATGCCGCCCTTGCGGCGCGAAAAGACAAGGTGGTGAGGTCGCTCCGCGACGGCCTCAAGCAACTCATGGCCGCCAACAAGATCAAGGTCTTCAAGGGAACGGCTTCCTTTGAGAGCCGCAATCGCCTGGTGGTAGAGGCGCAATCTTCGGGCTCGTCGTCCGTGGAGATAGGAGCGGAGAGAACCATCATTGCCACCGGGGCAAACTCCTCTATACCGGATTTCCTTCCCCGGCATGAGCGCGTGATCGAGAGCCGCTCCTTCCTTGGCCTGCAATCTCTGCCGGCGAGCATTCTCATTCTGGGAGGCGGCGTCATCGGCTGCGAGTTTGCCTGCCTGCTCGCCCAGCTTGATGTTCGCGTTACGGTCGTGGAACTCCTCGACGATATCCTCTGGACGCTCGATGCCGACGTGCGCCGCGTGGTGCGCCAGCACATGGAGAAGAATCTCGGGATTCGAATCCTTACGGGAACGACGCTCGAAAACATTGCGGCAGACAGCGCGCGTGTGCGCGCCGCAGCAGGCCAGGAAAAGTTGGAGGCGGAAGTCCTGCTGGCCGCGCTGGGCCGCAAGCCGTCCCTCGAAGGACTGAAGCTGGCCAACGCGGGCCTTTGCGCGAGCGCGAAAGGCTTCATCGAAGTCGATGAGTACGGCAGGACGGAGGTGGCAACCGTCTATGCCGTCGGTGATGTTACGGGGGGCGTACAGTTGGCTCATGCGGCGACGTCGCAAGGCCTGGTGGCCGCGGAAAACGCCTGTACCCGGCGCCTGCGCAAGAACGAGGCGGTGGTCCCGAACTGCATTTTCACTTCACCGGAAGTCGCCACGGTCGGATTGAGTGAAGAAGAAGCGCAGAAGAAGGGATCGGAAATCAAAACCGGCAAATACATGTTTGGCGCGCTCGGAAAAGCTCTGGCCAACGGCCATCCGGTGGGTTTCGTGAAGTGGCTCGCCGACGCTTCGACCGACCAACTGCTGGGCGCCCAGGCGGTCGGCGCGCACGCCACGGAGTTGATCGCCGAGGCTGCGACGGCTCTGCGTGCGGAATTAACCGCGGCGGAACTTGCCCACACCATCCATTGCCATCCCACGCTCTCCGAGGCCTGGATGGAGGCCGCCCACGCGCTTCGTGATGAGCCAATTCATTCGGCGCCCAGAAAGAAGAAATGAGAGCCCGAACCGTTCCGGCTCGCTTCAGCGAGATATTGGTTCGAGACTCGCGCCGAGAGGAGTTATGATAGGCGCGCCGGCATTTAGCGGGGCACCCTCGAGTTGTAACGACGCTTGTAACACGGGCGTCCCGCCCGTGAAATGAAGGCATGGCCAGGATGGCCGTGCTACGAAAGGAGAATGTGATGATTACCAAACGCGAGTACAAGCAGTACCGGGACAAGGCGCTCAAGTACTTTGAAAAGGCAAAGCTCGCCCTGACCAAAAAAGAGAAAAACTCCATCGAGGTCGCCGATTTCGGATTGCACCGGACGGATGAAATCGGCTTGGAGCTCGTGGTCTATGCGAACAATAACCGATACTGCGCCAAAGAACTTGTCCTGCTGCCTCACCAGATTTGTCCTGAGCACCGGCATCCGGCCATCAGCGAGAGCAATCCCGGCAAACAGGAAACTTTCCGCTGCCGGTACGGTGAGGTCTACGTTTATGTGGAAGGCGAACCGGTCCGCCGCCCCAAGGCCAAGGTTCCCGCGGATAAGAAAGACGCGTTCACCGTTTGGAAGGAAATCGTTCTGAAGCCTGGCGACCAATACACCATTCCTCCGAACACGCTGCACTGGTTCCAGGGCGGCAAAAAAGGCGCGGTGGTTTCGGAGTTTTCGAGCACCAGCACGGATGAGAGCGATTTCTTTACGGATCCCGAAATCCAGCGCATTACCAAGATTGGCTGAGGAAGCCGCATGATGCCGCCCGACCGGAAGCCGGGGATTGCGTGTGGGGGAAACTGGATCGTCGACCTGGTGAAGGTCGTCGATTTCTATCCCCCGGAGAATGCGCTGGCCAATATTCTTGCGGAATCCCAGGGAGGCGGCGGCTGCGCCCACAACGTCACGCTCAACCTGGCGAAGTTCGATGACACGCTCGACCTCTACGCGCTGGGCGTCATCGGCGAGGACTCGAACGGCGAGTTTCTCCTGAATGAATGCCGCGAATTTCCCCATATCAACGTTGACCAACTGAAGACCACCGATCAGGAACGAACGTCGTACACGGTGGTGTTCAACGTCAAATCCACCGGACGTCGAACGTTTTTCCACTACCGCGGGGCGAACCGCCTGTTTACTCCCGAGCGCGTGGACCTTGACCGCCTGCCCGTGGGACTGTTCCACCTGGGATATCTGCTTTTGCTCGACGGAATGGACCAGCCCGACGACAAGTTCATCACGGTAGCGGCGCGATTCCTGCATGATGCGCAGAAGCGCGGCATCTACACGTCGATCGACCTCGTCTCCGAAGACAGCGACCGCTTTAACCGCATTGTGCCCCACGCGTTGAGATATACCAACTTTTGCATCATTAACGACTTTGAGGCCGAAAAACTTTCGGGCATTCCGATTCGAAGCGAAACCGGAATATCGTCCCATCAACTTAGGAAAATCGCCAAGACCCTCTTTGAGCACGGGGTCAACGATCTGGTGGCGATACACTTCCCCGAAGGCGGCTACCTGCTCGCCAGGGACGGTACGGAGATTATTCAGCCGTCCGTGGAACTCCCCGACGAGTTCATCGTGGGCAGCACCGGGGCCGGCGATTCTTTTTGCGCGGGCATGCTGTACGGCCTGTATAACCGTTGGGGCCACGAGAAGACGCTGCGCTTCGCCACCTGCGCCGGCGCCATGAACCTGAGCGACTTGACCACCACGGGCGGAATCAAACCCTGGGAAGAGGTCTGGGCCATCCAGGAAGAATATCCTTTCCGGCAGGATGTGTTCTCCGCAGACTGACCACACCGCTGGCGCCGCCCGACTGAAAGGTGATTCGCAAATGAGTGTTCCTGATGAAATGCGCGCCCTGGTCCTGGACGGCGTTGGTTTCGATCACCTGCGGGTGAAAAAGGTGCCGGTCCCCCGGCCCGGTCCCGAGCAGTTGCTGGCGCGCGTCGACGCGGCGGGCATTTGCACGTCGCTCATCAAGCTGATCGAGCAGGGGCCGGATCACAAGCTGGTGTACGGCTGGGATATTACCCGTTTTCCCCTGGTCCTTGGCGACGAAGGCTCGGTCACGCTGGTCGAGGTTGGAGAGAAGTTGCGCGAGCGTTACTCCTCCGGACAACGATTCGTCATCCAGCCGGCCGTCGACCACGCTCCCATCAATCACCTCGAGCGTTACCGCAACGGCGCCAAGGGGGTCGCCAAGATCGCGGTGGGCTATACCCTGCCCGGGCACCTCGCCGAATATATTCTCATCACCGAAGAAGTCCTCGCGTCCGAATGCCTGCTTCCCCTGCCCGACCCTACACTGCCGTATGCGCATGCCGCGTTGAGCGAACCCTTCTCCTGCGTGATTTCTGCGCAGGACCATCATCTTCACCTCAAGCTGGGCGGCCCGCTTTGCCCGAGGGAAATCTTGAAGGGCCTGAAGCCCGGCGGGGTAACCGTGGTGGTGGGCGCGGGCGCCATGGGGCGAATGCATGTGGCCCTGGCGATGAGCTACCGGCCGCGCAAGATTGTGGTGGCGGACCTCGTTGAACCGAGATTGGCGTTGACCGAATCCCTCTTTGGTCCGCGGGCCAAGGCCCTGGGGATCGGGCTCCACACGATCAGCCCTTCCAGAGATAATCTCAAAAAGATCATTAATGAGTTTACAAATTATGCGGGTGCTGACGACGTCATCATTGCCGTCGGCTCGCGCAGGGCGATCGAGGATGCTCAGGAACTGGTGGGGCGTGGCGCGGTGCTGAACCTCTTCGGCGGATTGAAAAAGGGCGAGGATGTGATCGGCTTCGACACCGGCATGGTCCATTACAAGGAAATCAACATCACCGGGTCGAGCGGCGGCTCGCCCTGGGACGTGGCGCGCACCCTGCAATTGATGGCGGAAGGTGAAATCGACGCTGGCGTCCACATTACGCGCATCGGCGACCTGGAGCACGCTGCCGAGTTCCTCGAAATGGTCAAGGCCCAGCAGATCGACGGCAAAGCCGTGGTTTATCCCCACCGCCGGGCGCGCGCGATCCGCGCCGTGAAGTCCTGGAGCGCGCAGGACGAGCTTAACTATCTTCAAAACCGCGAGGAGTAAGGGTGGCGCTCACCGGCAGCCGAACGTTCGTGGGTTTCGGCTTTGGACCCATCCAGTCGGGCCTGTTTCTCTACGAAGCCTTTCGTTCCGGAAACTTCCGCCGTCTGGTGGTCGGGGAAGTTTTGCCGGACGTGGTGGAAGTGATTCGCCAGGCGCAGGGCTGGTACTCGGTGAACGTCGCGCACTCGGACCGCGTAGAAATCGCGCCCGTCGGCCCCGTGGAGATTGAGGACCCGGCCGTCGAGGCGGATCGCGAGCGCCTGGTCGCTGCTGTGGCGGAAGCTGAAGAGATTGCGACGGCAGTACCCAGCGTGAATTTCTACGTTTCTTCCAGCCCCGGAAGCATCCACCGCCTCCTGGCTGCGGGTTTGCGCAGGAAAGCGGCGGACGGCGGCGCGCGCGCGGTCGTCTACGCTGCGGAAAACCACAACCACGCCGCGGAAATTCTCGAGGCGAGAGTTCTTGAAGAAATT
>JAIQGA010000218.1 GCA_020072925.1 Terriglobia bacterium | reverse complement strand
TACAATGCGAGCCGCTGGTTGGGGAACGGCTGGCGGCGCCTCGGCCACTGAAGTCGCCACGGGCGTGGGTTCGGCGGCCGTCGTAGCGACCCCCACGCCGGAGGCCAGCCCCTCCGGAAGTGGTGCGGGCGAAGCAGAAACCGCCGGCGGAGGTCCTCCCACCAAGCCGCTATACATGAGCAGCATATTCGCCCCGGCGGTGAGCAGGCTCACGGCCGTGGACATTTGCAGCGCCGCCATCTGCTCTTCCGGAGTTTTGATTTCCGCGGGCAAAGGCGGCACGCTGCTGGAACGTATTTTCTCGAGAACCGCGAGCACATATGTGAGGCTGCCATCGAGCGGGTGAGCCGGAAGGGGCGGGAATGCCGCGGCCGGTGCGGCGGGCGGAACTGTAGGGCCGGTGTCTCCGATTTGCGGAGTCCGAGGGACTCCATCGGAGTCCTGAAGTCGGACCCCACCGGCGTGCGGCGATGAGGACACCGCCGCTACAGCAGGCGCGGACGAGGGTATCGCCGCTGGAACTGGCTGCGCCAATGGGGGAGCCGCAGGAATTGTACCGCCTGTAGCAGGAGCCTCCTCCACAATCGGCGCGGGTGTCGGCGATGAGGGCATCGCCGCTGCAGCCCCGCGCGCCGCATCGACCGCGGCAGCTTCGGGAGAAGGCGTGGTGATGTCCCACATGCTCAAGGCGGGATGCTTGACCTCTTCCAGGAACTTTCGGATTGAGGCAGAATCGATCCCGACGCTCTCATCGGCAATCAGGTCGAGATAATTGGGGATGCCCAGGCGCTCGCCGACTTTTTCCAGGTCCTCGCGCAGCGTCTCCTTCAGTTCGCGCGGCATCCAGACGATGCGCCGCTGGCCGCCCTCCGCGGAGATGAACTTGCGGCTGGTTATATAGGCCTTGCCGACACCGATAAAGCCCGGAGTCTGCACGCCGCCGCCGATCACGCCCGCGAGCGTCGAGAACTTCATCCCCGTAGGCGTGTCGCCGGTGAACTCGCGGTTCACGATCATCACGCCATTCAGCTCCGGCATCACGGCCACAATCGCCTCGAAGCAGCCGCAACTGGTCATGGGATGCTCGAGGATCGAATAGGCGCTGAAACTGGGGATGGTCTGCTTTGAGTGGGTATATACAAAGTCGTTAATGCCTGGCCACTGCCCGCGCACCGGATCCACGCACTCGCCCTTGGCCAGCGGCTTGTTGGGGCCGGTGGGATCGATCTCGTAAGCCGCCTTGCCGTCCAGCCAGTTGTAGGCGCCGCAAAGCCCCAGGCGTTCCGGGGTGATGACGCACACGTGGTTGGGCGCGAAACTCTGGCAGAGCGTGCAGGAGTAGAATGTATCCACGTTCTCATCGGTGAGTGATTCGAGGCGCAAATTGCGCTCGCGGTAGACGTGGCGGGCGCCTGTCATCCGCGCTTCAACCTCCGGGCGCTCCGTGTAAAGCGTTACCTGGACCTTGTCGACGATGGCGGGGTAATCAGCGAGCAGCTTGGCGTGCAGGATTTCGCCCAGATGGCGGATCTTGAAGCCGCGCTGCTTCGCCGCCTGGCTGATGCGGATCCAGATCACGTCCCGCTGGCCCATGTGCCAGACTCCCTCGCCGCCGTTGATCAAGTGGTGAATCTGGCGTTCGAGAATCGGCTCGAAGTCGGCCTGCATCTTTCGCCCGGCGGCTTCCACCCAGATGGCCAGCGGCAGCGCGCTGCCCTCGGCCACGTCATCAATCTCCGGACCGACGACGGTGATTTTCCCGTCTTCGACCTCGGTGAGGTCGCGGAGGGTGACGAACTCGAAACCCGGTGTGCGATTGCCGCCGAATTCGACGTACATCTGCTCCTTGCGAATCCGCTCGCCTTCGAAGGCCGGCCCATACGCCACCGGGATTGGAACCTTGGTGATCTTGACCTTGCAGCCGCGCACTTCCAGCGACTTCTCGACGATCCGTTCGTGCGGCACCGAGGAGACCACGTGCTCGTAAGTGCAAATGCCCGTGGGCAGGATCTGGGGAATATCCGTGTCGGCAATTGTGGGAAAGCCGTAGGAAATAGCGCCGGCCGCCGCGGCGTATTTTTCTTCGTCCACTTCGCCGAGCGCCATGACGAAGGCGAAAACGCGGTCCTTGTTGTAACGCAGGTTGCGCGTGTAGTCGCCGGGCTCAACGCCGCCAAACGACAGCGCCACGCGGCTAGCAAACCCCAGGGCGTAGATGGCCGCTGAGATTTCTTTTCCATACGGAACCAGGCGCGTGTCCCAGCCCAATTCCACTCCGGCTTCGGCCAATTGTTCGGCGAAAGTGACGCCGTGCGTGTGGCCGGCCATGAAGACGTACAGATTCTTTTCCTGCAATTCGCGAGCGATGCGGACGGCGATCTCCTTGTTGGGCGCGGCGCCCACCACGGCGGCGAACCCTGGTGCCGAGCCATCCACAAACTCGATGCCGCGCTCGCGAATAATCACGTCATCGGCGGCGCCCAGCCAGAGCCCATTGACGGGCGACGGGCCGATGAGATACTTGCATGCCTCAATCATCTCGAAAGCGAAAAGCGTGGCCATGCCCGCATCAAGCGCCGGGCCAAGATACGGCAGCCAGACATCCGACGACGGCACCGCAGGCAAGAGCCTCCGGCATTCGTCGAGCACCGGCTGCATGTCCGCCAGCCGGTCAACCTTCCGGCCCAGCATGGAGTAAATGACGGGCAGCGAGTAGGCGGTGTTGGGAAAGTTCACCGGGCACTCCAGCCCCTTGGCGGCAATCGCCTGCCTTGCCATCTCTTCGGCTTGCCGAACGATCTGGTGCGCTCCCTGGATGGCCGAGGAAGCGATGAGCTTGCTCATTCGAGCTCCCTTCGCTCCTTCATGTCGTAGAGCTTGCGCTCGCGCTTCTTGTTAATGCCCAGCGCATCGCGTTTCTTCTCGATGTGTTCGAGCATCTTGCGCGCCGCCTCCTCCGGATCGGGTTCCCACTCGAACCTGCCCCCCGTGATGCCTTCCATTTCCTTAGTAAGGAGTTGGTTAACATTCTCGCTGCCTTCGACGTAGAGCGGATGCCCCAGCACCACGTAAAGGCCGCTGGCGACGAAGTAGTGGCCGATGGCCACCGCCTTCTCGCTCATCCACTCCGGCGCGGCGCCGGCGGCGGGCAAATCCGAAAGGTCCTGGCCGAGGCCGCCTTCGTTCAGAATGTTCGTGGCAGCGAGCAGCAGGCGGCTGTTGTCCACGCAGGAACCCATGTGCAATACCGGAGGAATTCCCACCGCCTCGCAGACCTCGCGCAGCGTGGGCCCGGCCAGCTCCAAAGCGGCCTCAGGAACCAGCAGGCCGGCCTTGGCGCAGGCAATCGCCGCGCAGCCGGTTTCGAGCACCAGCACGTTGTGCTTGATCAACTCAATGGCCAGGCGGACGTGCGAGTCGTCCACTTTGATCTTGGGATTCGTGCAGCCCACAATCGCCGCCACGCCGCGAATGCGCCCGTCAATGATCGCGTCGTTGAGCGGCCGGAAGGTGCTGCGGAACCTGCCGCCCAGCATGTGGAAGATGGTTTCGTTCGAAAATCCCGCGACAATGTCCATGGACTCTTTGGGGATGCGGACGCGATCCTTGTCGCGGTTGGGAAAATTATCAATCGCCGCGCGAATCAGGTCGCAGGCCTGCTGATAGCCTTTGTGAACGTCGAACTTGATCCGATCGACCTCGTGCATGTGGGCGATATCCGAAGTGCTCACCAGCTTGGTGTGGAAGCAGCGCATCACCTGCGGCAGCGACGGCATCACGCATTGCACGTCCACAATCATCATCTCGACCGCGCCGGTGAGGATGGCGAGCTCCTGCTGGAGAAAATTGCCGGCGATGGGCAGCCCGTGGCGCATCAGGATTTCGTTGGCGGTGCAGCAGATGCCCGCCAGATTGATGCCCGTCGCGCCCTTTTCCCGCGCGTAGGCGATCAGTTCTTCGTCTTGCGAGGCCATGGCCAGCATTTCCGAAAGCGTCGGCTCGTGGCCGTGCACCAGGATGTTCACCTTCTCGGCGGAGAGCACGCCTAGGTTGACGCGGCTGCGCACCGGCTTGGGCGTCCCGAAGAGGATGTCGGAGACCAGCGTGGCCACCATCGGGCCCACCCAGCCGTCGGCGACGCTGCATTTCAGCCCAGCGAGGATAAGGTGACGGTAGTCGTGGTCCACACCCATGTTGGTGCGGTGCAGGAGCTCGACGACTTCGCGGTCAACGCCCTCGGGCTCCATCTCGAGCCTCTTCCAAACGCCTTGGCGCTTCTTGGGAGCGAGCTTGAGCGTCGAGTTGGGTTCTTCGGACCAGGAAAACTGCGCGAGGAAAAGGTCGGCGACGTCGCTCGCAATCGCCAAGTCTTCGCGGCCGTCGGTTTTGATTTCGAAGACTCTTGCTACTTCGCGCAGGCGCTCGGGGTCGGCGATCTGGTATCTGCCGCCCTGGCCTCGCGAGACCAGCTTGAGGGTCTTCGCCAGCGCGCGCCCATGGTCGGAGTGCGCGGCGGTGCCGGCGGCAATCTCGCGCAGCAGGTTGCGAGCCGTGATGGTGTCGGCGTTGGCGCCGCAGATTCCCTGGCTCGCGCGTGGCGTGATGCGGCAGGGGCCCATGTGGCAGAGCCGGCAGCACACGCCCGTCCAGCCGAACTTGCATTGCGGCTGCTGGCTCTGGAAACGGTCCCAGGCTGTCGGGATCCCCTCAAGGCGCGCGATCTGCACCATCTGGTTGATGGCGCCATCGCGGGAGACCTCTTTCAGCGGAACTTTCGATTCAGGCATCGGCATCTGCCTCCTGGTACGAGCGCAAAAACCAAAATACGTCGTGTGTCCCTGTGTCCTCTGCGGGGAGAAAAGCCTCAACACAGAGGCCACGGAGACTCTCAGTGACCTCTGTGTTTAATCTTGAAAGCCACAGAGAACACGGAGACCCAGTTCTATCTGCCCCCGCCCGCAGGCACGGCCAAAGTGGGCTTTTCACGTTTCGGCGCTGCACTCA
Organism: Terriglobia bacterium; assembly: GCA_020072925.1. Lineage (GTDB taxonomy): Bacteria > Acidobacteriota > Terriglobia > UBA7540 > UBA7540 > JAIQGA01. Next base: position 5,012 of record JAIQGA010000218.1, on the reverse strand, counting down.
GCAACTCTTCCATCAGCACGCCGATTGCGGCGCGTGCGGCGGAATCTTCGGGAATATCGCACACCGTCTTGCCGCCCGCATCCATCGCCGCCACGTGCGGGTCTTCCGGAATCACGCTCCACAGCCGCAAGTCGGTGGCTTCGACTTCCTCTCGAATCTTCGGAGGCAGCACGCCCTGCGGAACCCGATTGACGACGAGGCCGCGATGCTTGACGGGCGTGCCCATCTCGTCCGCCAGGTCCGCAATGCGCCGCGCGGTCCGCACGCCGCGCACGGAACAGTCCGAAACAATAAACAGATAGTCGAGCGTCAGCAGGGTGCGACGCGAGACGTGTTCGAGCCCCGCCTCGCTGTCCACGACCACGTGCTGGTATTTTCCCGCCAGGCGCTGGATCACGTCCCGCAGCACGTTGTTGGCGAAGCAGTAGCAGCCCTGGCCCTCCGGGCGGCCCATCACGATGAGGTCGTAGCCGCGCTGCTCGACCAGCGCCTCGTGCACGCGCAAATCCAGGAATTCCTGTTTGGCCATGCCGAAAAGGCGTTGCGCTTCCTTGCGGGCGCTCTCGCGAATGCCGCCCACCGTGGCCTGGTAGTTGACGCCTAACAACTCGTGGAGGTTGGCGTTGGAGTCGGCATCCACGGCAAGGATCGGCGTCGACTGGCGCGCGACGAGCCATTGGATCATGAGCGCGGTGCAGGTCGTCTTCCCCACGCCGCCTTTGCCCGTTACTGCGAGAGTCTGTGCCATACGATTTGTTTGCCGCCGTTGTACGGGCACGCCATGGCGTGCCCCTACAACCCGCGCGGCGCTCTCACGCCGCGGCGTCCAACTGCTCCCGAAGTCCGCGGCTGATTCGTGCGAGGAAGTCGAAAGCTCGCTCGGAATCCGCGACGGGCAGCGACCCCGTCCCGCAGGACGGCGTGACCATCGCCTGCTGCACCACCAGCGCGCGATCGATTTTTGCCGCCTTCGCCAGATTTGTGACGCCCTCGTTGAACTTGGCCAGCAGGCTCGCGGGCGTCTGGGACTGCAGCTTGGCGCTGTTGGTCGGCACCACGCCCCAGGCCAGAACCTTCCCGGCCTCAAGATGTCGCCGCATGGGCTCGGGATAGAGCGCCACGGTATGCGCGAAATCGAACGCATCAAAACTGATAATATCCGCTCCGGCATCAATCAGAATGGACCACTCCGTGTTGCCGCAGCAGTGGACGCCGGCGAGCGCGCCCTCGGCCTGGATGGCTTCGATGACCTCCTTGAGCTTGGCCACCACGTCATCCCGGCTCACACCCATGTAGGTCGAAGAGCCGAACGCCGAAAGGATCGGCTCATCCACAAAGCAAATCAAGTTCTTCGCCAGAGGCCGGAAGCGGCGAATCTGCCAGCGGCACTTCATCACCAGCCCCTTGACCACCGCGTCGATGAATTCCGGGTTGTAGTAAATGGCGCGCTTGTTCTCGTCCACAATGGTGAGGCCGAAGGTGAGCGGGCCGGTCGTCTGGAGCTTCACCATGGCGCGATGCCCGCCGGCCGCCTTCAGCGCCGCCTCCATCGCGTAAAACCCCTTGGAGAACGCCGGAGTGATCTGGAAATGGTCGACGTTGTCCGCCAGAAAATTCTCGTAAAACGTGGCGAGGTCGAGCGAGGTGTCACCCGAGGTGTCGATGTACATCCTCTGTTTCTCGCGGTCGAACACCACGCGCGGCAAGCCCTCCGAGTACTGCGCTTCCATTTGTTCGTTTATGCCGGTGGCCGGCAACTGCGGCCAGACGGGCGCGTCCGGGATGGCGGTCAAAATCAAGTGCACCGCATCCTCAGCCTTGGGATGCGGGAAACTGCCAATCCCTGTGGCCAGACATCGTGGTTGAAAAGTCATGGGCGCTCTCCTTGGTTAATGGCCGATTGTCGATCGCTGATTGACGATTGTTCCCGACCCATTTCGGAGTTGACGATTGCGGAGCAAATCGACAATCGGCAATCAGCAATCAAATCTGTGCCTAAGTGGGCGGGCACGGGACCGGGAACGAATGCTCGAATTGCTCGTAGAGGATTCGCTGAATCTCCCGGAAGGGCATGAGCAGACCTTCGCCGCCGCAGTCGATGGGCGATCGGTCGACGCGATCGGCCTCCGCAATGCGCGGATCGAAGGGAATCACGCCCAGAACCTGGTCTTCACCGAATTCGCGAGACATCCACGTCCGGTCATTCTCCGTGGAAGTGGATTTGTTCACCACCACAGCAAACCGCCCGATGCCGAGACCCGCCGCCATTTCACGGATATGGTGAGCTGTGTCCACGCTTCGCTGCCCCGGCTCGACCACCACCAGCAGGAGATCCACGCCCATCGCCGTGCCGCGACCCAGGTGCTCGATGCCCGCTTCCATATCCAGAATCACCACCTCGTCGCGCTTCAACACCAGGTGGCGGACCAGGGACTTTAACAAAACACTCTCCGGGCAGGCGCAGCCGCTTCCGGCACGTTGCGCAGCGCCCAGCACCAGCAAGTTTACACCGGCGTGGCTGGTGGCGTACTGCTCGGCAATGCCTTCCACGTTGGGGTTGAGCGCAAAAATCTGGCCGAATTCCCGTACCCTGGCTCCCGTCCTCTCCTCAATAAGCTGGCGCTCTTCGGAAATAGTCCGAAGCGCGCGCCGCAGGTCCGGCGGAAATCCCAGAGCCGAAGCCAGATTGGCGTCGGGATCGGCGTCGATCGCCAGGACGCGAAAGCCATCGAGGGCAAAGAGACGCGCCAACACTCCCGCCAGGGTAGACTTTCCGACCCCGCCTTTCCCCGAAATTGCCAGCTTGAGTCCCATGCACCGACTTTTTAGCAGCTTGGATACCAAAGCCCGGTAGGCAGGAGAAGCCGTCGAAAGCGACACTTTGTCAGCTTTGGCGCGACTTCTTAGGACAGCGGAGAGCTTCGCGGTTAGTGAGGATGGCAAGGAAGCCGAAGGAAAGGAAGAAGCATATGGGTAATTTTCCCCTTTTCTCGCAGGGCAGGAAGATTTTGTCGGAAAATGGCCCAGTGGGAATTAGCTCCCTTTTGTCCCTTTTGACGGGTGAGATTGGTCAGGAAGCGAGCCGACGTTTGGCAATTCTCTGCCTAGCTCCGTCAGGCAATCAGCGGCGGAAGCGCACCATGAGGCGCACGACAGATCATTGTTGGGGTTTAGGCTAAACTTCCCGCAATGAGGGCATTGGCGGCGAAGATCGTCTTTGAAAAACTCTACCGGTTGCGCACAATGGGCACATGGGAGCTCAAAAATATCTTTGGGCGTCCAATAGCGCATGTCCTGGCCCGGGCACTTCGACTTGTCCATCCCCACCTCAACCGGCTGGCCAGCCTCAGCAGGCCTTGGATTCCTGCAGGGTTAGAGCAAGGATGAGGCCGTTTGATGCGGGGCGCGAGGAGCATCCCCCAAGCTGGGGATTAATTAATGGCTTCGAACATGGCCACGATGTTTTCGGGAGGGACTCCTGCCAGGATGTTGTGAACCTGCTGGAAAACGAAGCCGCCGTCGCCGCGGAGCGCCGCCACCTGTTCTTGGACGTGCCGCCCGATTTCGCCGGGAGAGGCGAGCGGCAACATTTCCTGCGTGTCGCACCCTCCGCCCCAGAAAACGATGTCCTTTCCGAACTCACTCTTGAGTTCCCGGGCATTCATTCTGGCACAGGAGATCTGCACGGGATTGATCGCATCCAGGCCGGCGTCGATGAGGTCGGGGAGCAATTCCCTGACGCCGCCGCAACAATGGAGCATGACCTTCACGCCGGCCAGTTCCTTGGCGCGATTCCACATCAGGCTGTGGCGAGGCTTGAAGAATTCGCGATACATGGCGGGAGAAATTTGCGGTCCCTGCTGCATCCCCAGGTCGTCGCCGAAACAGACGATATCGATGTAAGGCCCGACGGCCCCCAGAAACCGCTCGAGCTTCGCCAGGTGAATCTCCACCAGGCGATCCAGAAAATCGTGCGCTTTGTTCGGCTCGGCGGCCAGGAGCATATAGAAATTGTCGTTCCGGTAGAGGAACTGTCCCGCCTCGAGAAGATTGCCGCCAAACAAACCGAGGATGGCGCGATCCGTGGCGGCGCGCAGGCGCCGCGCGCCTTCCGCCAGGTGTTGCGGGCCATCGGATCCTGCCGCCACAGGGCCGGGAGGGCCGCCAATGACATGCCACATGGACTCTTCCATCGCCTCGGGAATCTCTTTTGACCCGTGCTCATCTACAAAGGGATAATACGCTTGTTCAAAATAGAAGGCCCCATCAGGCATGTGAGCCAGGATGTGGCCGCGTGTCGAGCGAAACACCCATTTCCCCTCGAGGCGTTCGGGCAACGCCCACGCGGGCATCTGGCAAGGCGTGCCGTCGGGCAACGTCCAATCGGCCCAGGAAGCGTCGTCCTGCGCGAAGGCCCGCCCCATTTCGATCGTATCCACACCGAAGCGTTCCAAAACGTCTTCATCCACGATGGCGAGTTGTTGGATCGGGTCGTACACGCGGATAGTTTTCTTCGGCAAGCCCAAATGGGCCCGCAGCCGCGCATAAGCCATGGCGGCAATCCCCGAGGACCGGTGTCCCGACAAATCCACCGGCACGCGGTCGGGTTCGCGGTGGGCAAATGCCGTGAGGACTCGCTCCCTGGAATTCATTCTGCTCCTGCCTCCCTGGCCCTAATACCGCGTAAGCTTAGCATGATTCGCGAGCGGAGAAAAAGAGGCGTAGTCCTGGGGGCGCGATAACGATGGCTGCCACCGCCCCGGTCAGGCCGGGCGATACGAGGACGGAGTTTGTATTCCCTGGGTTTGACGACGCGGGAGATCGACGGGCACTTGTTGAAATTTACGTCCCGGAAGTTCAACCAACTCCTCCTCCGCAGGCCGCGACCGTTCTTGTCCCTCGTCCAGCCGCCCACGAGAAACTCGTCGCGGCTGCGGCATTTCGACTTTGTCCAGGTCTCGCCGCGTCCGGATCTGTAGCCCTCGCCGATGCGCTTCGAGACGATGGCCGAC
>JAIQGA010000448.1 GCA_020072925.1 Terriglobia bacterium | reverse complement strand
AGCAGGCCCATGCGGTACTTGCTCTGCGCTTCGAACATGGCCCGGTAGCCTTCGTAGTTCACGAATTGCGCGAGCCTCACCCATTCTTCCGCATTCGTCGCGCCGCCGTAGTTGAATTCAATCATCCTTCGAAACGAGTCGCCGCCCTGCGCGCCTTCGAGACAAAAATCGTGCAGACCCCAGATGAGCCCCTGCGGCCAGAGCGCCGATTCCGGCATCATGGCGCGCACGCTTTCGATGGGCGGGATGTTCGGCATGCCCATTTCGCTGTGGAGCTTCGGGTCGACGTAACTAAAATAGAAACTCGGCGGCATCGCCTGATACGGCCCGTGGCCGCTCACCACATCGTCCGCGGAGCTGGGAATGTATTGAATGCCGGGATGGTTTTCCGCCAGCGCCTTCCGGATGCCATCCTCGAGGGGCTTGGGCGGATAGCCTTCGTTGCGCCCGCAGTAGAGGCCAATCGAGGGATGATTGCGGATCCTCAGCACGGTGTCGCGCACATTGCGCATGAACAGGTCGTTGTCTTTCGGGTCCGGGCCGTCCCACGGGTTGGCCAGCCAGAAGTCCTGCCACACCATGACGCCGTGGCGGTCGCACGCTTCGTAGAAAGCGTCGCCGCCGATTTGCCCCACCCAATTGCGGATCATGGTGAAGTTCATGTCGCGGTGGTAGCGCACCGCCGCATCGTATTCGCGGGCGCGATAACGCAGCATGGATTCGCCGAAACCCCAATTCCCGCCGCGCGCCACAAAGCGCCGGCCGTTGACCCAGATTTTCAGCAAACCGCCTGCTGTGCTGTAACTCATCTCGCGCACGCCGGCTTTGAATCGCTTCACATCAGATGAAGGTCCATTGTCAGTTTCGAATTTCAGTTCCACCTCGTAGAGGTTCGGCTCGCCGTAGCCCGCCGGCCACCAGAGCTTGGGGTTCTGGAGCCGCAAGGTAGGATGAGTCGAAGGGTCAAGCTTCATTTTCTTCGTCGCCTGTGCATCGACCGACACGGCTTGCTCGACGACGCGCACGGCGAGGGCGTTTTTCTGGCCCGCGCGCAGGATGCCGGTGACGTCGAAGCGCCCGCGCATGAATCCGCCCTCGATGCGTCCCAGCTTTTCGCCGTTCAGAAAAACGTCCGCCTTCCAGTTGATGCCATCAAAGTTCAGCCAGGCGCGTTGTCCTTCTGGAAGGTCCGGCACCGTGAATTCGTTCCGATACCAGAAGTCCGCGCAGAAGTACGAGTCCGAGATGAAAAACTGATTATCCGCGTAATTCGGGTCGGCCACCGCTCCGACATTCACGTAAGAGGAAAGCACGGTCCCCGGCACGGTCGCCACAACCCAATCGTCGTCCTTGAATCCCGGCGTGGAAAGCGCCTTGCCATCCGCATTAACCACCGAGGCGCGCTCGAGTCGCCATGCTCCCCCCGCCAGGTCTAGACGGCGAGCGTCCTGTCCCAGCGCTGGAGGCTTCGGCTGGGCGATCAATCCGCCGCGCCCATAGACCTCGATTTCGCTCAGAATGTAGCCGTAAGGCGACGTAGGGCGCTTCATGAGCACGCGCACATATCGACCGCGCGCCGGTTGCGGGAGTTTAATGTCGTCGGTTGTCCCCTCGCCGCTCGGCAACGCTTGGATATCCTGCCAATTCTTTGCGTCATCGGAAACCTGGAGCGAACCTTCCGCGGCGCGCGCAATCCAGGACAACACGACGTGATCGAACTCGCAGGATGCGCCCAAATCGACGTAGACCCATTCTTCGCCCAGCCCGGCGCTCATCCAGGCGCTGGTGAAGCGGTAGGGCCCGCCAACCTCGACGCGATGGTTCCGGTGGAAAAATGCCACCTCGCCGAGTTGCCACACCATGAAAAAGGCCATGGGGGGAGCTTTCGCAACCTCGAACTCGACGCGATAGAAGCGACTATGCGAAGGCACACTGAGAGGGATGGACGGTTGAAACAACTGCCTCGGCGTCGCGAATCCCGGCGGGTAGCCCTTGATGGAAGCGGGCTGCGGACCTGTCACGCTGCCCGCCTTCTTCCATGCGCGGCCATTGTCAGAAACAGAGACCGCGACCGTTAGGTTCTGCGGGGCCTGCCCGCGAGGCGCAAGAAAAAGAACTTCGACCCGGTCAATTTCCGGCGCAGATTCCCCGCCGCCCAGTTGGACCTGCACCCAGGGTTGTGGACCTCTTAGTTCGACGGTGCTCGTGGGATTGTGGTCCAGGAAGAATTCCCGCTCGATCTTGGAGAGAAGGCCGCGGAAGCTTATGGAAGTCGCCACCCAGTCCGGAAGATGGGTATCCTTGATTCCATCAGTCACAAGCTGTGCCGTCAGGTTGTAATCGTAACTAGTCGAATGATATGCGGGCCGGTGCAAGGCCAGGTTGCGATAGGTTGGCGGGGCCGGCGCCAATACCGGCGAGAAGTCTTCGGCAGGGTTGCCCGGATAAATTCCCACGCCGCGCGTAAATCCCGCCGAGCCCTGAGGGGATTCGGTGGCCGCTTGCTTCGGGCCGTTCGCGGCCGACCCCACGGCACTTGCTGATTTGCCCGGCGGATTTGCCAGGCCGCGCAGTCCCCCCAGTGCCACGCCCGCGCCCGCCACCGTGCTCTTCAAGAACCTTCGCCTCGAGCTCGACATCCCCGCCCTCTCACGCTTTCTGCTCATAGGGCACAGCCTCCATCGGTCCAATTTCCGGCGTGGCCAATAAAGCCGGCTCGGCTGGCGCAAGAGTATAACGCTCGCTGGCGTTTTTGTTCTGAAAACGTGATGAAGCATGCCGCCTTAAAGGGCGCTACATCTGGGCCTTTCCAAGCGTGCCTGTGGATCTCTTCGAACTTTTTCCGTCCACCGACGTACAATATCGAGAAGGGAGAAGGTGCATCATGATGAAGTTTCTGCTATGGCTGATCCTGCTGTTTTTATGCTGGCCGCTGGCGCTGCTGGCGCTGGTGCTCTATCCCATCGTCTGGGTACTGCTGCTTCCCTTCCGCCTCATTGGTCTGGTATTCGAAGGAGTGTTTGAACTCTTGCGGGCGATCATCCTCCTGCCCGCACGCGTTCTGCGCGTGCGGGCGTTTTCTTATAT
>JAIQGA010000452.1 GCA_020072925.1 Terriglobia bacterium | reverse complement strand
AATGAACGCGCTGGGAAGCTCGGAAATAACCTTCCTCGCCCTTCTCGACACTTCGCGACTGCTTCCCGCCACATCGCCAAGCTCAAAGCCACTTGTTCCGGCAACTGAAAAAAACGCCCCTTCTGCCACGGGCTGCTAGAGGAGGTGAGAGATGAAGAAACTCATTCTGTTTTTAGCGGTTTAATTGAAAGCGTAGCCGGGCTGGTCAAACCGGGTGTCGCGATTCGTCGTGCACGAGGCGTCACAATCGCGCACGCCGAGGTCGAAGTGAAGATGGTAATCCGCCATTATGCCAGGCTGTTGGGAGGCAAAATGGAAACTCGTAATTAGATCAAGGTGAGAAAGGAAATCCCAATCCATCTGCCCAGACATTTTTCGCCATGCGGATGCGCAAGGGCTCATCACAAAACTCGTCGTGATCGAGAGCCGGACGAAGTGGGACGTCGTCGCCATGTATACGCCGGCACCCGCGCCAGAAAAGGTTGACACACTCGCCTTTGAACGTATCCCATCGCGAAAACACTAGGCCAGAACACGACAAGAGCGAAACGGCATGAGACATGACTTCACGACTGATCCAGCGCGAGAAAGAGTGAATGTCACAATGCGAAACAAGAACCTGCTGTCGCGGTTGCGTGTAGCGCTGTTAGGCGCACTCGGTGCAAGCCTGTTAGCGTTCGCCGCCCGGGCCGATGTCTCGGCCACGGGCACTTACGAAACGCAGGTGGCCATCCAGGTGCCGGCGTTCCGTGGCCTCGAGCCAGAAGTACGCCTGGTGTACGACTCAGCTGTTGGCAACGGCTCGCTCGGCGTCGGTTGGCGGCTAGCAGTTGGGTCGACCATCACGCGCGTTGGCGAACGCCATGGTGCACCCGCGTTTGACACCACTGACGGCTTCATGCTCGACGGCCAGGATCTGCTGCCGTGCACCTCTGGCTCGCTATCGCCAAGCTGCCAGACCGGTGGCACACATACGGCGCGCATGGAGAGCTTCGAGCGCATTCGTTATGACGGCACCGCCGACGTATGGACGATCACTGGCAAGCAGGGACACACGCGTACTTATACGCCGCAGCTACGTGCCACACCCGGCGGCCCTACCACCTACCGCTGGGCGCTCAGCCGCGTCGAGGACACCTACGGACATTCGGTGAACTACGACTACCGCTGCGACGGCGCAGACGACTGCGTGCCGCTGGCCATCCGCTACGGCAGCGGCCGCGCGTGCGCTGGGGACATCCGCGACGTCCCGCCAGGCACGCTCCTGCCCGCGGGAGAGATCGTCTTCAACTGGCGCACACGCACTGATCGACAGGCGCGCGGCATTGGCCAGCGGGTACTCGATTCCCGTCTGCTGCTCAGCAGCGTCGACGTGAAGATGGCCACCCGGCGCGTACGTGCCTATCAGCTGGTCTATGCCAGCAGCCCGACCACCGGAGCCGCATTGCTGACGCTCGTACAGCCGTTTGGGAACGATGCCCAGTTCGACGCCGTCGGTAACGTCGTGTCCGGCACACGCCTGCCCGCGCACACCTTCCGCACCGCGTCTATGCTCGCACAGAGCCAGAGCTGGTCGGCAAGCACACATGTGCAGCCGCCCCAGGCGCTCGCTGATACGCTGCCCCCGTTGCCGGGCAATGGCTACGCCTGGGAGCGCTCGGACAGCCAGTGGTACACCAGTGGCGGGATGCAAATTCGCTGGATGGCCGGCGACGTCAACGGGGACGGCCGCACCGACTTCGTGCTGATCAGTGGCATACAGCTGGGTGTAGCCATCGCCCAGCGCGACGGCACCTTCAAGTTTGAGGTCGACACCTTCTCCAACCAGGGCTGGAGCGGCACTACCGCCACTAGCCCAATTGCCAACGTTCACACGTACCTGGCCGACTTCGACGGTGACGGTCGCGCAGACGTTATGCAGGCGCTCGATGCCTTCTACTGTGACGCGCAGTGCCCTTGCGGCGCGCTGAGCTCGGTCTGCAAGCACACCGCCTTCCGCGTCGCCAAGTACAAGGGCGATGGCACGTGGGATTACTTCCAGCACACCACCAGCCGGCCGTACGTCGGTAATGTGACGACCGGTGGTGTGATCGGCTGGAACATGTCAGTTACCGTTCCTTTGGGCATCGCCTACGCGTCGGCGACGCTAGCAAGCGGCACCATCTGGCAGTGGTCGAACACTTGGCTCGAGGATAACTGGTTTGTCGGTGATGTCGATGGCGACGGCAAGACCGACTTCATCGGCATCAGCCGCTGGGATCATCCCAGGGCCGGCGGCGGAACCTATAAGGCGGTGCGGCTGCGCAGCGTTCGATCCGGCGGCATCGACGTCGAGTCCGGCGAAATCGTGACCGATACAGACTGGCCGTGGGACGACAACCACGTAAACAAGAGTCGCTTCTTCGTCGCCGATGTTGACGGCGATCTGCACGCCGACGTCATGGCGGTCAGCTTCCAATCGGCGAGCACTTCTTCCCCCGAGCACGTGGCGTTCGCGGTCGGCCGCTCAAACGGCGACGGTACATTTACGCCATCGCTGACCCAGTCGACGCGCATGTGGAATGACGAGGACCTGTGGATTCCCGGTGACGTGAACGGCGATGGCCGTGCCGACTTCTTCCACCTCGTAAAGCAGTCGGCCAACGCCGTTTTCAGTGGCGACCACGCTTCGATCGAAGCAGCGGTCGGCGACGGTGAAGGCAGCTTCCGTTTCACCGCATCGCTCGAGACCGGCGAGATCTGGCACTACCCGATCCCGTGTATTGGCGGCTGGCGGGCTACCTCATGGATCCCTGCCGATGTCGACGGCGACGGCCGCACCGACCTGATCCACCCGTTCGTGCAGCACGACTACAACTGCCTCACGCCCGACTCACACGATATGACGACGCACGTCATTTACTCGCGGCCCGGCGGCTCGTTCACGGTCGATCCCACCAGCATCGGTGGCGGTCTATACCTCCCGGAGTGCCGTATGGAGTTCTCCATGGGCGCTGGCGACGTAAACGGCGATGGGCGCGACGACTTCATTTACGGCAACGCCTTCCCGTCGAACGGAGGTTGCCTTCTCCAGGAGTGGCGGCTCTACGTCACGCCCTCGCCCGTGACCGCGGCTGACCGCTTCAATTGGTCGCCTGCCGACTTCAACGGCGACGGGCGCATAGACCTCTTTTTCGTACTATTCGAGAACCCGGGTTATCAAGTCACCACGCTGATCGCCGAGGCCGGAGGGAACTACACGAAGCACGTTGCGAGCATCGCGCCAAGCGTAACGGTGCCCGGCCTGGGCTATCCCCAGGCCGCGGCGTGGCGGGCGATGGACGTTGGCGGTGGCGCCGGCGGCGCACCTGACGGCAGGGCCGATCTGGTACTCGTCGACGACGATCACGAGGCCAAGAAGCTCCGCGTGTACACACTGCTGTCAAACGGCGACGGCACCTGGCGCACGCACGCGCAGGAGTGGGACACCAACGGAAACACTGACTACGCAGTCGCGCGGTGGCGCACCGGCGACGTCGACGGCGATGGCCGCGCCGACCTGCTGCGTGTGTCATTCACTGGGACGGGCATACGAATCGATACTTTGCGCTCGCTCGGCGACGGCGCGTGGATGTGGAGCCAAGCGGATCAGCTGGCCGGCAGCGACTGGGCCGACGCGTCCGCGTGGAACGTCATCGACGCCAACGGTGACGGCAGGAGTGATCTGGTCAAAGTCGACACTCAGCGCGGCAACCCGGCCAGTGCAGTCGTGACCCTGCTCGGTCGCGGTGACGCCACATTCCGCGAGGTTGTGGACCTAGCGCCGGTGACATTCCTCGACACGCGGCTGTGGCGTCCCGCCGAACTCAACGGCGACGGCCGTGCCGATTTGGTCTACGTCGAGGAGACGAACGTGTCCGGCCTGCACGGGGTACGCGTGCATATGCTGGTCGGAACCGGCGACGGCCACTACCGCTACCAGACCTCGGGCACCTTCCATCCGGGCGTGCCCTATTTCCACGATCGCCAGAGTTTCCGAGTGATGGACGCAAACGGCGACGGCAAGAGCGACTTGGTGCACGTGTCCACGACCACCAGCAGCCTCGGCGTAGTCTCCACCGACGTGCTTGCGCTTGAAAACTGGTTCCCCGACTTCCACTACACCTTCAAAGGTCTCCTGCCCCCTACCTTCACCGACGTCCACGCGTGGCGTGCGATGGACGTCGACGCCGACGGCGCGCCTGATTTGCTCTACGTCGACGGTGGCAACATCTACACGCTGCACCTCGACGCGCCACCGGATCGCTTAGCAAGTGAACAGAACGGCATGGGCGCCGAGATCAGCGTGCGCTACGGTACATCCGCTGGCGCACACGCCTACCTGCCCACCGGCTCGCTAGTGCCAGTCGTGGGCGGCCTCGAGCTCATCGACCATATCGGCGCCCGCGTGGTCGTCTCCGCCCACAGTTACAGCTACGCGGGTGCTCTCTGGTCCGACGCGGAGCGCCAGTTTCTTGGCTTCGGAAAGATCACTCGTAGTGATGGGCGGGCGCTCACCGCCACCACGTATGAGCAGACCGATACGTGCGGCATCCGCCCACAGCGGATCGAGGCGCGCGACGCTGGTGGTCAGTTGTTCGGCTTCCAGGACCTTCACTACGTGAAACCGACCGTGACCGGGCAAACACCATTCACCTGCCTGCCGTGGACGTTTGACGCCTATGAATGCGAGCGCACGCCGGGATGCCGGCACACCCGCACCGTGCATACATTCGATCTCTACGGCAACGAGGTGCGTACCGAAGAACTCGGCGATGTCTCCGACAAATCCGACGACCGGCTGATAGAGTCGCCCGTATACCCTAACACCTCGGCGTACATTGTCGCGAAGCCGACCTACTCAAGCGTGTTCGGCCTCGACGCCTCCGGCAATTGGCAGCTGCTCGAGTCGACGCTGTTCATATACGACGGTGCCAGCACATACGCGACGCCGCCGGCCTCGCATGGCGAGTTGACCCGCGAGGACCGCTGGGACGACACCACCGGCGGCTACGTCACCAGCACCCATTCCTATGACAAGCATGGCAACCTGTCGCGCACGTCCGGCCCAGCCACCAAGCATGCGCCGGTGGGGGGGCATGACGACTTCACATACGACTGCACGTTCCAGCTCTATCCGGTCAGCCGTTGCACAGGTAAGTTGTGCGAGCTCGCCTCCTGGGATCTGATCGCCGGCCTGCAGACCGGCCAGACCGACGCCAGCGGTGAGTCCACAATCATCGCGTATGACGCGGCAGGGCGCACCACCAGCATCAAATGGACCGACGGCAGCTGGATGACGACCACGTACCCGGGAGCGTCGCAATGGGGCACCTCTGCTCAGCACATTGTCACCGAGCACTCTGATGAATCGGCCAACGGCACGTTCTCAAGAACGACCTGGCTTGATGGCCTCGGCCGCATCATCAATGTCGTGACCGAGGACGGCACCGCTGTTCTCACCGAGTACAACGGCGCCACCGAGCAGCCGCGGCGGCGTAGCGACCCCTTCGCCGTCGGCATGCCGTTGCCGCCGACGTGGACAGTCACCGAATACGACGAGCTCGGCCGACCGACGCGTCTCACGCATGCCGACGGCAGTGTGCGGCGCATCAGCTACCACGTCGGCTCAGCCTGGTACACGGACGAGCTCGGCCACATCACTGGCGAGTACTTCGACGGCTTCGGCCGGGTGCACAACGTCGCAGAGGTGGTCAGCAGCTGCCCATTCGGAATCTCGGAGTGCCAGGGGCAGACACAGTGGACCACGTACGACTACGACGGGCTCGACAGGCTGAGCGGCGTCATTGACGCGCTCGGCAACCGCTCGAGCGTCGCCTGGGACTCACTCAGCCGGCGCGAGAAGACCTGCGATCCGGACAGCGGCTGCTGGTCGTACAGCTACAATCCCGATGGTACCTTGGATGCGCAGACCGACGCCAACGGTGGGCGGCTCGAGCACGACTATGATGACCTTGGGCGCATCCGCGAGAAGCGCTACATGAACGCTGGCGGGCGGATCATCCGCACGATCCACTTCACTTGGGACTTCGACCCGCGCACTGGCACGCTTAGTGGCGCCAGCGCCGGTCAGATTACCGGGTTAACGGATCGCAGCAAGAATATCGACATCGACGACCGCGTCGTCTACGACAAGATGGGCCGGGTGCACGAGCGGCAGCGCTGCCTCGACCGCCACTGCGCCAGCTGGCGGGCCGAGTACGACCTGGGTGGGCGGGTGAAGCGCTTGGTCTACCCGGACTCCAACGGCCTGCTGTCGGCACATTCAGAGAGCGTAAAGTACGCCTATGGCGACAATGGTCGCATTAACAGAATTCTTGGCTACGTTAATCGTGTGAAGTACGACGCCGCTGGGCGCGTGCGAGAGCTCAGACTGGCCAATAACGTCGTCACCACAAACACGTTCGACTCGAAGCGGGGCTGGTTGAATCGCACCGAGACCAAGGACCGGCAGGGCAGGACACTGTACGCGGCCGACTACACCCACGATGTCGCCGCGCGCGTGCGCTCGCTCGACATCGTCAACGCCCGGCGCGTCCACCTGGACTTCTGGTACGACAGCTTAGACCGGCTCACACAGGTCCATTCACCGAATCCTGCCTACCAGCAGGAGTTCTCGTACGACCCGATCGGCCGCATGCGCCACGACTCGCGCCAGGGTGTCCGCTACTTTGACGACCCCAATCACGTACACGCGCTCACCTCGACCGACGCCGGTCATAAACTGCACTACGACCCTCGCGGCAACCTGATCGAGAGCGACCGCCTGCGGCTGACCTGGGACCCAGGCGGTATGCCGGCCAGCATCGAGGATGTGCAGACCGGCGCGATCAGCCGCTACGCCTACGACGACGAAGGCGAGCGCCTAGTCAAACGTACGCCCGCGAGCACAACCTACTACTTTTCGCCACTCATCGAGATGGATGGCAATGGAGAGCTGATTACTTACGTCGACGCCGGAGGCATGCGCATCGCGCGCCGCATGGGCCAGGATGTGGCTTTCTACCACACGGATCATCTGGGCTCGGTTCGGGTGATGACCGACGCCGCCGGTCGCGTTCTCAACCGATACGACTTCGGTGCCTATGGTGAGGTGGTGACCCGCACCCAGCGGGTCCCTAGCGACTATGGCTTCGGCGGTGCTATTGCTGATGACGAGTCGGCGCTGACCTATCTGGGCGCGCGCTACTACGATCCTGAGCTCGCGCAGTTCATTTCGGCTGACACCGTCGTGCCGGAGCTGTACGGCCCGCAGACGCTCAACCGTTATGCCTACGCGTACAACAGCCCAATAAACTACGCCGACCCGTCGGGGCACGCGCCCGAGAGCCGGGTGGTGAGTGACATCTACGGACGCCCCATCGGCACCATGTGGCTACCCGAATGTGTCGGCTGCACCGGTGAGATGGCGCCGCCCGGCCACACCCGCGAGAGTGCGCGCAAGGCTGTGAGGGACACACGTGTCGACAACGCGGCGGAGTGGGCGCAATGGCAACCGCCGATGACGCCACCGCCGCTAGTCGAGGCCATTGACTTCGATCAGCTTCTCGCCGACGGACGCAGGCAAGCTGAGACGGTGCTCGTGCCCATGGCCGTGGGCACAACCGCCGCGTTCGCGGCGCTGGTGGCCGGTCCGGCGATCGTCGGGATGGCGCTTGGCGAAGGCGAGGGCGCCCTCACCATCGGCCAGTGGGGTATCCGCGGCGCCAAGTGGTACTTTGGCCTGGCCACGAGTAAGTCTGGGTTGACCGCGATCGCCTTCTCGGGCGGCATCAATGTATTCGATCAGGGTATGAATTACCTCGACAACCCCGATAAGTGGGAGTTCCACGGGAGATCGCTTGGCTGGGACATTGCCACGGCGCCGCTGTGGAACAAGGCGAGTTTGAGCATCCTCGGCAAGTGGCCCATTTTCAATAGAGAGACCCCGGTCACGCTGTTAGGTCGCTCCGTGCCGCGCTTACAGGGCTGGAATCTCCTGAAGGTCGAGGGCGTATTTACTGGCATGGCCATCGGGGGCGGCGCGTTGCGAAGCATTGCGGGCAAAGGCCCGCTTGATCAGAACCTTACGTCGGCAGTCAGTCAGGTGCCGGCCGGGGCGGCTCGGGCTATCGGCCAAGAGTTTCTGCTGTCACTCTTTCCCAATCAGTTCCCCGGCGGCCGACAAGGAGGGACCTACACGTTGTTCTCGCGCACTGTCGGTTTGGTCATCGGATTGTGGCTACGGCCGCCCAGCGGCGAGAAGCAGCAGAAGGAACGGCACTAGTTATGGCAAAGAGGTCACTCGCGGCTGCGATCCTGCCGATTGTTGCCATATTGGGCGGTCTAGAGAATGCCGTGCCGGCAAACGCTGCACAAGACCCCCTCGTGCCGGTTCGTGCGTCGTCGCCTTCGGGCGAAACTCAAGTTCCGCTGCCCGACTACCCCCCACTGCGGAGCCCGTGCGTCGGCGAAACACGTCGATCATTACCCGCCCCGGGGCTGCCCGTTCCCGGCCTGCCCAGGTGGTGCCCGCGTATGCCCAACCTGCCCAACACGCCACCGCCCGAACGCACCCCGCCCGCGGAAGTGGTGAAGAACGCGCCGGGACCGACCCGATAATCCGGACCGGCCTCGAGCGCCTCGCCCGCTACCTACTGCGTGCGCCAGTGCGCTTTGAGCAACTCGCCTGGGACAAGCAGAGCGGCAAGGTCGCGTACGCGCGCCGCATGGGCCACGAACACAACGACGATCCGGCTTTACTGGTCGATCGGCGAGAGGATTCGCAAAGACATTCTTGCGTACGAGAGAGCCGCCTACGGGGAGCAGATTGTCGACGCACTGAGTAGACAATTGTCCTGGACTCAGTTAACCTCGCCGCTCTATGTTTACCTCGCTCCTTCTTACCCTGTTTGCCAGCCTCCGATCTTGGTTCCGGACTCGGGCAGCGCTGCAGATCGAAATTCTTGCTGTCCGCCACCAGCTTGCAGTTCTGAAAAGGTCTCAGCGTGGCCGGCTTCGTCTCACCTCTGCGGATCGAGTATTTTGGATTTGGCTCTCCCGCTTTTGGCGGAACTGGCGCTCCGCATTGCTCATCGTGAAGCCAGAGACTGTGATCGCTTGGCACCGCAAAGGGTTCCGGCTGTATTGGACCTGGAAAAGTCGGCGCGGCGCACCCGGGAGGCCCACCGTGACTCGGGAAGTTCGTGAACTCATTCGGAAGATGAGTACGGCCAATCCGCTTTGGGGAGCACCTCGGATCCATGGGGAGCTTCTTAAGCTCGGTATCGAGCTGTCGCAATCGACGGTGGCCAAGAACATGGTTCGCCAGCGTAACCCGCCCTCTCAAACATGGCGCACCTTTCTCAACAATCATGTGAAGGATTTGGTCTCAACCGATTTTTTCGTTGTCCCGACGGTAAGTTTTCGAGTTTTGTTTGTCTTGGTCGTTCTGGCGCATCATCGGCGCCGAGTACTGCATTTCAACGTCACCGCAAATCCCACGGCGGAATGGACGGCGCAACAAATGGCCGAGGCCTTCCCGTGGGGGAGTGCTCCGCGCTATCTGCTGCATGATCGCGATTCGATCTATGGAGACTCGTTTCGTCAGCGAGTGCGAGGGATGGCGATTCGCGAAGTCCTCACAGCCCCGCGGTCGCCATGGCAAAATCCCTACGCGGAGCGCCTGGTGGGCTCGATCCGGCGCGAGTGCCTGGACCACATGCTGGTCTTTAATGAAGCCTCCTTGCGGCGGGCCTTGAGCTCTTATTTCCGGTACTATGGGTGTTCCCGCACTCACCTTTCGCTTGCCAAGGACGCTCCGGAAGCACGCGCCGTTCAGCCGCCGGAGTTGGGTCCGGTGGTCGAACTGCCGGAAGTTGGTGGACTGCACCATCGTTACGAACGACGCGCAGCCTGAAGTGCCGACTCATTCTCATCCACAGCTTCAAGAAAGCAACCCACCACGCAGCTTGAGATCGTCCCCAAGCCTCAGCCCGCATAGCACTCCATGCCAGCTACACCGATACCTGAGCCGATGCCGAGGCGGGTGGCGGGACGCCCGAACAGAG
>JAIQGA010000217.1 GCA_020072925.1 Terriglobia bacterium | reverse complement strand
CACCCGTTGATGCAGCGCGTGGTCGACTTGCAGCGCTCGCGTGCCAAGACCATGGCGGAATTCGGCGCCATCGTTGCCCGCTGGGACAACTTCCGGCGCGAGATGCTGACCTTCGTGCAAAGCTTCGACGCCCTGCTCTGCCCCGTGTGCTCGTTCGTCGGCATGGTGCACGGCTCGACATACGATCGCCTGCCGGCTTTCAGCTATACGATGACCTACAACCTCACCGGCTGGCCCGCCGCCGTCGTGCGCGCCGGAACTTCGCCAAAGGGCCTGCCCATCGGTGTCCAGATCGTCGCCCCGCCTTGGCGCGAAGACGTGGCGCTCGCGGTCGCCTCTTTTTTGGAGAAGGCCCTGAGCGGATTTCTGCCGCCGCAAATTTGAGCGGTAATGGAACCCGCATTGATTACCGATCCCGCGCTTCTTGGTGTTCTTGAAGAACTGAAAGCGCGCGAGCCAATTTTCCATCACCCCGAACTGGGCACGACTCGCGCCGACTTTGAGCGCATGATGGTGCAGGATTTTTGGGAAGTCGGGGCTTCAGGCCGCTGCTATGCCCGGGAGTATGTGCTCACTGAACTGGAAAAACGCTATGCGGGGGAATACAAAGACGTCTGGGAAGCCACAGACTTTCATTGCCGGAAGCTTGCCGAAGATGTTTACCTGCTGACCTACACCCTGCTTCAGGGCCCGCGCAAGACACGCCGCTCAACGATCTGGCAGCGCACGCCGGCAGGTTGGAGGATCGTATTTCATCAGGGAACAATTGTTCAGGATTCTTGAACCGCTGTGACTGGTTTGGTAGCGCAAGATCCGTTCTTCAGATCTTGCGGCTTTTCCATTTCTGTCGGGGCTTGAAGCGCGGCTGATCCGGCTTCTGGGTCGAGCTCCCCTCTCGAGGTCAGACCGCTAACCGCAGATCGGCGGTGATGGGCAACTCGAAGAGTTCTTTTCGCAAGAGGCGGGTTGAAAAGAACAAGACTTCCAGGTTCTCGACCTCTCCAGTCTCAGGATTCAGACGGGCAATGACGTCGTCGCCCAGTTCTTCAGAATCCTGCTCGGCATAGGGCGCGCGCTTGTCGATATGCAGGATGTCAAGCTCACGGTCGTATCTGAAAATTAGTTTCGCTTCCATTCCACATTCCCCTGCGTGAGCTTGCGGACTAATTACGCGGTCACAACCCAGTGTCGCCGAGGCGCAACCTCACTCACAACAGCAACCACCACATGCTTGCCACCTATGATGTCTTCAAACCAACGTGAAAACAAGCGAGCGTTCCCCAGTCGGGCACTGCGGCGAACTTGGTCAGGGGCGGCCAGCGTGTCACCAATGTGGCGGCTGTAGTTGGGCAGCAGGTCGGGATGGCGTTCTTGAATATGCCTTTCGCGCTCGGGGGTCAACTCGACTTCGTCGCCCAGGTATGGGCAGGTCAGTCGCATCGTTCGAATTCTCTATCTAGCGCCCAGTGCAAATGTGCTGCAGACAACTTGCCAGCCAGGAAGAGATCCGCTCTTCAGATCTTGCGGCTTTTCTATTTCTGTCCAGACTTGAAACGCCGCAAGTCCGGAGTACGGGACGGGCGCCACATGTCCTCGCAAGGTTGGGTACTACAGTTAAAACGCTGTTGGATACAGCCACGGGTTCTTAACGAGGAAAATGCCCCGTACTCGGAATAGCCCTGACCGTGGCCCGCTCGTTTGCTTGCTCACGCGACGGAATAGCCCGGAAAATCAGGGCGGGTACGGCACCACTGATGAAGAGTTGACGAAGGCAGCTCAGTAACCGTCGGCCCTTCGAAGCGGAAGGTGTTGAGACCGCCCCCCAATTGCTCGCGAATTGCCGCCGTAGCGGGTACTTGCATGGCGTGGGCGATTCGCGACAGCAACCGGCGGCCGGCCTGCCCGCCTGCGGTTTCACAGTGCATGAACTGCACGCAGCCATAGGGGCCGAAGACCGACCTCAGTCGAGAGAGCACGGACATGGTGCGCGAATCCGACGTGATGTCGGATCGCTCCTGGGAGGACGGGTCGAGCTCGCCCTGCCCGGTGGCGACGCTGGCCACACCGGGAGCGCCGTGCCCATGGAACCGCAATAGAAATACGTTCCGTGCGCGGCTGCAGATGTCGCTTACGATCTGATCGACGCCGTTGCAAGCCCCCCCGATCAAGATCGGGCTGCCTCCCACCGCCCGGATATCGCGTTGTTCCATGACCCATAGGGCACGGTCCCACACGTCGATGCAGTCGACAATGGGAAGGTCCACGCCCGACACCAGCCTCGTCCAGGTTGCCTGATCCACCACGCCCGTGGTCGGCATGTGGCGTGCGCGCTGGAAAGCTACTAAAGCAGTCCGGGTGACCGGCCCGAAAATGCCGTCGGCATCGAGCGAACTGCCCGTGCGGTTCAGTAGCTTTTGCAATACACCCACTACGGGAAGATGATCGCCCTGGGCAAGATACGGATAATCCATGTGGCACCTCGCTTGGTTCGCCTTTGAGTCCCGGACCTTGATCCCCCACTTCGGCCCTGGTGTAGCCAAGAGTAAACACCTTTCCGTTCCCAGTCAACCCTCCCGGTAATCTGTCACGCAAGGGCGAAACACCAGACGGCTACGGGCGGTTACGCGCAGGGCAGTCGGTGCACATGAGCGGTTAGGCCGGTGCATACTGTGCTTGCCACAGCCTGCATACCAAAGGAGTTGCGTTGGTTATTGACCGGCGGTAGGGAAGGTGCTGCGACACTCAGCCTGCTAAAGCACCGAGGGCTTTAGAAACCGCTCGAAGGACGCGACCGGAAGCCGGGCGCCCGTCAGTAAGGGAGGGCGGCTCGGAGGTTCGTGAGGTCGGAGAAGGGCGGCGCCAGAGATCGGCATGCCACGCCCACGCACTCTCGCAGGGGCTGCGGACCGAGGCGAGAACAAGTCGACCTGGGACCGTGTAGACGGTTGAAGTGCCCACGTTCCCGGTTCGCCGGCTCTGGAGCAGGGCAACAACGGCAGTGCTACGCCTCGCGGAGGGTGTCGCGCGCCGCGTCCCAGAGCTGCTTCTTGCCGGAGCGGAACGAGAGGTTGACCATGTGCCCCGCGGCGGCCGCGTGGTGCCCGACCGTGGCGTTCTCGACAGGTTGGCGGCGGGTGCGCACGCAGTCGAAGAACTCGGCGAGATGGAAGACCGTGGCGTCCGGCCCGCTCGCCTTGTAATTGACCGTGCCTTCGGTGCGCACAAACGGGCTCGATTCCTCGCGGTGATGGCCCTCATTCCAGAACGCCTCCTGCATTTTCTTGGGCCAGCTATCGATCGAGTACCCGTAGCCTTCGCCCGGCGTCTCGGAGGTCAGCGCCATGCCGCTGCCCAGGAACACCGCGAGCGTGCCCTGGGTGCCGAGGAATTGCACGCCCTGCTCGGAGGCGCTGGAATTGTTCATCGTCGAACCCATGTTGACGTGGAAGGTGGGGTAATCGAACAAGGCATCGAGCGTGTCGGGAACTTCGCGGCCGTCGTTCCGCACCAGGATGCAGCCGATGGCCACCACGGCGTCGGGCATTTCCACGCCCATCACGTAGTGAATCGAGGTGATCAGGTGTACGAAGAGGTCGGTGGAAATGCCGCCTGAGTAATCCCAATACTTGCGATAACGGAAAACGCGCTCGGGATCATAAGCTACTTTCGGCGCCGGCCCCAGCCATTCTTCCCAGTTGAAGTTGACGCCGTTCTTCAGGTCGGGCGGAATCGGATAGTTCCACGCTCCCGTCGAGCTGTTGCGGTTGTAGGACGCGATCACCTTGGTGACCTTGCCGATCTTCCCCGACTGCACGATTTCGCGCGCCTTCTTCTGCATGGGCGACGAGATCCACTGGCTGCCCGCCTGCACGATACGGTTGTAGCGTTGGGCGGCAGCGACGATTTTCGGCCCTTCCTCGATCAGGCGGGTCATGGGCTTCTCGATGTAAACGTCTTTGCCCGCCGCCAGCGCGTCCAACACTATGGGCAGGTGCCAGTGGTCGGGCGTGGCGATGACCACGGCGTCGATGTCCTTCCGCTCTAACAGTTTCTTGTACTGGGCGAAATTCGTGTCAATCTTCCCGTCCGTGCGCTCTTTGGCGCGGTCGAGGTGGCCCTGATAGCAGTCGGAAACCGCCACCAGGTTGGCCTGCTCGGTCTGCTTGGCGGACTCGAGCAGGATGTTCCCGCGAATTCCAAAACCGATGAACGCCACGTTCACGCGGTCGGCGGCGCTGGCAGGCCGGGGCAGTGGCGAGGCTTCGACAGGTACCCACTCGCCATTCAAAAGCAATCCCAGACCGGCCGCTCCTACGGCACCCTTGCGCATAAAGTCACGGCGCGAAAATGCGGACATATTCCCTCCTGCTGGGGTAGAGATTGACGGAATTCGGAAAGAATGTAACAACCCTGGGCAGTTGACCGAGTTTTGACACTTCTCCGCTTCGCCTTCTAGCTTAAACCATAAATGCCAGCAATCGAATTACCAACTGGGTCACAAAACCGACCAAAGGTCTGGTATGCTGGGTGTGACGACGAAGGCAAAGGAGTTTATGGAAAACGGATCGAAGGGCGCCAATCATATTCCCCCACTGGCCTACCGAAACCCGCGCTTTATGGAGAGCAGCGAGGCCCGCCCGCTGCGCCTGGTGGGTGAGTACCTGGAACCGCAAGCGCGCCTGCGCCGGGCCGGCGTGCAGCACACCGTGGTCTTCTTTGGCTCGGCGCGCATCCTGCCGCGGGAGGAGGCGCTGCGCAAATTGCGCGCTCTGGAAGGCGACGGCAAGGATGGAAGTTCTTCGCATGGCGCCGCGGAAGTGAAGCGGGCTCGCATGGACCTGAAGATGTCCCGGTACTACGAAGACGCCCGCGTGCTGGCGCGCATGCTCACGCACTGGGCGCTTTCGCTCAAGAACGGCTCGCGGTTTCTGGTGGTCTGCTCGGGGGGCGGGCCGGGCATCATGGAAGCGGCCAACCGCGGCGCGCACGAGGCGGGCGGCAAATCCCTCGGCTTGAACATCAAGCTGCCCATCGAGCAAAAGCCTAATCCCTACATTACTCCGGAGCTGTCCTTCCTGTTCCGCTACTTCTTCATGCGCAAGCTGTGGTTCGCGCAGCCGGCGCGCGCCCTGATCGTATTTCCCGGCGGGTTCGGCACCATGGACGAACTCTGGGAATTCCTCACGCTCATCCAGACCCACAAAATGGGCCATAGCGTCTCTATCCTGATGTACGGCTCGAAGTTCTGGAAACGCGCCATCAACTTCGATTGGCTGCTCGAAACCGGCACCGTGGAGAAAGAGGACCTCAAGCTGATTCGCTTCGCCGATACGCCCCAGCAGGCCTTCGACATCACGCGACAGGACCTCAGCCGCATCCTGGGCGTCCGCCCAGTCGTCAAGCACCCGTTCTTGTGATTTTGGATTTTTGATTTTGGATTGGATTCGTTAACCTGGAATCTTGGCGAGGAGGAAGTTCATTTTGACTTTTGACCTTTGACTTTTGATTTTCAAAGCTTAACTCTCGACCCTCAACTCTCAACTTCTGCCTGGCTTCTGTGTTCTCCGCAATTCAGCGCTATAATTGATTGGGGTGCAGCCCGCGCGGAGTTATAATTCCCAGCCTCGTTCCCTCGCCGGAGGTCATCATGCAATTCCTAAAGGAAAGTCTGCTTCAGGTCATTATTCAAACATCGACGAATCTGCCGCCGGACGTGCGGCAGGCGATGGCGTGGGCGCTCAAGACCGAGCGCCCGGAGACGCAGGCCGGGCAGGCGCTCAGCATCATTGGCCAGAACATTGACATGGCCTGCGAAGGCGAAGGGCCGATTTGCCAGGACACGGGCATGCTCACCTTCGAGATCAAGACGCCGGTGGGCGTCAATCAGTTTGCGATGCGGCGACAAATCCTTGACGCGGTGGCCGAGGCCACGAAGCGCGGCAAGCTGCGGCCCAACTCCGTCGATTCCGTCACGGGCAAGAACAGCGGCAACAACCTCGGACCCGGCACGCCCGTCGTCCACTTCGAGCAGTGGGAAGAGCCCGACATCGAAGTGCGCCTGCTGCTGAAGGGCGGCGGATGCGAGAACAAGAATATCCAGTACTCCGTTCCCTGCCAGCTCGAGCACCTGGGTCGCGCCGACCGCGATCTCGAGGGCGTGAAGAAATGCCTGCTGCACGCAGTGTGGCAGGCGCAGGGCCAGGGCTGCGCGCCGGGCGCGCTGGGCGTGTGCATCGGCAGCGACCGCGCCACGGGCTATCACCTGGCAAAGCTACAACTCTTTCGCACGCTCGACGACGTGAATCCCGATCCAACGCTGGCCAAACTCGAAGACGAAGTGATGCGCGAGGCCAACGCGCTGGGCGTGGGCACGATGGGCTTCGGCGGCAACGTTTCGCTGATTGGCTGCAAGATTGCGGCTGCCAACCGCCTGCCCGCGAGCTTCTTCGTCTCCGTCGCTTACGATTGCTGGGCGTTTCGCCGCCTGGGCGTGATGCTCGACACGGAAACCGGCGCCATCAAGAAGTGGCTCTATCGCGATCCGGACCGGCCTGTCGAACGCCTTGTGGCGGGCGCCGGGTTCCAGGTCACCGGGCGCGAAATCCGCCTCGAGCCGCCGCTCAGCGAAGAGAAAGTGCGCGCGCTGATAGTTGGCGACGTGGTACTCATCAACGGGCCCATGATCACCGGGCGCGACGCCGCGCATCATCACCTGTTGCATGTAGGCTCGCCGTGCGATTTGAACGGCGCGGTGCTCTATCACTGCGGTCCGGTCATGCTCAAAGACGGCGCGACGTGGCGGACCGTCGCCGCCGGGCCCACCACCAGCATCCGCGAAGAACCCTACGAGGCCGACGTCATCGAGCGCTACGGGATTCGCGCCGTGATGGGCAAGGGCGGCATGGGGAAGAAAACCCTCGCGGCGCTCAAAGGGTTCGGCGCGGTCTATCTCCACGCCATCGGCGGCGCGGCGCAGTTCTACGCGCGCTGCCTGTCCAAAGTCCACGGCGTCTACCTGCTCGACGAGCTGGGCGTCCCCGAAGCCATGTGGCACTACGAGGCGCATGACTTCCCCGCCATCGTCACCATGGACGCGCACGGCAATTCCCTGCACGAGGAGGTCTCAACCAAGACCGGCGCGGAGTTGGAGAAGATCGGCGCGAGGGGTTAGGAATTCGCACCGTAGTAGAGGCGCATCACGATGCGCCCCTGTTGTCCGCACCCGTGGCATGAACCGTGATTTGCACGCCAAGGACGACTTTATTCCCTCGTTGAGTTCTCATGGCAACGAACCCGGAAATCACAAAGCTGTATGCGGGCTTATCAGGTATCTCTCTACTTCCAGAAACATTTGAACTCGGGGAGGGAGTTGCCATTTCGCGTTCTTATGCACATTTCATGGCCCCATTCCTCATGGCTTTTTCTCCAGCTATTCCCGGGAAACCACACCCCGCCCCGTGGAAAGCTGCTAAGGGTGGTCTTCATATTGATATCACCGCGGAACTCTTTCTTCCAACTGACGTTCGTGCCGCGCCTTTGGACCGACTCAATACCATTTGGTGGATAGTCGCCCTGTTACGCCTCAAGCGAAGCAGTTCCATCTTCGTACCTGTCGTTTCAACAGAGCGTTTTTCCTCAATCCCTGCCATCCAAGAAGAGCCCGAACTATGGCCAGTCGAAATCTACACGCGCCGCCTGTTCTTATGCGGCGAGGAGTTTCCATCAGTGGGTACGGACGAGCTAGAATGGGTGAGGATTCATTGGCCCCGTGCAGCGGAGTTGCTGAGCGACGAGAATTTTAGCGTTGCATTTCAGGCACTGGATTCCTGTATCTGGAACTCGAACCCCTCACTGGCCTTAGTTGCAGTGTGGGGGGCCCTGGAGAAGCTATTCTCCGCATCGCATCAAGAGTTGAGCTTCAGGGTTTCGGCAAACATTGCATCGTTTCTTGAGCCCGCTGGAAGGAATAGGTTTAAGCATTTCAAATATGTTAAAGGACTCTACGACCACCGCTCTAAGGCCGCGCATGGCGAGCAATCGGTAAGCACAACTGCATTGATAGAAACCTACAATATTGCGCGGAGTACACTCATAAAAATGATCGAGACGCATCATGTCCCAAGCAGAGCTGAACTAGAGGCGATTCTTTTCGGGGACTGCATCATACCTGAGAATAAAGACCTGCCTCCACAGTGATGGCCATCCTTGGCCAATTTTGCGCGGAGTTGTTCAGAAATTCGCGGATCTACCAGAGAGCCCAATGAAAACCCGCGGACATACAGAACATGTCCGCGCTACCATCCTTGCCCTGGCACTTCCTTTGACCGCTGCCGGCTGGACACTCACGCCCCCTCTGTGCGATGATGCTTCCCAGGGTTTCCAGGGCACAACCGCACAAGGGGGCGAATGTACTTTCAGCAGTTCTATCTGGGCTGTCTGGCGCATGCCTCGTACTTACTCGGGTCCGACGGCGTGGCGGTGGTGGTTGATCCGCAACGCGACGTGGAAATCTACCTGGAAGACGCGCAGAAGCAGGGGCTGCGCATCGAGCACATTGTCGAGACACACCTGCACGCCGACTTCGTCTCCGGACACCGCGAGTTGGCGGTGCGGACGGGCGCGCGCATCTATGTTGGCCGGAACGCCGGTGCCAGGATCGCACACGTGCCGGTAAAGGACGGCGACGTGATTCGCTTCGGCCGTTGCGAGCTGCGTTTTCTCGAGACCCCGGGGCACAGCTACGACAGCATCTGCATTCTGGTTTCGGATCGCGAACGTTCGCCCGACCCCTGGGCCGTGCTCACGGGCGACACGCTTTTCATCGGCGAAGTCGGGCGTCCGGACCTCTCTCCGAATCACACGGCCGAAGAACTTGCCTCGATGCTCTACGACAGTCTCCACCAGAAGCTGCTGAAGCTCCCGGATGCCGTCGAAGTCTTCCCCGCGCACGGCGCCGGGTCGCTCTGCGGGCGCAACATCAGTCCCGAGCGTCGGTCCACCATCGGTAAGGAGCGCACGTTCAATTACGCCCTGCGGCCCATGAGTCGCGAGGATTTCATCCGCATCATGGTCGGCGACCTGCCGGAACGCCCCGAGTATTTCTTCCGCGACAAGGAAATCAACCAAGCCGGCGCGCCGGCGCTGGCGGAGTTGCCGCCCCCGGCGGCGCTCGAGCCCGAGGAAGTCGCTCGGCGGCGGGCGGCGGGCGCTGTCGTGCTCGACACTCGCCCCGCGGCCAGGTTCGGAGCCGGCCATGTGCCCGGCTCCATCCACATCGCCCTCTCCGGCCAGTACGCTTCCTGGGCCGGCACGCTGATCGGCATCGGGCCGCCCATCATTCTCGTGGCCGATGACGCGAAGACCCTGGAAGAGTCGCGGGTGCGTCTGGCGCGCGTGGGAATTGAGAACCTTGAGGGGTATTTGAGTGGCGGCGTGTTGGCCTGGGAGCGCGCCGGAATGCCTCTGGCCGAAGTGCCGCAAATCTCCGTGCTGCAACTGTACGAACAGATTTGCGACCAACCCGCCGGCGTGCAGCTTGTCGACGTGCGCCGTCCGCCCGAGTGGTCCGCCGGGCATATCGAGCATGCCAGACTGAAACCGCTCCACAAGCTGCGCGAGGACCTCAAAGACCTCAGTCTCGAAAAGCCCGTCGCCGTCCACTGCCAGGGCGGTCTGCGCTCTTCCACGGCCACCAGCCTGCTGAAGGGCGCAGGGTTTCAGCAGGTGATGAACGTGGTCGGCGGCTTCGACGCCTGGCGGGCTCATGGCCTGCCGTGCGTAAAAGAAGAAACGGCAAATGCCGGCGTCTCCTGATCATCGTCCCTTGTGAAATGCTTATTCGTCTTCAGGCAGGGATTCCTCGTACTCCTCGAGGGCCTGAGCGGCCCAATCCGCTTTTCGCTTCAGGACTTCCAACTCGACTTCGAGATCAGGAAGAAGATCGTGATATGCGGGACTGCCACGGCGGAGGCGGCTCAACTTCTGGCGAAGGCGGTGAACGCGCTCGTACCACTCGTCGACTTCATCGAGAATGCGGTGATTTGAAAGACAGGGAAGCCCATCCTATACGGATTGATGCCGTTGGTCGGATCAAAAAGATACTGACTTCCGTCAAAATAGACCGGAGTGTCCGGATTTGTGCTGAGGCCCGTGTTATCCACGTCCTGCCCCGAAAGACCCTTGGTCTTCATGGAGATCTTGACCCACGGGTAAGGGATCGGATTGGACCCTTGATTTGTGACAACGTAGCTAATTGTAGTGAAATTTGAGCCTGCAAACTCGCTGTCGCAGTAAGGGCCTGAGGAGTTTGTCGGATCAATGCCGGAGTCTTGACGCAAGTAAACCACCTTGGACGGAACGTCCAGGTTGGCCAGGCTAATGGGATTAATGGCAGTTCCATTTAAACGGTAAGTGCCTTCTTCAAGCCCAGCTTCCGCGGCGTAAAAGGCAGGATAAGCCGAACGGCTGTTGTGATTGATTCGGGTTTCC
>JAIQGA010000216.1 GCA_020072925.1 Terriglobia bacterium | reverse complement strand
CATGCCCAGCGGATATCGTATGACGCTATTCAGTGTCACTAAGTACTAGGCCACAAAGTAAATTCCCGCCAGTTCCGCGTGAGCTCGCTCGGCAATCGCGTCGATCTTGTCCTTGATGTCCCGGGGAAGCTCCTCGGGCTTGTGGGTCTCGAGGATCTCGATCGTCTTCTGGACTGCCTTTTGGCCGTAAGTGCGGCTTCCGTTCTGTTTCCAGACCCCGATGTCGTCGCGATTGACCAGCGAGGGCAGCCACAGTTCCTGCTTGAAGTACTTCACCGTGTGCTCTTCGGCCAGGTAGGTGCCCCCGGCACCCACCTTCCTGATCTCCTCGATCGCCATCATCTCTCGGCTCATGTTAAAGCCCCTCATCAACCTCTTCACGTAGGAGATGATCTCGTCGCACATGACGAGCATCGCCGGGTTGCCGATGAGCCCCTGTCCCATGTAACCCACGTCATGGATGAGGTTTGCGCCATCCAGAGCTGCCATGAGTGTGGTAAAGGCATGCTCCATGCTCGCTTGTTCGTCGAGGACATGCGCGTCGCTGCCCACGGTGGACCACATCGGAATACCGTACCAGTGGAAGATGTCGGAGAAAGCGGAGCTGGTCAACCGAAACTCCGGCGCAGCGTAGGATAAGGTGGAGGTGCGCATGTCCATGGGTGCCACGGCCCAGCCTGAGATGATCGGCGCACCCTTGCGGCGAAGCTGATGCAGCACGATGCCCGCCTGAACCTCCGCCAGCGCCTGGACAATGCCGCCCGCCAGAGTCACTGGCGCGCTGCCGCCCAAGATGTCGCCGGGTGTGTAGGTGATGGGCACGCACTTGTCGGCGCAGTAGAACAGCTTGCGGACGGCGCCGTACGAGTGCACGAGCGGACCTGTGGGCTCGGAGTAGTGGATGAGGCAAGGCTTGGCCCGTAGCTTCTCCGCACCACCCACGACCGCCTCGGCCATTTCGACAATGAACCTGAGATCTTCC
Source organism: Terriglobia bacterium (assembly GCA_020072925.1). Classification (GTDB taxonomy): domain Bacteria; phylum Acidobacteriota; class Terriglobia; order UBA7540; family UBA7540; genus JAIQGA01. The sequence goes on along the minus strand of JAIQGA010000216.1, from coordinate 11,522 downwards.
AGGCCCGCCGCCGTGGCGAAGATGGGCTTGACCGTGTTCTCAAACATCGTCTTGGCGACCTCCACGTACGTCGTGTTGGTCGGCACGTCGTGCGGCATGGCGCTGGAGGATACAAAGTCAATCTGCTTGCAATAGTCCCCCACCCGCGATGCGTTGGCAGCGTCCTTGAGCAGGGACGGACGCAGTTCGCCGGTGTAAACATCGTAGGAGTTGATCAGGTCAGTACCAAGACCAAAGTAGATGTTGCGACCCTCCAGGTGCATTGCCTCTTCGCCCTTGCGGTTGTAAATGTCAATGCGCGACGGGGCGCTACCGAGGCACTCTTCCACCAGGTAGTTCGGGATCAGCACCATATCCCCTTCCGTGACCGTGCAGCCGTGCTGCTTGAGAAGCTCTACGCCCTCCTCGTTGTTGATCCGCGCGCCGATCTTCTCGTTAACTTCCAGAGCGGCGCGGTGGAACTCCTGGATCTGGGCTTCCGTCAGAAGCCGATACTCCGGTACCACTTGGGATCTGAAGCCCGTGTTCATATTACCGCCTCCTTTGACTGCTCAGCGACGAACAAAAGCGTATTCAATGATAATTGCACTCAGAAGAATTAGCAAAGTTATAGAGGCTATCGGCCAAGCAGTTCCTTGGCCTTGTCGACGGCCGCACCAGCGTTGGAGGCGTAGCCGTCAGCACCGATCTTCTTCACAAACTCATCAGTGACTGGAGCGCCACCCGCCATGACCTTGACGCGGTCCCTCACGTTGGCTTCCTTGAGGGCGTTAACCGTTTCAGCCATCCTGAGCATCGTGGTGGTCAGCAGCGCCGACATGGCCACAATGTCCGGCTTGTGCTCCGAGACCGCCTGGACAAAGGCTTGGGGCTTGACATCGATGCCCAAGTCAACCACGCGGAACCCGGCACCTTCCAGCATCATCGCCACGAGGTTTTTGCCGATGTTGTGGTGGTCCCCCTGTACCGTGCCGATGACCACGGTGCCATTGGCCTCCCCCGCCTTCTCAGTCAGCAAGGGGCGAAGGATCTCCATGCCCGCCCGCATAGTGCGCGCCGCGAGCAGCACTTCAGGGATGAACATCTCTCCCGACTTGAACCGCTCCCCCACGGCATGCATGCCGGGGAGAAGGCCCCTCTCGAGGACGGTTTGGGCGCCAGTCCTCCCAGCCAGAGCCTGATTGACCAATTTCTTGGTGGTCTCAATGTTGCCTGCGATCACGGCATCGGAAAGTTCTCTGTAAAGGTCCGACATCAATGCGCCTCCATTATGAATTGCAATCTAACCAGTCGAGGTAGAGATACCAGTTGCCTGGTACCCCGCAGTCAGATAGGAACGAGGTGCGAACTGCACTTCGCATGATGCCGACGATTCCTCGCTCCCTCTACCATTCCGTACGGCGGGTTTCCGGCAGATCGCGGTCCAGCGCGGTGGTCAGCGAGGCCAGCGCCGCCGCCGCGTTGCCGATCGCCGAGGGGTCGGTGGCATCGGCGTCCATCAGAATCGTGGGCTTTTCGCCGCGATCAACCGAGCGCTTTTCAAGCCGCGGCCTTGCCGTAATCTTGGATCTTCATCAGTTCGCCATCTCGCAACGCCGAGCGATGCGCAATGATGCCGGGCACGGTGAAGGCTATCGCTTCGTATACGTTCACTGTGGGCCACCGGTCTTCAATAATTGCACTGATGAACTCGTGGGTCAGAAAGGTATGTGAACCCCCATGCCCCGTGGGCACTCGCATGGGCGGTGGCAGGACATCCCAGTGCGTCGGCTCTTTGTACGCCTCTATCTTGACGTCCCCCTCAGGATACCCGTTGGCGTCGATGACTGTCCTGCCTTCTTTGCTAATTCGGACCACCGTGTTCGGCGAGCCTTCGGGGCGTTCCATAATGTAGGACATCAGGGTTCCATAGAGGCTTCCCCGTTCGGTCCCGCCCGCCGCCACATGCCAGAAGAGTGAGATCCGCGAGCAGTGTCCTCCGGATGTCCTGAAGAATGCCGTTGTATTCCAGAAGGGATTTCCGTATTCATTAGTGGCCAAAACCTCGTGGCCATCTCCCCAGCCTATCGCCTGCACTTCTATCAACCGCTCGCCCGTGATTGGAATCACGATCCCCGTGCTGTGGGTGGGGTAATGCATGGGTGGGAAGCCACAACGCCAGGTCGGGAATCCGCGCTCGTCGAACATCAGGGGGATCAGGCCTTCGTGGTGGTACTCCGCTTCGGTGTAGAAGATCGTGCCAAACTTTCCTTGCCGCGCCCACTCGCGGCAGGTAATCACCTGGGGGCGGTAGTAGCTGGTCTCCGCCATCATGTACTTCATTCCCGTCTTCTTGACAGTTTCCAGCAGCAATTCCAGTTCTTCGACCGACATCCCCGCCGGTACCGCGCTGATCACATGCTTGCCCGCTTTCATTGCCTCCGTCGCCATCCAGACGTGCAACGGCGCGGGCGTAAAGACCGCGACGGCATCCAGTTCCGGATGCCTGAGGAAATCGCGGAAACTCCTGTACTGACTGGCAGGCCCATAGGCCTCTACCATGCGCTTCAAGCGGTCCTCTCGCAGGTCGCAGACTGCGGTGACCCTGCAATTGGGGTCCAGATGCCACTGGAAGAGGGATCCGAAGTTTCCACCTACCACTCCTATCTTGACCACCTTATCGCTGAGTCTTCGGGGAAAAACTCCCCCCGCGGCCGTGACAGCGGGAACTGCCGCCACGACACCCGCTGCCCCTATCCCCTTCAGGAACTCGCGGCGGTTGAAGTCGCGGGAATTGTTCTGTGACATGAGCGTACCTCCTCTGAGAATTGTCGAAGCTTAGATGTCCACCGAACCGGACGTCCCTACTTCTTGAGGTAGCCTATCGACTCCATCCGCCTTGAGTTCCTTTTCCGGCCCCGCGTGCGGTGTCCTGTCACACCCGGCCCACTTATTCCAATAGGGATGTTTGGACCTGCCCAGGTGTCCTCCCGTTGGTTTCTTACGGCAATGATGTTGCTACGGGGTCAACGTGCCGCAAGAACTGTATGACGAAGTTCCTACCCACGATCCAAGAGGGCAGGAAAGACTGTTGCCTCTACTGCGGGAAGATATCCGCGCGATCTTTCCCACTGTGGATTTTGCGAGCAACTTGGTGCATGAAGCAATCGGTGGAGAGTCTTCGCGCCCACCGATCCATACTCAAGCTGAGCGCATCGCCGATCCAGATGAGGGCTTCCGGGTCGGCGAAATCCAGACCGAGCCATGCGTATCTCTGAACGACCCCCTCGCTCGACTTGACCGACTACTTGGCATATCGAACTAATAGCTCCAATAATACGAATGATTCGTTCCTTTGTCAACCTCCCGCAGGCTCTGGCATAGCCTTGGTACATCGTGCCCCGCTGTGGAACTGAAGTGTGTGAGCGAGAAGAGGAGGGGAGAGATGACTGCCTTGCGGGAGGAGAGGAAGGCAGTCGCCGCGGCACACAAATTCTACGAGAGGGCCTGAACTCTGCGGCCTTCTTTTACCCAGCCGAGTTGGTTTCAGGCATTCATGGAAGCCTTGCCCTGTGCTCGCCTGGGAAATAGCAGCCCACTGCTGTCAGAGCAAGGGCATATTCAGAGATTAACGACTCTGACGGTCGTTTGCTGACTATACTGGCGCAGTTGGACGGGGCTTATCTTGGGAGTCGTGTACCAGATGTCGAAATCGGTGAGACGCCCGTAAATCACGTGGGCTTTGGCGCCGACCTTGGTGCCGTCCGCCAACAGGATCCGCCGCGCCCCGCGCCGCAGCATAATTTCAGCAAGGCGGGCAGCATCCGGATCCGCAACTAAGCAGTTTCCCCGGGCATCTACCGCGTCTGTCCCCAGAAAGACCCTGTCAAACTGCAACCCTTCTAGTGTTTGCTCGATCATGCTGCCCCGGATAAAATGCATCAGCCGATTGTATTCACCGCCCAGAATATAGAGGTGCACGCTGGGAAAAAGGCTAAGAACCGGAATGACCGCTAAGGAATTAGTGTACACGAAGAGTTGTTCGAGGTGGCCCAAATGAGGGACAAGATGAAATGCTGTCGATCCGTCGTTGACTAGGATGACGTCACCACTTCTCACCTCCTTCGCGGCGGCGCGTCCGATGGCCTGCTTGAGTTCGAAGTTGAGCGCTACGCGGGCATGATAAACAGATTCAACGGTGGCCTTCAGGACGCAGCCACCATGGGTGCGAACAATTACTCTGTCAGCCTCCAGTTGGTCCAAATCCCGGCGAATGGTAAGTAATGACACGCCGAATTTCCTGGCAAGTTCCTCAACGAGCAATTCCGACTGCAACGCGTGCAGCTGAGCAAGGATCTGTTGCTGACGCTGTCTAGGTCTCATGGCCCACCTAATCGTGACTGTCCCAGCGAATCGAGCTGAGATTATACGCTCACAGAATACTTCACTATAAGATTTTTGCTCGATTCCCGTGAGGGTTCGGAGATCAGAGAACGATCGATGGGCGGCTCCGGGTGGGGCGGGGTCACCGGCCCGCCCAATTTCAGCAACTGGGGCAGAAGGTTCCAAGCCTAAGAACGTAACTACAACATGGCCCGCTCTTACTGGAGGCTGGTTTTCCTCACTCCCCAGGAACTCCTGGCTCAGTCCTTGTCTCAAGCGGGGGAACTTGAGTGTCCCTAGTCTGCTCGAGGAATACAACGGGCAGTTGACTGATTTCGACATTCGATCTCCTATGGCTGGAATAAGCCCCGCCCTATTCCGCTGGTTCAGGCAACAGACGATTATTCGAGTTCCCAAACGGTGAAAGTGCGCCGCGCGGTGAGGGCATGCAGGCCAGCGGGGTGAATCACACCGCAGCGTATTAACACGACCGTCTGCGGTCGACGGGGGACATGTCCTAGTTCCTGGCGACGAGTCTTCACCTCCACCAAGTGAACAGTTTGTATTCGCAGCTTGCGTCCTAAAGAGGTAACTCAGTCCTGGTATTTGCCGTCCTGGGAAGGTGCGGGTGGCGACCTGTCGTCGGCGGACAAAAAGGCGCTTGAGTTTTGGCCGTACTGAATGTATTGTTCAATAAGATAGTTTAGTGTGTTCAATCTTGACTCGCCTGAGACGACTTGCAGGCCCTGCTCGTGGCGGGCCGGGCAGGACGCGCGAAAGATCGCGAGGGACTGAGACCCGCAGGTGCCGAAGGTCTCCACATATCGGAGTTACGTTCGGGTTGGGCAGAGGTGGCGCAAAACGGACGGACCGCTGCTAGCCTTCAACGGATTTCTCTGGTGCCTTCCGTACGCGCGGAGAAAACATGTTCTGTAGTCTGAGGGTCCACAAAGGCTGGGTTGCCGCGAGACTGACCAGGTGTAGGCTGGGTTGTAACAATGCCGCCGACAGTTTCACCAAGAAGGGACCGAAACCATGACGATAGTCCATGCCGCATCCTCTATTGAATGGGCAAGGGTTGACCTAAAGAGAGTTCCGCATAGAGTCAGTGACGAAGTGCCGGGTCCAAGGTCGCAGGAGATGCACCGCCGTGCGGCAACAATTATGAAGGGCTACTCCAGCCAGGTGACGTTATTCCCGGTAGTCTTTGAGAGAGGTTATGGGTGTACCCTCACGGACGTGGATGGAAACGTCTATCTGGATTTTTCCTCTGGCATTTATGTGACGACCCTGGGGCACTGTCACCCTAAAGTCACCGCCGCCGTGCAGGAGGCCGCGAGCCAACTGATGAACTGCCACGACTTCACGACGCCGGTGAAGCTCAAGCTACTCGAGAAACTCAAGCAGATATTGCCAGGGGACCTGGCCGGGGTACAACTCTATGACAATGGGACGACCGCGGTCGAGGCGGGATTGCGGGTCTGCCGGGCGGCAACCCATAAGCACGAGTTCTTATCTTGCTATGGCGATTTTCACGGCAAAACCGGCCATGCAGTGAGCTTGGCCCGCATGAAGCCGGTGAACGGGGCCACGCGTGCGGCGGGCTTTTACATGTTACCGCGTCCGAATCCATACCGGCCTTGGTTCAAGAAGGCGGATGGCTCCATTGACACGGATGCTTATTTGAGCTTTTACGATGAATTTATCACCCAAGGTACAACCGGGCAGGTTGCCGGAATTGTCCTGGAGCCGATTCAAGGGTGGGCGGGATCAATCTTCCCTCCCGATGATTTCTTCCCCAAGCTTCGGCTATGGTGTGACGCGCGGGGAATCCTCTTTATGGCTGACGAGGTTCTGACGTGCATGGGGCGTACAGGGAAGTTTTTGGCGATGGAACATTGGAACACCTTGCCAGATGTCGTGACACTGGGGAAGGGGTTTGGCAACGGATTTCCCGTGACCGCCATGGTAGTGCGAGAGCCTTATTCCGCCAGTGTGGAGCACATCAGTGCTTCCACGAGTTACGGAGGGAATCCCATGGCTTGCGCTGCCGCCTTGGCTTCGATCGAGGCAATCGAAGAGGAGGGGTTATTAGAGAATGCACTCCGACTTGAGGGGTACTTCCTTAAGCGCCTGGCGCAGATGATGTCTGACCACCCGATCGTGGGCGATGTGCGCTGCAAAGGATGTTTGATGGGTGTGGAATTGGTGAAGGACCGAATCAGCAAGGAACCCTTTGCCGAGGCAGGTGAGTTCATCTACAAGGAAGCGTTCCGAAATGGCTTGGCCTGGATTCCCGCCGGCCACATTTTGCGGATGAGTCCGCCGATTGTGATGGATTTGGATGTGGCGGCGAAGTGTATGGATATCATTGACGATGCAATTGGGAGGGCGGAACAACACTTCGGCTACTCGCGTTGAGCGTGCAGCGATGGGCGGACAGTGTCAAGGTAGTTATGAGGAGAATTCGGTTCGGCTTGATTGGTTGTGGTTTGATGGGGCGCGAGTTTGCTAGTGCTCTTGCACGCTGGTGCCACTTGACAGATATGCCAGCACGCCCCGAACTGGTGGCTATTTGCGATCTTTTCGACTCAAGCCAGGCGGATCTGGCACGGTGGTATAAGGAAAACTTCTCCTCCCTCCGCCAGGTAACGAGTGACTATAAGGATCTCCTGGCCAATCCCGAGGTGGAAGCGGTCTACTGCGCTGTTCCGCACCACTTACATCAAAAGTTCTATTGCGCGACCGTACAAGCGGGCAAACACCTGATGGGCGAGAAGCCCTTTGGCATCGACCAGCCGGCCAACCGCGCCATCCTGTCGACAATAAGCAGGCACCCGGAGTTGCTCGTGCGGTGTTCGTCCGAATTTCCCTTCTTCCCCTGCGTGCAAAGAATCGGGGACTTGATTGAGCGAGAAGCTTTCGGGCGGATCATCGAAGTCAATAGTGGATTCGTTCACTCTAGCGATCTCGATCCCCAGAAGCCGATCAACTGGAAGCGGCAGATCGAGTTCAATGGGGAATACGGATGCATGGGGGACTTGGGAATGCATGCCTGCCACGTTCCCTTACGGGCGGGATGGCGCCCCCGGAACGTGCGGGCGGTTCTCTCCAAGATAGTCACTGAGCGTCCCGACGGAAAAGGAGGCGTAGCTCCGTGCCGCACTTGGGATAACGCCACGCTACTTTGTGAGGCCGAGTGCCGAGGCAGCAGCGGGGGAGTGTTTCCCCTGACGATCAAGACCAAAAGGATCGCTCCGGGAGAGAAAAACACCTGGTACCTCGAAATCTACGGAACGAAGGTTTCGGCACGTTTTAGTACTAGGAACCCGCGCCGTCTGGAATTGTTGGAGTATCGCGGGGGCGAGCAGTCTTGGCAACAATTCGATATGGGCCAGGAGACCGCCTTCAAGACCATCACCGGCGGAATCTTTGAGTTCGGATTTTCAGATGCGATCCTGCAGATGTGGGCGGCGTTTGTCGTGGAATTGGCAACAGGCAAACCGCCAAAGCTTTTTGCGGGCTGCGTCACCCCTGAGGAAACCACCCTGACCCACGACCTTTTCACCGCCGCTTTGGAGTCTCATCGTCAGTCCCGGGTGGTCACTCTGGAGTAGATCGTAGAGGTTGAGGAGTGTGAGAAAATGCCTAACATCCGCCTGCAGCGCCTCTGCAATCGCAATGAGCGCATAGTGATAGTGGCCATGGACCACTGTCTTTTTGATGGACCCATGGAGGGCATGACCAATCTGACGGAGACGGCGCGCAACGTGGCCTCCTGCGTTGACGGCATATTACTTTCGCCGGCGATGCTTCCCCACTGTCAGGATGCGTTCAACTACAAGGGCGCCCCCTTGGCTGTCGTGCGCTTGAATTGGAGCACAACCTATTGCTCCAAGTGGAATTATCGGCAGGGGGCTACGGTACCAGCTTTCTCGCCAGTCGAAGCGTTGGGATTAGGGGCAGACGTGGCCCTGGTTTCGCTGACGCTAGAAACTGGCAGCGAAGCCAATGATGCGCATAATGTTGCGGTATTTCGGCAGGTCTGCCGAGAGGCCAAGAAATTGGGCATGCCAGTCATTGGTGAATACTTCCCGGTCCATGGGGAGGGTCTGGAGCCTGATAAATTGCACGCCCAAGTGTACACAGGGACGCGAATCATCGCTGAATTAGGGGCGGATCTGATCAAGACGTTCTACACTCACAACTTCCGTGCGGTGACTGATGCTTCGCCAGTCCCAGTGTTGGGTCTAGGGGCTGCGAAGTCGCCAACTCAACGCGCTGCTTTGCAGTTAGCCGCCGACGAAGTGGCAGCCGGTGCGGGGGGTGTCGTGTTCGGACGCAATGCTCTTCAGGTCCCGAACCCGAAGGCCTTCCAGCAAGCACTGTGCGACGTCGTGAAGCGCCAACTTCCTCCCGAGGAGGCAGTCCGAAAATACCGGCTGGAGTAATCCTGAATCTGGCAATTCTGAACTTCTTCTCAAAACCGCCCAATCTAGCACGGGTTGAGGGGTGAACCGGGGCAAAAACTATAGCTTAGACATCTTCAACTACAGGTCTCATTTCCGCTGAAGCGGGACATGGGGTGTGTTGTACGCAGAGGCGGTCAGATTTACACTACCGGTTGGCTGATAGACCAAAAGGGAAATTCCGGCTGGCACGGTGACAGAAAATCTTCCAAAGGCAGCTTTCGGTGAACAGACTTATGTCCAGACGCTAGTAGCCTGTTGGATTGACCAACTTTAGTTTCACAGCCCCAGGCTCTGGGTAGACTTTCTTAATCCGACTTGTCTAAAGGCTCGGACCCATTGCCTTGGTGTAATACGTCTGGTTGAGGAGGTTATTGCAATGGAAAGACCGGTAATCAGGATTGAAAGAGATCTCTTGGGTGAAATCGAAGTTCCTGCCTTTGCCCTTTATGGTGCGCATACGCAGCGTGCAATTCAGAACTTCCCGCTGGCTGGGCAAAAGAGCATCGGCGACTACCCCGAAATGATCCAGTCTCTGATGATCATTAAGATGGCAGCCGCGAGCACCAACTCGAGCGGCGGGTACTTGGAAGGGAAAAAGGCGGCCGCCATTGAGTCCGCCGCCGTAGCCATTCGTGAAGGGGCATACGCGGATCAGTTTCCCGTTCACGGTCTGCACGGGGGCGGCGGGACTTCGGCCAACATGAATGCCAATGAGGTGTTGGCAAATCTGGCTGAGGAATCTCTCGGCGGCCAGCGAGGCGCCTACCGAATTGTCCACCCTAACGATGATGTGAACCGGCATCAATCTACCAACGACGTATACCCGACGGCATGTCACATCTCCGTTCTAATCAAATGGCCGTCATTGGAGCAGGCGCTGCGCAAGCTTTCCGCGTCACTGTTCCGTGCGGGGCAGCGCTGGGCGAACGTTCGCCGGATTGCAAGAACCTGCCTACAGGACGCAGTCGATATCACATTCTCTGATCTATTTGGGGCTTATGCGGCCTATGTGGGCCGATCCATTGCGAGGTTGAGCGAGGCCGTGGATAGTCTGCACGTTGTCAATCTCGGGGGGACGATTGTCGGCCGGGCGGATGATGTTCCACCGGATTATTTCGCTTCCGTCATAGAGGAATTGCGAAAGCATTCTGGAGACGGCAGGTATATGAGGGCGGAGAATCTCTTTCTCACTGCCCAAAGTCCTGACGACCTTATCTCCGTTTCCTCGGAGTTGGAATCCTTGGCCCGAGGGCTGGTAAAGATGGGGAAAGACTTTCGGTTGCTCGGCTCGGGTCCGGAAACCGGCTTCGGAGAGATTTGCCTACCCCCGGTCCAGGCTGGGTCGTCCGCCATGCCTGGTAAAGTGAACCCGGTGATTCCCGAGTTCTTGATTCAACTCTGTTTTCAAGTGATCGGGATGCATGCAGCCTGTGTGTTGGCCTTGGACCACGGGGAACTGGATCTCAACGTTTGGGAAAGCGTCATTGTTTTTAATATCCTGGACTCCATGAGTCTTATCGACAAAGCGGCAACCACCTTTCAGGAGAAGTGCGTTGACGGCCTCGAAATCAATGCGGAAAGAAATCGCAAAAACTCGGACACGATTGTGCCTTTCCTGACGCGCCTCGCGAAAGAGCACAGCTATTCGGAGGTCAGCGAAGTCTGCAAAGAGGCCGGAGGAGATCTCGATAGACTTCGGAAGTTGCTCGGCGAGAAGGGACTAACGTGAGCGGCCAGCTTGCGGGGACGTCTGCAGCCAGAACGAGACAGCGGAATGCCTGGAGATCAGAACGTGCGGAATCCTGTGGTTCGCCAAATTCTCCCTCGCGCCGAAATCTGGTGCGATTCGCTTTCGCATCAGCCTGAATGGAGAGCCTGACCTGCGCTAGGAATTGCTCTGAGGAGTGGACGGTTCTCTCGGACGGTGGACGAGTGTGCAAGTGCCGCCAGCATGTATATATAGAGGACGCGTGAAAAGTTGATCCGGGTCAGGCAGCTGCCCAGCTATTAGCCATACCTAACTCCAAGTTTGGCAATTCGGTTCGGATTTGATCTTGGTGGCTCTGTCCGGCGAGTGTGTTGAGGATTATTGGTGCAACTGAAGAAGTGACCTGCCCGAGATCTTGTACCAATTGAAGTGAGACAGTCTACCATTGAAATCCTGCCCCTTCGTCACCAACTATCTGTCCTCAAGAGGTCTCCGCGCGGCCGACTTCGTCTAAACTCTGCCGATCGCCTGCTCTGGGTTTGGCTGTCCCGCATCTGGTCGCAATGGCGCTCGGCGCTGGCGATCGTGAAACCGGAGACGGTGATCTCCTGGCGCCGCAAAGGATTCCGCGGGTATTGGAGATTCCCCGTCTTTAACCCGGAGATGGATCGGCGATCCTGTCATCGCGATGTGTCCCAGCATTGGGGGGACGCTGAGAGGAATTCGCTGGAAATGGAAGGTGTCCTGATTTCCGTTGGAGGTAGAGCGACGGTTCTCTGACCCGGTTCGGGTAGAATCGGGCTTCGTTGCGTGCTAGAAGTGGCCCCTTGCCCTCTCCCCGGAGGGTGTCCCGCGAATCGTTGGAGGTGAACGACGGTCCGATTCATTCTACGCCACCTCCTGATGAACCAGCACGCTGTTCTGGTTCAAGGCAGCCTTTAGCATCCACAGATCCCGGTAGCCCATAATCCTGCGAAAGT
>JAIQGA010000215.1 GCA_020072925.1 Terriglobia bacterium | reverse complement strand
CAGCCTGATTCATACGAACTGGGCCGCCGAGTTTTTTCTCTATGCGGGGCTGGTGGTCACTGCCGGTCAGGACCACGAAGCCCCGCTTCTTTACCGCCTTGTGGAAGCCTTTGTCGAGCACCATGGCCGGGGAGTGATGAAGCGGTTGATTCTGGACCGGGGTTTTCTGGAGGGTGCAGAGATCGGTCGCTGCAAAAAGGATTACGGGATCGACGTTCTCATTCCGGTGCGCAAGGACATGGACGTTTACCAGGATGCGCTGGGGTTGATGCGGGGCAATCGTATGCGGTTTGAGTCATATACGCATCCAGCGGCCAAGCCGCCCCTAGATCCCAAACCGCTGCACGTTCCAGCGGAGATTCTGCGGCGGGAAAAGAAACGTCAGGAAAAGCTGGACATCGCCCATTGGTTTCATGTCTGGCTGGAGACGCCGGATTTGTTCTTCGACTGGCTGGAATTGCGGAAGGCTTCGGAAGATTTCCGGAAGCTGTTCGGGGCAGGGGATGGAGCGGAGGAATAACCGCGGCAAGTCTGCACTGCCACGCTCTCGTCCTCTCGATTTTTCCTTCCACGATTTGGCGGGCTTCCCCTACAATGGGAGCGGCGGAATTGAATCGGCTGTAGCCGCTGAGGCCGTTGTGCTGAACGGTCACGCGAGTAGCGCCGATTCGAAATTTGAAATTTCAGATTTGAGATTTCAGAAAGGGTAGGCATGATATCAGCAACTGAAAAGCTAATTGTGGCGCTCGACGTTCCCAGTGCCGAGGCGGCGGCGCTCCTGGCGGAGAAGCTGCGTGGGCATGTGGGGATGTACAAAGTCGGCTCGGAGCTGTTCACGGCGGAAGGGCCGGTGCTCGCGCGGTACTTGGTCGCGATGCGCGAGAAGGTTTTTCTCGATCTGAAATTCCACGATATCCCCAACACCGTGCGCGCGGCGGCGCGCGAAGCCGCGCAGATCGGCGTCAGCCTGGTGAACGTCCACGCTTCCGGCGGGCGGAAGATGATGGAAGCGGCGCTGGAAGGCGCGCGTTCAGCCTCGCATGGCCACGACGCGGCGCGCACGCACGTGCTGGCCGTGACCGTGCTCACCAGCTTATCCGCTCAGGACCTTGATGAAATGGGTATCACCGGCACTCCCGAGGAAGCGGTGGTGCGATTGGCGCGCCTGGCGCAATCGGCAGGGCTGGATGGCGTGGTGGCTTCGGCGCGGGAGATTGCCGCCATCCGCCGCGCCTGTGGGCCGCAATTCCTCATCGTGACTCCGGGCATCCGCCCTGTGACCGCGGCCTCGAATGACCAGGCTCGCATCGCCACGCCCGGCGCCGCCATCGAAGCAGGCGCCGACTTCCTAGTCGTTGGTCGCCCCATCACCGAAGCCGCAGATCCCGCCGCCGCCGCGGACGCGATCGCCGCGGAGATGGAAAAGGCGATGAGCGCGCGGATGGGTGTAAGCTAAAGGTGACAGAGGTGTCCAATGCACAACGAGTTCACGGCGATTATCGAGCGGGACGGAGAGTGGTACATCGCCTATTGTCCTGAGGTTCCTGGGGCCAATGGGTAAGGACGGACCCTTGAAGAATGTCGCCAAAACCTTGCTGACGCCATTGCTCTGATTCTCGAAGACCGCCGTGAAGATGCTTTGCTGAGTGTGCCCGCATAAAACTTGCGCCAAGGAAAATCCACTCGATCATGACCGAACCCGAAATCCTCCGAGTCTTCCGTGAACATTCTGCGCTCCTGGAAGGTCACTTCGTCCTTTCTTCCGGCCTGCACAGCGATCGCTATATTCAATGCGCGCTGGTCTTGCAGCATCCGCGCGTGGCGGAGCAGTTGTGCTCCGAACTCGCGGCGAAGCTTCGGCACGTGGGTGCGCAGGTTGTCGCCGCGCCGGCGCTGGGTGGAATCCTCGTCGCCCACGAAGTCGGGCGCGCGCTGGGAATTCGCGCCCTTTTCACGGAGCGCCAGGATGGCACGATGACGCTGCGCCGGGGCTTTACGCTATCGCCTGGCGAGCCGGTGCTGGTAGTCGAAGATGTCATGACCACGGGCCTCTCGACCCGCGAAACGATGCGGTGCGTCGAGGAAGCGGGAGGCAAAGTGGTGGGCGTGGGCGCGCTTATCGACCGCAGCGGTGGAGCGGTTGACCTCGGCATGCCCAAAGCCGCGTTGCTGACTCTGGCGATTCAGAACTACAATCCCGCCGATTGCCCCCTCTGCAGGTCCGGGATTCCCGCCGTCAAGCCAGGAAGCAGAACCAAGAAAACTGAATCAGTGAGCCAGTGAATCAGTGAGTGATTGAAAAGCCTTTGCCGGTGGAGGCGCGGAGAGGTGTGCCAGTGTGCTCGGGAAATCATGCCGAGCGGCGGTACACAATTTTCCCGGCGACGATGGTGGCGGTGACGGCGCCTTTCAGTCCCCAGCCGTCGAAGGGCGAGTTGCGGCTCTTCGAGCGGCCTTGGGCGGCGTGGTAAGTCCATTCGAGGTTGGGGTCAAAGACCGTGATGTCCGCGGCACCCCCGACTTTCAAGCGACCGAGCGGCTGGTTGATGACGCGCGCCGGATTTGTGCTCATCAGCACCACCAGATGCGCCAGCGAAATTTTCCCGGTGTGGACCAGGCGAGTGAGCGCCAGGCCCAGCGCGGTCTCGAGGCCAATGAGGCCGAAGGGCGAATCGCCCGCGAATGGCTTGGCCTTGAGTTCTGGCGCGTGAGGCGCGTGGTCCGTGGCAATCGCGTCCACCGTGCCGTCGGCGATGCCGGCGAGCACTGCTTCAACGTCTTGCGCGCTGCGCAGCGGCGGGTTGACCTTGGCGTTCGTGCCGTGCTCCGCCACCGCCGCATCGCTGAGGGCGAAGTGGTGCGGCGTGACCTCGCAGGTAACGCGCACGCCGCGCCGTTTGGCGGCCCGGACCAACTCCACGGACCCTGCGGTAGACAAGTGACACACGTGCAGCCGCGCGCCCGTGGCCTCCGCGATGATCAGGTCGCGCGCCACGCACACGTCTTCCGAGCAGTCGGGGATGCCGGTCACTCCCAGTTGTTTCGCCACCGGGCCGTCGTTGACGACGCCGCGCGCGCTCAGGCTGGGATCTTCGCAGTGGTCGTTGAGCTGGACGTTGAGTTCGCGCGTTTTCTCCAGGGCACGGCGGAGCAGGCCCGCGGATTTGACGGGCCGACCATCGTCCGAGAACGCCACGGCGCCTGCGGCTATCAGCGCCGCGAAATCCGTAAGCGATTCTCCCTGGCTGCCCATGGAAACCGCGGCGATGGGAAACACTCGCGCCAGGCCGAGTCGCTGCGCTTTCTCGACGCTGGCGCGAACCAGTTCCGGGCGGTCGATGATCGGCTTGGTGTTGGGCATCGGGCAAACGGCCGTGAACCCGCCCGCCACTGCCGCGGCCAATCCTGACTCGAGGGTTTCCGAGATTTCACCGCCGGGTTCGCGAAGGTGCACGTGGATATCGACAAGGCCGGGCGATACCACCTGCCCGCGCGCGTCGAGTGTCTCGCCCGCGGGGGCGGAGATTTGCGGAGCAATCTCGCGGATGATTCCATCTTCGATCAGGACGTCGAACTCGCCATCAAGTTGATCCTCGGGCGAGACTACGCGGCCGTTCTTGAGGAGCAAAGTTCCCATCGTTTCCTCGGGGAGGAGCTTCGGTGCGGGGAAGTATAGCAGGGACGGACTAGAAAGTTAAAAGGCAAAGGGCAAAAGTCAAAAGGCAAAGGTAGAACGTCGAGAAGACGCAAGCTGTGAAGAACGGTGCACAGGCCGGCGCTACGCGGGTTGCGAAAACGGGAAGAGAGGCAACAGCAGGTCCTTCACGGGCTGGTAGGTCTTGCGGTGTTCCGCACAAGGGCCGTAGCGCGCCAGCGCCGCCAGATGCTCGCGCGTGCCATAGCCCTTGTTCTTCTCGAGGCCGTACTGCGGGTAGACTCGCGCCAGTTCGTCGAGGTGATGGTCGCGGCCGACTTTGGCGAGGATGGACGCCGCCGCAATCGAGACCGAGCGCGCGTCCCCATGAATGATGGCACGATGTGGAATCGGGAAGGCTTCGGAGTCCGCGCCCGCGGAGAGCGGCATGGCGTCGGTGAGAATGAATTGCGGCGCGGGATCGAGCGCTTCGAGCGCGCGGAGCATGCCCACCCGCGACGCTTCGTACACGTTGAGTTCGTCCACTTCCGCGGCGGTGATGGCGACGACTCGATACGCCACCGCCTTCGCGCGGATTTTTTCGGCAAGCTCCTCGCGCTCGGCGGCACTGAGTTTCTTGGAATCGTCCACGCCCGGAATGGGGCGCGCGGGATCGAGGATGACCGCCGCGGCGTAAAGCGGGCCGAGCAATGCGCCACGCCCCGCCTCGTCACAACCCGCCACCAAGCGCCAGCCTCGCCGGGCGGCTTGCGCCTCCAGGCGACGCGTGCACGTCAATTCGCGTGGATCGCGCGGTCGCGGCATGGCTCGCCGTCATTGTTAACCCCAATGCGCGCTCCTGGCAAGTGAGAAGTTGTCCCTTGCAGATCCTTGGCGCACCTCGCGCCGATTCCATCCGACATCCGATCAAGCTTCGTGTTCGGCTTGCGCGCCACGCAGGCGTGCCGCCTTGCCGCGCAGCTTGCGGAGGAAATAGAGCTTCGAGCGGCGCACGCGTCCCGCGCGCACAACTTCGATCTTATCGATCACCGGCGAGTGCAGCGGGAAAATTCGTTCCACGCCGTGGCCGAAGGAAATCTTCCGGACGGTAAACGTGGAGTGGTTGCGTGCCCGGCGCTGGCCGATCACCGTGCCTTCGAAGACCTGAATGCGCTCCTTGTCGCCTTCTTTGATTTTCACGTGCACTCGCACGTTATCGCCGGCGCGAAACGCGGGCAGGTCCTTCTTCATGTATTGCTGTTCGACTTTTTCAAGCGCGGTCATGATGTTTGTTCCCCCAATCTTTTCAAGTAGCGGCGACTTCACGTCGACATGGCGATGTAAAATCGCCACTACAGACGCGCCGCGGCGTGCTGAAGACTTTCCAGCCAGCGGCGGTCTTCTTCGTTGAGCGCCACGCCGGCGAGCAGTTCCGGCCGGCGCCGCCAGGTTTTCTCGATAGCCCGCTGGCGTCGCCAGCGGCGAATCTCTTCGTGGTTACCGGAGAGCAAAATTTCCGGCACCTTGTAGCCGCGGAATTCCGTGGGCCGCGTATAGTGAGGGCAATCGAGCCATCCGTGGCTGTTGCCATCCTCTACCTTTGTAGCCGCGAACGAATCCTGGCGGCTGGATTCTTCGTTGCCCAGCACGCCGGGGAGCAGCCGGATGACCGTCTCCATGAGGACCGCCGCCGGCAACTCGCCGCCGCTCAGCACGAAGTCGCCAATCGAGATTTCATCCGTCGCCAGGTGCACGGCCACGCGTTCATCGACGCCCTCGTACCGGCCGCAAATCAGCACTACCCTCGGCTGCCGCGCCAATTCCTCCGCGACGGCCTGGGTCAGCAGCCGCCCCTGCGGCGAAAGCAAAATCACCGGAAAGTCCTTCTCCTCCCCTTCCGCCTTCAGCGCTTCCACGGCCCGGAAAATGGGCTCCGGCTTGAACACCATGCCCGGGCCTCCGCCGAAGGGTCGGTCATCTACGGTGCGATGACGGTCGTCGGTGAAGTCGCGCAGATCGTGCAGGCGGATCGCGGCGTGTCCGCCGGCCACGCCACGCTTCAGCAGCCCGTGGTCCAGGATACTCCGGAAAAATTCCGGGAAAATGGTAATAACATCAAAGGTCATATCTCAAATAATAATGGGACGGCATGGTCCGTAGGGGCACGCCATGGCGTGTCCCTACGAGTTCTCGTTCAAATCCAGCAAATCGTCTGGGGGTTCGATCACAATCGTTTTCGCCGCCGTATCGATGCGCGTGCAAATGGCCTGCGCCAGAGGAATCAGCACCTCGCGCGTGCCGGCGCCTTGCGGCGCTTCGATGTGGAGAACGTCCACGCCGCCCGTCGGCTCGACGCGTGCCACCGTTCCCACTACCCAGCGTTTGCCGTCGCGCTCCGCCACCACCCGGCAACCTTCCAGCTCCCAGAGGTAATAGTGGTGCGGGGGAAGCGCCATCTTTTCGTCGCGCCGAATCAAGACGTGCCGCCCGCGCAACTCCTCGGCCCGGTCGATGCTATCCACGCCCTCGAGCTTCAGAATCATCCGGCCTTTATGCGGCCAAGCGCGCTCGATGGCGGCGGGCGCAGGACTCTCCCCCGGACTCTCCAGATACGCCTGCCGGAGTGAGGCAAAGCGCTCCGGAAAATCCGTGAGAATTTCAGCCGCAACTTCACCGTGACGTCCCTGCGGACGCACAATGCGTGCAATCGCCAGGAACCCGTTCGGGTCTTTCACCATCGTGGGTTCAGACCCTCCTGTGCCTCGCTCCCGGCCGAGTGAAATGCCTTCTGGCTATTCCAGGATTTCCAGTGTGAACCGCTTCTTCAGCTTCATACCTGCGGCGTTGAGAATGGTGCGGACCGAACGGGCCGTTCGGCCCTGCTTTCCGATCACCTTCCCCAGATCCGAAGGGTGAACGCGAAGCTCCAGAACCGTTATTTGTTCACCTTCTACGGCACGGACGACAACCTGGTCGGGATTATCCACGAGTGCTTTCGCGATGGCTTCGATCAGCTCCTTCATCTGGTCCCTCCCCTCGCTCTCTACGTGTTCAGGAACGCCTGTTGGGAAGCCACATTCACAGAACGAATCACTGCGCAACTTATGGACCTGGGAGCTACCACAATGGCCAACGACAAGAACCTAGCTCTGGACTTGCGGAGCGGTCTTGAGGAAGCTGCGGATGGTCTCGGACGGCTGGGCGCCCCGGCTCAGCCAGTAGTCCGCCCGCTCCCGGTTCAACACCAGCTCGGGCGGCTCATGGCGCGGGTTGTAGTGGCCGAGGATCTCCACGAATCGCCCGTCCCGAGCATTCTCCCTTTCGATGACCACAATTCTGTAGCTGCTCTGCTTCTTGGCTCCTGTTCGCGCCAATCGTATTCTTAGCATCCTCCTCCTTCAAGCCTGGAATCCCCACGCGCGGGTGACGCTTCGATTGTTGTCCCTTCTCCCGCGCGCACTGCAAAAATTCTAGCCAGCGGGTCTCGCTCAGGCACTGACCCCGCCGGGGCCTACGGGCAGTTTCAGCCGGCTCAGGCCTTTCCCCAGCAGGCCCTGGCTCATGGACTTCATCATCTTGCGCATCTGAAAATACTGCCGCAGCACCTGGTTCACCTGCTGCACGCTCGTGCCGCTGCCGCGCGCGATGCGCTTGCGCCGCTTGCCGTTGATGATCTCGTGGTTGCGCCGCTCCTGGGGCGTCATGGAATCGATGATGGCCTCGATGTGCGTCAATTCCTTCTCGTCCACGCGCGCCTTGCTGGCGTCCTTGAAAATCCCCACCTTGGGCAGCATGCCCAGCATCTGCTCCATGGGCCCAAGCTGGCGCACCTGGCGAAGCTGGTCGCGGAAATCTTCCAGCGAGAAGGTGTCGGTCTGGAGCTTGCGATGGACCTCCAACGCCTTCTGCTTGTCGATCTTCTCCTCGGCTTTCTCGATGAGCGAAAGAATATCGCCCATTCCTAGGATGCGCGAAACCACGCGGTCGGGATAAAAAACTTCGAGCGCATCGTACTTCTCGCCCACGCCCAGGAACTTGATGGGCTGGCCGGTGACGTAGTGAATGGAGAGCGCCGCCCCGCCGCGCGCGTCGCCGTCCAATTTTGTCAGGATCACGCCCGTCGTGCCCAGGCGCTCGTGGAATTCCTGCGCGCTGCGCACGGCGTCCTGGCCGATCATGGCGTCTGCCACCAGAAGCACTTCGCTGGGCCGCAGGCGCGTCCGCAGGTCGCTCACCTCCTGCATCAACAACTCGTCGATGTGCAGGCGGCCCGCGGTGTCGATGATTAGCACATCGTGCCCGCGGTCCGCGGCGTCCTTGCGCGCCGCCAGCGCCAGGTCGATGGGCACATTCATTCCCTCGCCGGCGAAGCAGGGAACTTGAATCGCCTTGGCGATCACCGCCAACTGCTCGCGCGCCGCGGGCCGGTACACGTCCGTCGAGACCAGCAGGGGACGGCGTTTGCGGCTCGCCAGCCACATCGCTAGCTTGCCGGCCGTGGTGGTCTTCCCGGAACCCTGCAAGCCGACGAGCAGGAAAACCGTGGGGTAGTCTTTCGAGAACGTCAGGAGCGAGGCCTCGTGCCCCAGGATGTCGATGAGCTCGTCGCGGACGATCCGCACCACTTCCTGGCCGGGGCTCAGGCTCGAGCGGACTTCTTCGCCCAGGGCCTTGACGCGCACGCGCTCCAGGAGCGCCTTAACCACGTTGAGGTTGACGTCGGCGTCAAGCAGCGCCAGCCGCACTTCGCGCAGCGTGGCGTCGACAACCTCCTCGTTCAGCGTGCCTTGGACGCGCAGGGACTTGAAAACGCGCTGGAACCGGTCCTGAAGAGTATCAAACATCGTAAGCAGCCGCGATTAAAGACAAACCTACCCTCGCGAACTTAGAACGTCCGCAAGGGAGTTAGTGACCTACTTCGTCATACTCATTCTACGCCCAGTCCCGCGCTTTCGAAAAGCCTCTTTTTGCTGGGCTTACACGCCTGAGTCCTGGGGTACGCCGCGGAGCGGGGGAAAGCGACTCACCAGGGCTCATTGGGACATTCTGTCTGAGACGCAAGCGGCGGCAGCGCAGTTTTTGTCGATGCTCCAGAAACCCCATTTCTTTAGCAGGCTGACGAAAATGCCTCGGGTCATATCAGTCTGGGCGAAGCGGAGAATTCCAACAGTTGTAGAATCAAGCAAATGCAGAGATCCTTCGGCGCCTCAGGATGACAGTTCAGGGGATTCTTCATCCTCCTTTTGGATACCTGGCAGTCTTGGACAGTTTCTGAACTGCGCGATGGCCGTTCTCTATTTTCCCGCCATCAGTTTCTCGATCTCCTCTGCCGTCCGAGGCAACCGGCGGCTCAACAGTTCGTTGCCCTCGCTGGTGATGAGGATGTCGTCTTCGATGCGCACCCCGATTTTTTCCTCCGGGATATAGATCCCCGGCTCGTCGGTAATAACCATGCCCGGCTCGAGCGGCGTGTTGTAGTCCATCGGGTCGTGAACGTTCAGCCCCACCGGGTGGCCAATGCCGTGGATGAAGTACTGGCCCAACGGATTGCCATGCAGGTCTTTGCCGTGGGTATTGATGTAATCGTAAGCGATTTCCTGGAGCGTCCCCTTGCCGCGGCCAATCAGAACGTCGGGCTTTGCGGCGGCGAGCACGGCATTCTGCGCGCCCAGGACGATTTCGTAGATCTCCCTCTGGCGAGGCGTGAAGTGGCCATTGACGGGCAGCGTGCGCGTGATGTCGGCAGTGTAGCCGCTGTACGCGCCCGCCACGTCCATCACCACCACCTCGCCACTCTGCATTTGCCGGTCGTTGGCGTCATAGTGCAGGACGGTGGAGAAAAACCCGGAGCCCACGATGGGCGGATACGCGGGCCACTCGCAGCCGCGCCGCTCGAATTCGTATTTCATCAGCGCGGCGACCTGGTATTCCCAGGCGCCGGGTTTGACGGCCTTCATCGCCGCCAGGTGCGCCTCCACGGAAGCGTCGACGGCCTTGCGGATCAGGGCGATTTCCGCCGGCGATTTCACCGCGCGCAGGCGCGTGAGGTGCGGGCGCACATCCGCGAAATCCGCCAGCGGCGCCAGCCGGTGCAGCTTCTCGAGCATTTGCTTCTGGAAGCAGTCTTCGCCGCTCTCCGGCTGCGGAGTCAATTCCGTGTAGATGCGGGGGAATTCCTTCAATGCCTCGCGCAGCTCCTCGGGAAAAAGGCTGGTGCTTTTCACACTCGCGAAGCCCGTCACGGCGGGGGCGTCGGCGTCCTCGGCGCCGAGTTTCGGCCCCATCCATTTTTCCTGGCGATAGTCGTGCGGAGGAATGAAGAGGATTTCCCGGCCAAGCTCCGCAGCCAGATTCGCGCCCGGCCCCTTCGCCGCCTTGGGAACCAGCAGCATCATGGCATTCGCCTGGTTCCAGCCGGTGAGGTAGTAAAAATTTTCGTTCTGGTGAAACCCCGTGACGGACGCCGCCACGTCCATCACCACCACCTCGCCACTCTGCATTTGCCGGTCGTTGGCGTCATAG
>JAIQGA010000214.1 GCA_020072925.1 Terriglobia bacterium | reverse complement strand
AGTCGGACTCCGCGAACGTCTGCTCCGTCCAGCCGTTGTGGATGAACATGTAAACCGCGTCAGCGCGCGTCTGGTAGAAGATGTTGTGCCCGAGGAAATTACCGGTCATGAATCCCGCCATGTTCTTCCAGTACGGCGACGCGCCGGAGACGGCATCGATAATCCAGAAATTCGCCCAGCAGTTGACGAGAATGTTGTTCTCGATGAGGTTGTTTTTCCCTGCGTGGATCATGATCCCGTTCCGGCAGCGCACGATGATGTTCCCGAAGACCAGGCAGTTGCTCGTGTAATTGTCCAGGTAAATGCCGTTGGTGAACTCGCTTTCCACTTTGCCCACCTTGCCGTCGGCGGCGACGAAAGCGTACGCGTCCGCAATGTAATTGAACCGGATGACGTGGCCGTCCCGCTCGGCGTCTTTGCTCGCGGGCTGTTCCATCCAGGAGTTGATGGCTCCCGTATCCATGATTTCGAGGCAGGCGTGGCGGATCAGATTGTATTCGATGATATTTCGTCCGCCGGGATTGTTCGAGAGGTTGATCGCATGGTGGGGAACGTACTCGATGCGGTTGTGGCCGACGATGTTGCCGTTGCTCATCCCCAGAAAGATTCCCGCCACATATTTGTTCAGTTCGCCGACATGATGGATTTCGTTGTCTTCGACGCGGTTGAACATCGGATGCTTCTCGACCGTGCCTAGGAGGCAAATGCCATTCGCGCCCGCGTGGGCGATTTCGTTGCGGCGGATCTCGTTGCGGAAGTTGTATCCCTCGAGATAGATCGCATTGCAGCCCACGGCCTCGAAGCGGTTTCGCTCGATCGTGCAGTGCGCGGCATCTTTCATATGCAGCGCATCGCCGCCATATTGCAGGGTCGGTTGCGCGAACATCGCCCCGGCGCCTCGAACGCCGAAGTGTTGGGAATTATCGCCATCCATCGTCTCCGTGAAGGTCAGCCCGTATAATCTCAGCCATGATGCTCCGGAAATATCGATCAGAGTGCGGAGCGCCGGCACGACAACTTCGTCGGTCGAGGTCAGACTTCCGGATGGCGGCCAGAAATAGAGCCGTCCTTCTTCCGAAACCAGGCACCACTCGCCCGGCTGGTCCAGTTCCTCCAGAAGGTTCACGACGTAAAACGGATTGTTTGCTGCGAAGGGGACGGGCATATACCAGGGCGACACATCGAACTGCATGCCCGGATGCGCCAGGCGGATGATGCGATGCGATTCGTTTACCGACTTGATGGCCACCGTGCTGCGCCACTGACCCGTGCCTCCGTAAAATTCCACTTCTCCCTCGCCGGGCTTGGCCCAGCGGCGCGGGAACGTTCCCACTCGATATTGAAACGCTGTCAGGCTGCCGGGTTCCGCCGGACCCTCCATGAAAGCCCAGCCCCCATACATGGGATCTTTCGGCTCAAAGTTCGGCCACCGCGCGCGAATCTGCCGCCGTCCATTCTCAAAGAGTTGGCGGAATTTCCACTTGCCCCCCTTTGCGCCCGGCAATTCGGCCATCAGGATTTTTCCCCGATAGGGCTTCCAGTCTTGAACGCGCCGCCCGCCGCTGACGACGGGCCGTTCGCCAGGGTAGGCTTCATATGTGACCGGGTCGTCGCGGGAGCCTGAGTCCTCCACGCTGAACACAATCGTCTTTTCGAGGAAATACTTGCCGCCGCGGACCATCACGGTGACTGGGGCCTTCAGGCCGTTCGGCACCTTGAGGGCGCGGATCGTGTCGCGAGCGCGTTCGAGTGTCGCGAAGGGTCCGTCGGTGGCGGCGGCATTCGGCGCGGCGAGTTTCCCCGACGAGGAGTCGTTGCCATTCGTCGCGACATAGAAGTCGGCGACGGGCGTGTTTGCGCCCGGCGCGGGATGCACGCTCAAAACGAAAATTGCCGCGAGTACCGCAGCGAATCGAAGGAACCAGCGGGGGAAAATATCCATGAGTGACTTTTCCGAAGCGAGTGCGATCTACTTTCCGGTGAGTTGAAACGCGTAGTGGCCCGACCCGACGCTGACGATGATCGTGCCGCCCTCCGCACGAGCTGCCCTCACGCCTTCGTCGCCGGGCACGAACCGGCCGTCCTGCCAGATCACGTGGTCGCCCTCGCGCAGAGTCGTTTCCGTCATGTCCTGCTCGATGGGAATCACGACCTCGGCGTCGCTATTCACGGGGACGGTGATTTCCAGAGTGTTCTTGCCCACAGCGCGGTTCCATGAAGAAGAGACGGGGCCTCGGATGGTGTCGATGCTTGCGCTCACCCGCGAAAGGCCTTCCACGAGCGGCGGCGCAATGCGCAAATGCTTGTACCCTTCGCCGCCGGGTTGCTGGTGAATGCCAGCCAACGCCTGATAGAACCACGCGCCCACGCTTGCGAGCGCGGGGTGGTCGTGCGAGTTCATCCAGGGAGTGCTCCAATCCTCCCATTGTTCCCAGATGGTCGTGGCGTCCTTTTCCAGCATGAAGCCCCAGCTTGGATAGGTGGTTTGAATCGCGACGTGGTACGCGAGGTCGTTGCGCCCCGTGTCCGTGAGCGCCGACATTAGGTATTTGGTGCCGATGAATCCGGTGGAGAGATGATTGTTGTGCCGAAAATGCACATCCTTCTCCAGGCTGAAGGCGACGTTGCCCCGCTCTTTTTCGGGGACGAGATCGAAGTAAAGCGCCATCGCCTTGGCAGTCTGCGTGGTCCCGGAAAACTGACCTGTCTTGGCGTCGAAAAAGTTTCGAGCGTACGCCTCCTTGATTTGTCCCGCGAGCTGCATATACGTCTCTTCGTCTGCCTTCTTGCCGAGAATCCCCGCGATATTCTTGAGGATGGTGACGTCGTAATAGTAATACGCGTCGGAGATCAACTCACCCGGCGTTTCGACAATTGCGATCCAGTCGCCATTGAGGTTGTAACGCAAGACGTTATCGGGGGCGCGGCTGCGCAGCGATTCCACGTACTTCTTCAGGCCTTCGTAATTTTCTTCCAGAATGCGGCGGTCGCCGTATTGCTGCCACATAGTCCAGCAGAGAATCGGGTAAGCCGAGCCCCACGCCGGGTCTGACGGGCGGTTGCCGTATTTTTCCGGAACCGTCTCGGGGAGGCTGCCGTCCTCGCCCTGGGCATCGCGGATATCGCGGACGAAGTTTGTGTAGAACGCGGCCATATCGAAGTTCAGCATGGCCTCTTCCGCGGAAATCTGGGCGTCTCCTAGCCATCCCTGCCTTTCGTCGCGCTGGTCGCAGTCGGTTGGGATGCTGAACAGATTGGTAAGCTGCGTCCATCGGATGAGGCGTTGGATGTCGTTTAGGATTGGCGTGGAAGCCGCAAAACGCCCGATGGTGTCGACGGCGGTATGCACCACCCGGCCGCGCAGGGAATGGAGGCTAGGTGTGCCGGGGAAACCTGTCACCTCGACATAGCGGAAGCCGTGGTAGGTGAAGTGCGGCTCGAAAACTTCTTCGCCGTCTCCCCGCAGGATGTAAATGTCGCGCGCCTTGGCCTGACGCAGATTATCGCGGTTGAGCATCCCATCGGGATGGATGGTTTCGGCGTACCGCATTTGGACGGCGGTCCCGCGCGGACCTTTGACGCGGAGTTGGGCCCAACCACTCGTGTTCTGCCCCAGGTCGAACACAAACACGCCCGGCTGGGGATTCGTCATCCTTCGCGGCATCAGGGAATCGACGACGCGAATGGGCGGCAACATTTGTGCGGAAAGAATCCCGCTCGACCCCGGAACGACCTCCGCGGGCGTCCAGGAGAAATCGTCGAAGCCGGGCCGGTCCCATCCCGGCGTTTCCAGCCGCGCATCATAAACTTCGCCATCATAGACGCTGTCGCTCGCGATCGGCCCATGGTGTGCCTTCCAGGAGCCGTCGCTCGCCAAATCGAAGCGCTTTCCGCCTTCCAGTTCAACGGTCAGTTGCAGAAGCAAAGCAGGCACGGGGTAGTAAGCTCTCGCCACGGTTACGCCGCGACCCAGCGTGGCCCAGCCGCCTCCCAGCATTGCGCCGATCGCGTTCTCACCCGAGTGCAATTCGCCTGTCACGTCGTAGGTAGAATACAGCACGCGCTTGGGATAGGTGGTCCAGGCGGGGTCCAACACGTTCTCGCCAACCTTCTTGCCGTTCAGGTGGACTTCGTAATAACCGAGCGCCGTGACGTAGAGCCGCGCGCGCACCACCCTGCCTTCCAGACGGAAAGCCTTGCGCAGTTCATGGCCGGTAATCCAACGGCCTTTCCATTCTTCGCGGGAGAGCAAGCCCATCTCGAAGCGCGCCGGCGCGCTGTAAGGGCCCGGGCGACCTTCTTTGTCCCAGTAACGGACCTTCCAGTAATAAGTGCGCCCGCTCTCGAGACGCCGGCCGTGGTAGACCACCTGGATTGATTCCTCCGACGCCACCCGCGCGCTGTCCCACTGGTCGCCTTCATTGCGGCTTAGCAAATCGCTGCGGCTCGCGACCAGCGCCTGATAAGCCGTCTGCTTCTCTCCACGTTGTTTGTGGTTCAGAGTCCAGCTTAGTCGCGGTTCGAGCACATCGATGCCAAGTGGATTCGACAGGTATTCGCACTTGAGGCCGGAAGGCGCCTGCGGTCCCGCGCCGGTCTGGGCTGTCAGGGATGCGGATATGGCGAGGATCATCAAAAGGCTGCTGGAGAATGCGCGTATCCTGGGTTGCTTGGCCCACATGACACACCCCATCAGGCTACCCTTAGAATCCCGGCGAACCGGCGAAGGCCCCATTTCCGCCACTTCATCGCTAAGGATGACAGGGCTGGGAGCCTCATAAGCATCCGGCTAAATCTTCAGGACCACCATGGTGTAGCGGGAAGGATTTTCGAGGGAAATGCGCTTCCGGCCCCCTTGCTCGCTCACCGCCAGGTCCCGTTCCCTCGGCCACACGACACGCGCACCCTTCACCGGGAGCCTGCGCGAGTCCACAGTGATTTCCACTTTTCGGATTCCCCGATACTCGCCCTCGGTCGCCAGTTCCAGGGTGTTCAGGACCTGCACCAGGATGAACTTTCGGTCGGGAGTGTAGAAGAACGTGCCGTGCACATATTCCGAAAACGGCTCGGGCCGCAGCTCCGCGATCGGCGCGCTCACGAGCGCTCGCATCAGCTCCGGGATCCATTTCCGAATCCAGAACGCGCGAAACTGCATGGCCCAAAAGATCGGCACCCCAATGTAAACCGCCTGACCTTTTCCGAATCGGTTATAGGCGATAGCGGTGCCCGCCGTCTCCTTGCCGGGAGGCGGTGGCCCCCAGTTGAACCACTTGTTGTGCGCCAGATCCTGGACCATGAACGGCAGTCGATACCGCATCACTTCTTCCGCCGTCGTTCTCTTCAGCTTCACGAAAGAGCCTGGCAAGCCCACGGTGCTGGCGACGAGCATCTTCGCCAGCGGATGCCCGGCTGACTCCAAGTACGTGGAAGTAAAATCGCCTGGCCGCAGCTTTCCTTCGGCGTCGTAGGCGTAGCGGCGCTCTTCGCCGTCGAAGTCCACGCCCAAAACATCCGCCAGCGCGAAGTTGGTCCGCGCCTTTCGACTTTCGTCCTGCAAGCCGCATTTGTAGCTGGCTACGAGCGTCCCGCCTTTCTTCACCCAATCACGAATTGTTTCCGCCTGGCGATCGGACAGGACCTCGACCTCCGGGAGTACCAGCGCTTCGAACTTTTCCAATTCCTCCGGGGTGAGACGATGCTCCGCCAGGCTTTCGACCGGCCGCCCCGCGTAGGTGAGCGCTTCGAGGGCTCCTACATTGGACTGGCGAAAATCCTGCGGTCGCTTTTCGACATCCCGCACGGCGCGAGTCGAATTGCTGTAGAGCATCGCCGAGCTAAGGACAGGCTGAATGCCTTCGAGCAGCGCGTCCACATTGCGGACATCGGCCCAATTCTCCTTCGCGACTGCAAACCAGCGCCGCGAAAATCCCTGACCATCCAGGTCGCTGACGATGGGCGCGTTCCCCACGAAGAAGGTCCGCGCATTTTGCACGATCAGGGCGTCCGTTTGCACTCGAGGGATTGAGCCCGGGTAGGTGTCGAGATAACCCTGGCGCGAAAACGTGCCGGCCTGGTAATACGGCCGTCTCCAGCCCCGCAGCAGGATGGAGCCAATTGAAATGCCCGTACGGGTTGTGATGGGCTCCGCGTAAATGAAGCTGACCCGTTGCATAATGTCGTCGGGGAAAGATTCGGGGCCGCCGTTCACGGAGAAAAGGGTGGCGGAGCGATGCTTGCGGGCCGTGGCCATGATCTCATCCAGCATGTTGGTCATGGTGCGTTGCTGGTGCCAGCGGTACCGCTTCTCCCAGCCCTCCGGAGTCTTGAAGCCATCGCGATAAGGATCACCCGGGTGCTCATGGTTCCAGGCGTCTTCCGTGTACTTGCAGAAGCAGAAGGGATTCCTGCCATTCCCCTGGTAGAGGAGGAACTGCATTCCAAAAATATCCACGAACAACTCTGCAACGTCGTAGCGCGAGAAAATCTCGTCCATCATCCCCAGCACGTATTGCCGGTACGGGCTGTCGAGGCAGGGAATATACCAGCGCAACTGCGCCTGCTCGCCCTGGCCGTCGATCCACCTTTGTTGTTCGCCCTTCTCGTCGACCCACGCCCAATCGGGGTGGTGCAGCACGGCTTGGTTGTTGAACTGCAGGCTGTAATAAGCGGTCACAGAAATATTCCGCTTACGGGCCAGTGCAACTTCAGTGCCGAACAGGTCGCGATCCAGGTGGGGGTGGCGAATCGCCACATCACTGGGGTAATAGGCGTGACCCCAATGGTCCTGGGTGTAGAACATCATGGCTTCCGCGCCGGCATCCCGAGCGGCGTCGATCGCGGCCTCCAGGTTGATGTTGAAGTGTTCTTCCGGAGGAGTGTGAAATTCCCACTCCATCATGCGATAAGTCTTCAGGGGGGAGATGGGCCGTGCCTTTTCATGCTGTGCGCGTAACAGCGCGAGGTTGGGATAGTCCCCTTCCGCGGCGGGAAATGCCATGCGCGGGAGCGCCCAGGCGGATCCGATGCCGGTAGCCGCAATCTTCAAAAACCTCCGTCGGTTTGGCGCATACTTCGAGGTTTCACTCATCATGTGAGCTGTCCTGGCGTGGTGGGTTAGAAATTGCCGAGCAATTTGACAGAGCCGGCATTCGCCCCGGCCTCGAGCCGATAAGGCGTGCCGGCGTCGTGCAGTTCGTTTCCGACCAAATATATTCCCCGGCTCTTTGCTCCCTTCACGCTGACGAATGTCTGGGTCCCGGGCCTGGCCAGGGAGTTGCAGATCGTGGCGCCTTCAACCTGCTCAAGGATTACGGTGGGGAAGGCCTTTTTCGCCGGCTCGCCCGCGAACCCGTCGAGTTTCAATCCCTCGACATCCTGAAAATAGAGGACGCTTTGCCATTTGCTCAATTCGGGCTTTTCCCAGGTTACTTCGACATCCCGCAGTTTCAGGTCGCGCGCGTAGCGGAAGTACATGGCATTAACGGAGCGGTCGTAGGGCGCCTCGGGGTCCGTGGAGAGAAAGAACCGGACATTCTCCATGCTGATGTTCTGGAGCCAGCTCTCGGGATGCCCGGTGATCAGGCAGGAGCCTTTTCCGTGCGCGATGACGTTGCGGATGATGACATTGCGGATCGAGCCGGCGGGAGGCTCGCCGGGCTTGGGAGGCTTGCCCTCATTCTCGCTGCGGCGGCGGATGACGAAGTAGATCGGATCGCCATTCCCCCACCAGAACCAGTCGTAGCGCTTGGTGTTCACGACCAGGTTGGAAAGGATGACGTTGTCGACGTAGCCTCCATCGTACACCATGAACGCAATGCCGCGGTTCGCGCCCGTGATGATGCAATTATCCACTACGACGTTGCGCACGCAGTTCATGTTGCCGTCGCAGAACTTCAGAGCGCTCGAAGCGGAGGACAGCCGGCAATTCGTAATCGTGATGTTCTCGCAGGGGAGCGCCGGCCCGTACCAGTTCATGGAGTAGAAGACGATGGCGTCGTCGCCGGTTTCGATGGTGCTGTTGGCAATGATCACGTCCTTGCAGCCGTCCGGGTCGATGCCGTCGGCCCACACGCCGTATTTCTGGTCGGAGTAAATGTAAATCCCGTCGATGGTCCATCGCTCGCAGCCATAAGCATTAATCGTCCAGCTTGGCGAGTGGAGGAACCGGAGGCCGGTGATTTTGATGTCTTTGCAGCGGAGCAACTGAACCAGGTGCGGATACATGGTCCGCGTGGGGTAGCCCATCGGGAAGGAGCGCATCGTCGGCTTGCCCAGCGACTCCATCATGAGCTGGTTGTCGCGGATGAAGTAATCGTTCAGATCATTCTGCTTCCACATGTATTCTGCCTGGCCGTCCACGGTCCCGCGGCCTTCGATAGCGATGTTCTGCAAATCCTCTCCGTACAACAGGGCCGGCTTGTCGAACGCGGCAGGGTCCGTTGAAGCGAACAGGGTTGCGCCGGCGTCGAGGTAGAGCCGGACGTGACTGCGTAGGCGGATGATCCCGGACGTGTACTCGCCTGCGGGAAGGAACACGGTGCCGCCGCCGGCCTTCGCGCAGGCGTCCACGGCCTTCTGAATGGCCGAGGTGGCGTTGTCGGGCTTCTGGCCTGTCGCCCCGTAATTACGGACGTTGAAAACCGGCGCGGAAGATTCCGCGCGCAGCCAGGGCGCCATCAGGGTAAGGGAAAGCGCGAGTCCTGCCCACGCAAGCATCTTCGTCAGTCGTAATTTCATGTATCTTTACCTCCGGGCCAAAACGTGTCCACAAAAAGCCCAGACGAACCCACGTCGTGCCGCGGGCCGCGCTTGTTGGAGCATATTGAGCCCGGCGGAGACTCGGTCCGAGATAAGTGCGGCCGGAAGGGTGGCGCGCGGCGAGGGAACTTCACCACGCCGCCGGGTCTCCGCTGATTCCGGGGCCTTGTGGACTCCCTTGCGCATACCTGAAAGTCCGAGAACAATACACAGATACGCAGCGGCGGGTTATAATGCACGGCCCGAACTCTTGTCAACGGTTTTCTGGGTGACCGACCCTTCAGTATCTTTTGATAAGGAACTGCTTATTCGAACTAATCTCTGGTGTTGAAATACCTGATCTTGTACTAATTCTGGTTGGAGAAAAAACCTACTTATGGACCGCAGAACCTTCTTGCCTTATCTCGCGACCCCCGCCTTGCTCAATAATGGTTCGACAGCGGCCGGTCAGGCCCGCTCGGGGCCGCCCATGAAGGTCACGCGCATCGAGACGACGTATTTCCGCGCCGGCGTAGACCTCCCTTGGAAACCCAACTGGGTGTGGGTCCGCGTCCACACGGATTCGGGGTTGACCGGTCTTGGTGAAACTTATCCCCGCAATGAGGCGGAAGCCAGCGTCATTCATAACACCATCGCCGAGCGCCTGCTGGGCCACGACCCACGAGACATCGAGA
The DNA here is from genome assembly GCA_020072925.1 of Terriglobia bacterium. Classification (GTDB taxonomy): domain Bacteria; phylum Acidobacteriota; class Terriglobia; order UBA7540; family UBA7540; genus JAIQGA01. The sequence continues at coordinate 825 of JAIQGA010000214.1, read as the reverse complement.
GGATCTGGGCTGACCTGTACCGCGCGTTCGATTTCCAGGTCACCGGCGGGGCCGAAATGCGCGCTCTGAGCGCGATGGACCTGGCGCTCTGGGACCTTTTCGGGAAAGCCCTGAACCTGCCCGCATATCGCCTCCTCGGCGGCAAGTCCAATCCCGAGATTCGCCTCTACAACACCTGCTTCGGGCTCCGGTACGACTTCATGAAAGAGCCGGACAAAATCATGCGGGAATTGATCGACCGCTATGGAATCAAGGCGATCAAGATCTGGCCTTTTGACCAGGCAGGCGCGCGCAACCAGCACGAGTACATCACCATGGCCGATATCGAGGAAGGGCTTTTCCCCCTCCGCAAACTGCGCGACGCGTTCGGCAATGACATCGAAATCCTGATGGAATTTCACTCCGGCTGGGACTTGACTTCGGCCGTGCGCATTGCCAAAGCTCTCGAGCCGTACCATCCAATGTGGCTGGAAGATATGCTCCTGCCGGGCAATTTCGAACAGTACCGGAGGTTGGCGGACTCGACTTCGCTCCCGCTCACCATCAGCGAGCGGATGGCGGGACGCCGGGAATTCCTGCAAATGCTGGAATCGCGCGCGGCCCGCTACGTGATGTTTGACGTGACCTGGTGCGGAGGTCTCAGCGAGGCGCGGAAGATCGCCCATATGGCCGAAGCCTTCGACCTTCCCGTAGCGCCGCACACCGCGGGCGGGCCTTTGCTCTTCTATGCCTCAACGCACTTGGCCGCGGCGCTCACCAATCTGGCGATACAGGAAAGTTGCCAGGTCTTTTATGAATCGACCTGGCCGACCATGCTGGAGCGTC
>JAIQGA010000213.1 GCA_020072925.1 Terriglobia bacterium | reverse complement strand
GCCCGGCACGCCGCGCGCACTCCGAGTAGGTGTCCAGGCGGGCGGTGGAAGAGACTGAGGGCGCTAGATTGTATTCGATCAGATGAGCGGGATTGCTCATGTAGAGCCCGCCCAGCAGGAGGATGGGCAGCGCGACGCCCGCCTCGCGCAGCTCGAGCGCTTCTTCCGCCGTCGCCACGCCGAACCAGTCGACACCGCAGGCCGCCAGAGCCTTGGCCACCGGCACGGCGCCGTGGCCGTAGGCGTCGGCCTTGATCACCGCCATCACCCGCCGCGGCCCGGCGAGCGCGCGGATGCGCTCATAGTTGCGACGCAATTTCGCTAGGGAAATTTCCACCCAGGTGGGACGCAAGAGTTTGTCGGTGTGCGAATTCACGGGCGTTGTTTAAGGAAGGCTAGAGTTTCCCGGACGATCCCGCCGGGGGAATTATGGCTCCTCCGGCTCGCGCGTCATCTCTCGGAAGGCCGCCCACGGCCGCATGAAGATAAGCGGGATCTCGCCGGTGGGCCCGTTGCGCTGCTTGCCGATGATCAGTTTCGTCTCTACGCCGCCACGCGCGAACTCCCCTTCTTCTTCCTCGTCCTCCTGCGAACGGCGCTCGCGGAAGATGAAGATGACCACGTCCGAGTCCTGCTCGATCGATCCCGACTCTCTCAAATCGGACAGTTGCGGGCGCTGGCCGGGGCGCTGCTCGGGCGCGCGGCTCAACTGCGAGAGCGCCAGGACGGGCACGTGCAGTTCCTTGGCGATGCTCTTCAGCCCGCGCGAGATGAACGACACTTCCTGCGTGCGATTCTCGAACCGCCCGTGGCCGGTGACGAGTTGCAGGTAATCCACGATCAGCAGATCGAGGCCTTTCTCCGCCTTGAGCCGCCGCGCTTTGGCGCGAATCTGCATAATGCTCAGCGCGGGCATGTCCTCGATATGGATGGGCGCCTCGGCCAGTCGTCCCAGGGCGCGCGTCATCTTGTCCCACTCGCGGCTCTCGTGGTCGCGGTCGACGAAACCCGTGCGAAAGCGGTGACTGTCGATCTCCGCCTCGGAGCAGAGCAAGCGAATCACCAGCGATTCCTTGCTCATCTCGAGCGAGAACATGCCGACGACCTTGTGGTCCTTGATCGCGGCGTGCGCGGCGATGTTGAGCGCCAGCGCGGTTTTGCCCAGCGATGGGCGAGCCGCCACAATAATGAGTTCGCTGGGCTGCAGACCCGCCGTCATGTCGTCGAGTTCGCGAAAGCCAGTGGCCACGCCGGTGATGCGGCTGCCGCGGTCCAGCAGTTTCTCGATGCTGCCGAAGCTGGATTGCACGACATCGCGGACAGTGAGGAAACCGGACTTGACCTTTTGCTCGGCGATGTCGAAGACCTGGCTCTGCGCGAGGTCGATCAGCGACTCCGGGTCGTCGGTGCCTTCCAGGCAGCGCGCGATCACGTTATTCGAGGCGTTGATGAGGCGACGAACGAGCGACTTTTCCTTGATGATGCGAGAGTATTCCGCCACCGCCGCCGTCGTGCCCAAGGGCACGCCATCCGTCAGCGAGGAGAGATAAGCGGCGCCTCCGGATTTTTCCAGCAGGCCGTCCTTCGCCAGCTCCTCGGAAAGCGTCACCAGATCGATGGCGCGATTCTTCTCGGAGAGGTCCAGCATCTTCTCAAAAGTGAGTCGATGGCCTTCCGAAAAGAAATCGTCCTTGGCGATGATTTCGAGAGCCTGGTTCAGCGCCGAGTTGTCCAGCAGGATGGAACCGAGAAGAGCGCGCTCCGCTTCCAAGTTGTGGGGAACCGTGCGGTCGGTTGTGGCAGCGAATGGCATCGGGTGTTGCACATACTATTATAATCCCAGCCTCGCACAAGACAATCTTCACCTTGCCGGTGTGGAATAGCTGTCAATAATTGCAGAAATCTGTGGAAGGATTTCCTGAAGCGGTGGAAATCTCTTAGGGCTCAACGCGGGTTGGTCCGGCGGTAGGTTCGACTGTTGATTGTCGGCTGTTAACTGTCGATTTCCTCCAGCTACGACTCCGTCTTCGGTTCGTCCTTGGCTTCTGCCTTGGCCTCGGCTGGGGCCGCGCCCTTGGTGTCCGCGGGTGGCGCGGCGGCGGCCGGCGGAGCGTTGGGATCAATCTCGCCCTCGACCTTGACCTTCACGGTGGCCGTGACTTCGCGGTGGACCTTCACCGCCACATCATACTCACCCAGGACCTTGAGAGGCTGGTCGAGATGAATCTTGCGGCGGTCGATCTTGTAGCCCTGCGCCGCCAGCTTTTCGGAGATGTCCAGTGCGGTCACGGAGCCGAAGAGCGCGCCCTTCTCGCCGGCCTTGCGCGTGAGCGTCACGGAGACGCCCTGGAGCAGTTGTGCCAGTTCCTCGGCCTCGCCCTTCTCCTTGGCTTCGAGCTTCAAGAAGCGAACGTGCTGCTGCTCGATCCATTTGCGGTTCTGCGGCGTGGCCGCCACCGCGAGTTTCTTTGGGAGAAGATAATTCCGGCCATAGCCGTCGGCCACCTTCACCAACTGGCCGCGGTTTCCCAGCTTCTCGATGTTTTCCAGGAGAATGACTTCCATAATGCAGCTCCCTCAATTCAATGGTTTCAATAGCGGCGTCGCCCGGCAGGCGCTCCGCCAGCTCAGGCGCTACGGCGCCCGCCCTCGCGCAGGATCATTCCGCAATGCATCAAACGCGACAAAGCCAGGCCGCGGATCGCCGGACACCCACGCTACACTGCGGCCGCGAACGGCAGCAGCGCGATGTTGCGCGCGCGCTTGATGGCCATCGCCAGAGCGCGTTGGTGTGGAGAGCACGTGCCGGTCAGCCGGCGCGGCAGGATCTTCCCGCGCTCGGAGACGAACTCGCCCACCAGCTTGACGTCCTTGTAGTCGATGACGTCGATTTTTTCCTCACAAAACTTGCAAACCTTCCGGCGGCGAAAGTACTGCCGGCGGGGGCCGGAGCCTTCCCGGCGCGCGGGGCGTTCCCCTTCGCCGCTGCTGCTTCTCTGGACTGCCATCTTGGTTCACTCCTTTAGGCCTGAGCCTGTTCGGTGCTGGCGGGCGCGGCAGGCGCGGCAGGCGCCGGTGGGGCGGGCTTGGACCGCCGCCGCTTGGACTCCTGCTTGGCTCGCAACGCCTTGTACTTCTCGGCGCGCTCCAGCGCTTCATCCATGCGCACGGAGATGAACTTGATCACCGTATCCGTCACTTTCAGCCGGCGCTCGAACTCCTTCACCATATCGCCGCCGCCCTGCAGCTTGAAGAGAACGTAGAAACCCTCCCGCTGCCTCGCGATGCGATACGCGAGCCGGCGGCGGCCGAGTTTCTCGGTCTTCTCGATTTTGCCGCCCGCACCGGTGGCTACGCCCTCAAACTGCGCAATCAGCTTATCGACTTCTTCGTCGGCCACGTCCGGCCGCACGATGAACATGATTTCGTAATTTCGCATGGCACCTCACGACGACGGGGTTTGTACCCGCCGGTTAAAGCGATTCATGGCTTTATGCGAACCTTCCCGCAAAATAACCCTGACGGCCTCGCTGGCCTGGTCAAGCACACTCGCCACGGTTTCGAGGTCATTTCCACGAAAGCGCCCCAGGACATAGGAGGCGCGGTCCTCGACCGGATGCTCCGGCCCGACGCCCATCCGCACACGCACGAAGTCATCCGACTCGAGCGCGCCGATGATGGACTTCAACCCGTTGTGGCTGCCCGCACTCCCGTGCGTGCGAATGCGCAGGCTTCCTAGGGGAAGTTCCACGTCATCCACCAGCACGATCAAATCCTTGACGCTCACTTCGTGCTTCTCGATCAAGCGTTTTACCGCCATCCCGCTCAGATTCATGTAGGTCTGGGGCTTGGCGAGCAGGACTTCCACACGTTCAATTTCCGTCGGCGCCGTCAACGCCTGCGCTTCGCGCCGCGTCACTTCCACGCCGCATTCCTCCGCCAGGCGGTCAACCGCCATGAACCCCAGGTTATGGGGCGTCAAGCGGTACTCGTAACCGGGGTTGCCCAGACCCACAATTAGCTTCACAAGCTCCCGGAAAGTCGAAACTGGAAATTCGAAACTGGAAACTCGGGGCCACGAGCTTGACCCCCGCAGCGAGTTTCGAATTTCGCAACTTCTGGCAGGTTGTTGAAAAGTGTCCGGACCTGTCATCCTGAGGAGGCGAAGCCGACGAAGGATCTCTGCATTTGGTTGGCTCGTCAAATGCGGGGATTCTTCGCTTCGCTCAGAATGACAAGGCGAATTGACTTTTCTGCAACTAGCCCTCTTTCTCCTTCTTGCCTTCCTTCGCTTCCTTCTTGCCCTCGGGGGCTTCCTCTTCGCCTTCCTCGGCTTCGGCCTTGCCCTTGCGGATGACTTCGGGTTCCGCCGGCGCGCCCTCCACGGCCACCACCTCCGGCTTCACTTCCTCCTCCGCTTTCAGCGCCACCACGTGAGCCACCACGCGATTCGCGTCCGTCAAGACCTTGACCTTCTCGCTCACCGGCAGATCCGACACGCGCAGGTTCCGGCCGATGGTCAACTCCGTCACGTCGATGGTGAAGTGTTCGGGGATGTCATCCGGGAGGCACTCCACCTCGGCCTCGCGGAGGACAAACTCGAAAACGCCGCCCTGCACCTTGACGCCCACGGGTTCGCCGACGACCTGAATCGGCACCTTGACCTTGAGCTTGGCGTCGCGGGAGATGCGCACCAGGTCCACGTGCAGCAGCCCTCCATGCACCGGCTCGACCTGCCAGTCGCGAATCATCACCCGGGCCGGCGCCTTCCCGCGGACATCCAGGGTAAAGATAGCGTTCTGCCCCGACTCCGAATGGAGGACGGCCTGGATCTTTTTCGGGTCCACCGCCACGGGGATGGACGGTCCTCCGCCGCCATACACCACGGCCGGAATGCGGCCCTCGCGCCGCATCCGTCGCGCCGCGTTTTTCCCGAAGTCCTCGCGGGGGTCGGCCTCAATGTTTTGTACCGAGCTCATAGCTCTCTCCTCAAGTATTCCGTTCTGGCGCGAAGACTTTCCGAATCGCGCGCGCTTACACGAACAGCTTGCTCACGGAAGTCTCGTCGTGGATCGAGCGGATGGCGTCCGCGAGCAGCCTCGCCACGCTCAGAACTTTAATCTTGCAGCACTTCTCCGCTTCCGCGGTCAGCGGAATCGAGTTGGTGGCCACCACTTGTTCCAGAGGCGCAGCCTGGATTTTCTTCACGGCATTATCGGCGAACACGCCGTGCGTGCAGCACGCCAGGACTTTCTCCGCGCCCTTATCCACCAGGGCCTGGGCGCTTTTCGCCAGGGTACCGGCTGTATCAATCATGTCGTCGATAATCAAACACGTCTTGCCCTCGACTTCGCCGATGACGTTGAACATTTCCACCACGTGGGCGTCTTCACGGCGCTTATCGATGATCGCCAGCGGCACCCGGAGCCGCTTCGCGAACGCCCGAGCGCGCTCGACACCACCCGTGTCCGGCGAGACCACAACCACATTCTTGAGCCGCAGCTTGCGGAAATAATTCACGGTCACTGGCGTAGCAAAAAGGTGGTCCACCGGGATGTCGAAGAAGCCTTGAATCTGTCCGGCGTGCAGGTCCAGCGCCAGAATCCGGTCTGCGCCGGCCGAAGTCACCAGGTCCGCGACCAGCTTGGAGGAAATGGGAACGCGCGGCCGGTCCTTGCGGTCCTGCCGGGCATAACCGTAGTAGGGCATCACCGCCGTGATGCGATTGGCCGAGGCGCGCCGTAAGGCGTCCAGCATCACGAGCAACTCGACCAGGTTTTCGTTCACGGGGCGGCAAGTGGGCTGAATCACAAAGACGTCCGCGCCGCGGACGTTTTCCAGAATTTGCAGCCGAACCTCGCCGTCGGGAAAGCGGCCCACATACGCCTCGCTCAACGGCACCCCCAGTTCGGAGCAGATTTCTCTGGCCAGCCCCGGATGGGCGTTTCCGGTGAAAACCTTGAGTGAGTGCCCGAGGCTCTTCGCCATGATCGTTTCCTCACGAACCCAAGATTTTGCCTTCGGCCTGAAAATCTGGCTGGGAGGCCTGGATTCGAACCAGGGTTCCATGCTCCAAAGGCATGTGTCCTACCACTGGACGACCTCCCAAGAGCAGTAACGAGTGAAGAGTGACAAGCAGGAAGCACTCAGCTATCAGCAGTCAGCTTTCAGCGACCGCGTTTCTTGCTGACCGCTGATAGCTGACGGCTGAAAGCGTTCTATCGGCTCGCCACTGCTTCGAAAATTTTCCGCCAATATTCGGCACGCGACAGAGTGCGGGTGCGAAAGCCCCGCCAGCCTTTGGGAATGAGTTTGGAAGCGCGTGCCAGTTGACGAGAGGACTCGAAGACGGCGTAGACGGCTGACCCGCTGCCCGTCAATGAGGCGGTCTCGGCCCCGGCCCGGATAAGCTGGCGCTTCAAACGAGCCAACTCAGGCCACCTCGCGAAAATGACGCGCTCGAAGTCATTTTCGGCCGGTCCCCAACGCTTCAAGGGAAATGGTGACCACGCACCGAAGATATTAATGCTAGGGGCTGTGCGCCGCTTTGTCAATCCTAAACTCGCCGCCCGGTATGCCTCGGCGGTCGCCACCGCGAATCCTGGGAAGACCACTAGCAGGGCGCGCGGGGGCAAATCCGCCAGGGGATAAACCTCTTCTCCGCGGCCGCAACCCAGCACGCTCCCACCCCAGAGAAAGAGCGGCACGTCCGAGCCCAAAGTGGCGGCGAGAGCCCATCGCTCCGGCGCCTTCAGCCGGTCGCCGGTGAGGCGCTCGAGTCCCAGCAGCGTGGCGGCCGCGTCGCTGCTCGCTCCACCCATACCGCTGCCGGTGGGAATGCCCTTGCGCAGGTGGACTTCTATCTCCCCACGAAAACCGCGCGCGCGCCGCCAGAGTTCGCAGGCGCCGTAGACCAGATTGCCGCGTCCGCCGGGCACCGCCGGGTCCGAGCAGTCCACCCGTGTGCCCTTTCCGGAGGGACGCAGCGTGAGTTCCAGTCGGTCGTGCAGACCGACCGTCTGATATACGGTGCGAATCTCATGATAGCCATCGGACCGCCGGGCGAGGATTTTCAGCCCGACGTTGATTTTGGCGAACGCAAGGACAGCAATGGAGTTGCGCAACGCAGGTGTGGGAACGGAAATCGCAGGCAGCGGAAGCGCGAACCTCCGCGGCCTGCCTCCCTATTTCTGAGACTGTGTCTTCTCTCTTGCGAGGGTGACCTTCAGTTCATCCACTTGCTTCTGCAACTTGGCGGCCTGCTCGGAATCGAAGTCGCTGGATACCGCCGTCGGCCATTCCTTGAGGGCTCGCTCCCATTCCTGGAGCGCCAGGGCCTTCTTACCCATCTGGAAGTAGAGATTGCCCAAGTGCTCGTGGATGGTCGGATCGTTAGCCATCAGACGCCCGGCCCTGCTCAGGTAAGGTTCGGCCTGGTCATACTTTTGCATCTTGAAATACGCCCATCCCAGGCTGTCCAAATAAGCCGGGTTGTTGGGATCGATCTCCAGCGCCTTCTTGATGTACTTGACCGATTCCTCCAGCCGGACGCCGCGGTCGGCCAACATGTAGCCCAGATAATTCGCGGCCGAAGCATTGAGAGGGTCGCCGGCCAGGACCTTCTTGAACTCCTCTTCGGCCAGATCGTACTTTTTCTGGCGCTCGTATACGGAGCCCAGCAGGAAGGCGGCGTAATTCTGATCGTCCGGCTTGGACGAAAGAGCCAGAGCCTTGCGGATAGCTCCTTCCGCGTCCCCATAGCGCTTCGCCTGAGAGTACACCTGGGCGATGGCGAGATAGGTGTCGCGGTCTGCCGGGGTGTTGTTGAGCAGAGCCTCCAGCGCTTTGACGCCTTCATCGACCTGGCCTTGCTCGCCCAGCAGGTAGGCGCGCAGGACTTTAAGGGGCCGCTCGTCGGGATACTTTTTGAGCGCCGCGTCAGCCTCCGCCAGCGCCTTTTGCGGTTGCTGGTCGAGGCGCAGTGTCTCGACGATCAGCGCTTCCGCTCGCGGCTCCTGGGATTTTCCCAGCGGCAGCATCTGGCGGAAGGTCGCCAGCGCGTCGTCGTACTTGTTCTCCCCGCGGTACACCATGCCCAAGCGCTCTAGGAAGATGGCGCGATTGTTCGCTTCCGCGGCGGTGTACTGGCCTTCCGGCCGCTCGGACTGCTTTACCAGACCCTTGAGGATCTCTTCCGCCTTGTCGTCGTTACCCAGGGTGTCCTCAAGGCGTGCTTGCTCGAGCGCCACTTCCAGGTTGTCCGACGCCAGACTCTTGGCTTTGTCAAGTTCCTGCCTGGCCGCCTCGAAGTGCCCCTGCTGGCGATCGATCTGCGCCAGGCGGAGGTAGATGACACCGTCTTCCGAATCCGCCTTCAGCAACTTCTGAAGTTGGGTCCGGGCGGCGTCCAGCTTGCCGCCGTTGATGAGCGCGTCGGCGTAGGCGCGACGCAGTTCCTGGTTGTCCGGGTCCTGCGCCAACGCCTTGTCATACGTGGCCATGGCGCTGTCGAAATCGTGCGTCTGACTATATGCATAGGCCAGCATTCCGAGCAACGAGGGGTCCAGGTCGTCGTCGGGAATCTTCTTGAGCAGCGCCAGCGCCTCGTCGTACTCACCCTGCTCGAAGAAGAGCTGAGCCAGGCTGGTCAGCCCTGCCTTCGAGCCCGGGTCCGCGTTCAAGACTTTGCGGAAGGCTTCTTCGGACTTTTGCATCTGGTTGTCCATCCGATACAGCTTGCCGAGGGCCAGCCAGTTGTCGGTGTCCGAGGGCGTGATGCGCGTGAGCGCCTCCAGGTGCTCGATGGCCTTGCGCAGGCTTTGCTTGGTTCCTTGTCCGGCTTGGTTCTCGCCCAGCATGCCCCAGTAAATCCGGGCCAGCAGGCGATGGGCGTCGGGATAGTCGGGATCGGTCTTGAGGATGTTTTCGGCCTCGTGGACGGCGTCGCCCACGCGGTTCACGCGCCAGTAAAGCGTGGCCAGCTCGACGCGAAGGAACAGCGAGTCCGGATCCTCGGCGATTGCCAGTTTATACTCGGAGACGGCACGGTCAATATATTCGCCGCGATTGTAGACTCCCGCCAGCTCCTTGTAACGTCGCGCCAGCATGAAGTGATAGTAGGCCTGCGCGTGGTCCGGTACGGCCGGTGAGGCGGGCTGCTGGATCGGCTTCTCCGGGGCCGCTGCCGGGGGATTTTGCGCGCCCAGGAGCGTCGCTGCCCCAAACAAAAAGAGGCTGATTCCAGCCCCAAACTTTCTACCCAATTTGTCCATAATCCTCTTCTATCCCTTTCGTCCTGATAACAACATTATCCCACAGGGGTTAGGAGGAGTCAAAGCTGGATAAAGACCCCTATGCGCGCAGTCCCCAGACTCCAGAGTTACATTCAAGCGTACTTTCCACCACCCCTCAACCATTCGATGCCGGCTGGGGATTAGCGTTGCTTGCCGAGGGCAGTAATCCGGGGGGTCGGCTGGCGCAGACCCCTGATGTTGGGGGTCTGCGATTTCGAAGGAAATTGCAGGATGGCGTGGCTCAGTCCAGCCGATCCATGCGGTTGGTAGAAGGGCACGGTGCGGTGGAGTATACTCCCGACGATCCCGGGTCGAAAGAGAGTCCCCTGGGATCGCAGACCCCACAGAACCGGGGTCTGCGCCAGCCGGCGGATATTTCCTGGCAAGGCAGGCGTACCATGAGTGACATGTCACTTCGAACACTCGTGTTCATGAGTGGCGCGTTGATGTTTGCATTCATCTCGTCGCTGCTGCTTTACATGATGATCGGACAGGTCAATCGTAAATTGCCAGATAGCGAGCAGATTCCGTACCTATTCATGTACCCTGGCAAAGTGGCGAGAATAAAGCAGCAACATCGGAAGTTTTATCCGGAGAGTCGGGTCAACGTGGTACGTGTGGTCTGCAATTTCCTGACCATTCTGTTCGCAATTGCTCTCGCTTGCACCTATGGAATCTTCCATTTTCGCTAGGGTATAGCGGGTAGCCAGTGCGCCGGGATAAACCGGTCGGAAGTAGAGGATGAAAGAGCCTTACGAGGAAGGAGTAGCGATCCACTCGGCCTCGAGTTTAGCGCTAGACGCCGTGAGGTGTCCAGCGAAGCACAAACAGAGGGTGCGCGACGTAGAAGTGGAGATTTGAAGAGTTTCTTTTTTTGTGGTATTGATCCTAACGTGTTAATACGTTAGGGCAAGGAGACCTATGCCAGAAACTCTTCCTCAACTGGAAAGTCAGAGAGTTCAGGTGGTGC
>JAIQGA010000212.1 GCA_020072925.1 Terriglobia bacterium | reverse complement strand
GTGGCCGCGGCTGGCACGCGCCCCGGCTGGCAGCGCTGGTGGACGGCGGCGTGGAACCGCTCGACGCTGCTAGGGCTGGCGGCCGCAGTGCTTACACTGCTCCTCGCCGGCAACGCCTGGTTCAATCCCCAGGGCATGCTGAACCGGTACTTGAATCTGACCGGTCACGAGTTGCCGGGTGTCACGGCGCGACTGACACCTTTGAAGTTCTCTTTCTACAAGGGTGGACCTAAAGAATGGCAGTACCTCAGTCAGCTCGGCGATGTGATGGCGAGCAGCCTGGGATGGCCGCTGCTCGCCATTGCGGTCAGTTCCCGGAAAACTGCAAGGGCAGGAATTCAACATTGAAGAAGCCTCCATCGCTCCTGGTCTTCTGCAATCGTCAATCGGCAATCAGCAATCGGCAATCATCCGGACCTGGCGCGGGCTGATATAATCGCGCTCGTCCTTGGACTTCTGCGTTCCGGGAACAAGGGATTATGGCCAGCGCCGACGACGCGGAACTCGAGCAACAGGTTGCGCAACTCCTCCGGGACTTCCGGACACGGACGCTGGAGGAATTATCCGGCGACTTCGAGCGACTGATATATGTGGCTTCCCTGCGCGACTACAACACCGGACGCTACCACCACTACGGCCTGGAGACGCGCTATTCCGAGGAAGCGGTGGACCAGGGCCTGCGCCAGTCTCACGCGCAGGTTTTTGAGAGGTTGTTGGCTACGCCTCTGAAAGAGCAGACGGAAGACCTGCTCAGCTTCTTCGAATCGCTCAAGGTGGAGCGAACGCGGCTGGTGGACGCCTGGCAGCGGCTGCGCTCCTATCAGGTCCTGCCCCCGGAGGGCTCTCATCCGCTGGCCCGCGAGCTGTTCGAAAGGAACATCGAAATCATGCTGCAAGTCCTGCGCGAGACCGATTTGTGGCCTCTACTGCACGATCCGCATCGCGACTCCAACGACCTGCCCTAGGACTTCGCCGTCATCGGGAATGCGAATGAGCCGCGGGCCGCAGGGCGAAAGCGGGTGGGGGAGCAGCGTCACTTCCCGGCCGTGCTGGAAACACCAGCAGCATTCGTAGCTGTAGCGCAGCTCGAAGAAGTAGATGGGCCGGTCGTGCTCGGTCAGCCACCCGGAATTGGCGATGCGCCGCCGCGCGTCGTCCAATTGCACGATCGAGCCGGGCCGCAGCAGCGGAAACATCATGCGGTCTTCCAGCCCGATGTAGCCGTAGCGGGATTTTTTCAGGTCGAGCGTGGCAAGGAGGCCCGCCGGAATCTCACCCCAGAGCTCGATAACGCGCGAGAGGAAGACTGACTTCTCAGGCTGAAATCCCGGGTCGAACCGAACCGGAAAGCGGATGGGGCGCGCCGGGTCGCCCACCTCGACGGTGAAGAGGTGAGTCTTGGTCTGCCGTGCTACCTGGCGGTGCTCTTCCATCTTGCCCAGGTTGATACCGTAAAGCCCCAGGACCCCCTCGACGCTCATTTTGTAGACCACCGCCAGGGAGTAAAGTTTGTAAATGCTGGGCAGCGAGCCGTCGTTCTCGATTTGATTGAGCCGCGCCGTGGAAACGATGTATTCGGAATTGCGCTCGGTATCGGAAATTTCCAGGCTGGCCTCTTCCACCTGGCGAAGGGTCATACTCAGCCGCTCCCGGATCTGCTTCAGCTTCAGCCCGGCTCGCGCGGTGAGCATCGCACTGGTGGTTTGCGGAGTGGGGAGACTATCGTCAGCCATTGCTTCGAACTAGCCGCAAAGAATTACTTGCCGTCACGTTGGTTCCCGGCCGGACAGGACGTGGGGAGAGAATCTCGGCGTCGGCCGTAGGAGGCGCCTGTGCCAGCGCTCTATTATAAGACAATCCCTCTGCTCTCCGACTGGCAAACCCGCGCCTTCCGGCATGCCTTGACAAGCCCCTCGACGGGCGCCAATAATCCGTGCCTGCTCTTCGCGCGCAGTGACCCGCAGCACGGGCGTGTTGCCCGTGTGCAACCACGACCAGCGCGCAGGGAGAGCTGAGGTGCACGCGCAAGATGCCCGTGGTACGTGGCACGTCCCGATCCCAGTCTTGAGGCGAACTGATGATGAAAACCGTTCTGAGTCTGCTGGCCCTGAGCTTCGCGCTGCCGCATGCCCTCTCGGCGGCTGGAAACAAGCCGGTGGAGTTTCGGCGCGCCGGCGACCGGACCGAAGTGCTGATCGGCGGTCAGCCGTTTGGGACTTACGTAGTCGGGCGTGACGCTCCCAAACCCTATTTCTACCTGATGCGCTCGGCGCAGGGCACCATCCTCACCCGCGGGTATCCCATGGTGAAGGATATTCCCGGCGAAGACCGCGACCACCCGCATCACCGCGGCCTGTACTTCGCGCACGGCGACATCAACGGCGTGGACTTCTGGGGCGAGGGGGAACCCGGCAAGGCCCAACAGACCGCCAAGGGTGTCTACTACCGTAGCAGCGAGGAGCTGCCCCACGGCCGCACGGAATTCCGCAAGTTCAAAGAAACGCAGGGCGGGCCGGACTCCGGCACCCTGCGCGCCCTCTTCGCGCTGATCGGCCCGGATGGGAAGCAGATGGGGAGCGAGACGCAGGAATACGCATTTCGCGGCGACGACATAACGCGCACCATCGATTGCACGTTCACGATTACCGCTGACCAGGGCTTTCCCCTGAAAATGGGCGACACCAAGGAAGGCACGTTCGCCATCCGCGTGGTGAAAGCACTGGAAGAACCGCAGGCGAAAATGCTCAACTCCCAGGGCGCGGTGGGCGAGGCCAACATTTGGGGCAAGCGCGCCGAGTGGGTGGATTACTCCGGTACGGTGGGTGGAGAGAAAGTAGGCATCTCCATTTTTGATAATCCCGAGAATATCAAGCATCCCACCACCTGGCACGCGCGCGGGTACGGCCTGTTCGCCGTCAATCCCTTCGGGGAACACGATTTCTACAACGATCCGAAGCGCGACGGCAGCGTGACGATCCCCGCCGGGCAGTCGCTGACGCTGCGCTATCGCGTTTACATTCATCACGGCGACGCCGCCGAGGCGAAGGTCGCCGAAGCCTATGCGCGATACCTTCAAGAAGAGAAGTAGCAGGGTCAATTCAGGAATGGGGAGAGCCGAATGTCCAAAGATCAACACTGGAGCCGACGGAAGTTTCTCAAGACCGGAGCGACGGCCGGGGCAAGCATGGCGGGGCTCGGTGGTATTACTTTCCTCACCCATCCCGAGAGGGTGCGGGGGGCCAATGACCGCGTGCGCGTGGCCGTGGTGGGCATTCGCGGCCGGGGCTTTGACCACATCAAGGGCTATGCCCAAGAACCAAACGCCGAAGTGGCGGCGGTGTGCGACGCGGACGAGAACGTCCTGGCGCAGCGCCTCGCGGACATGCAGAAGGAGGGCTTGCGCGCCCCCAAGACGTACATCGATTACCGCAAGCTTCTTGAAGATCCTTCCATCGACGCCGTTTCCATTGCGACGCCCAACCACTGGCACGCGCTGATGGGCATCTGGGCTTGCCATGCCGGCAAAGACGCCTACGTCGAGAAGCCTTGTTCGCACAACCTGTGGGAAGGGCGGCAATTGGTGCGCGCGGCGCAGAAATATAACCGCATCGTCATGCATGGCACGCAGGGCCGCTCCGCGGGCGGCTACCAGGAAGGTGTCCAGAAAATCCGCGAGGGCTTGATCGGCGAGATCTATATGTCTCGCGGCTTGTGTTTCAAGCGCCGGAACACTATTGGACGAGCGCCCGAGGAGCCCGTTCCGCCCGGCGTTCACTACGATTTGTGGACCGGGCCGGCGCCCCTGAAGCCCTTCACCAAAAACCGTTTTCACTACAACTGGCACTGGATTTGGGATACTGGCAATGGAGATGTGGGCAATCAGGGCGTGCACGAAATGGATGTCGCGCGCTGGGGACTCGGGGTCAAGCTTCCCCACAAAGTTTCGGCGATCGGCGGGCACTTCATGTTCGACGACGACCAGGAGACTCCCAACACGCTCACCTGTAATTTTGAATTCGACCTTCCGGACGGCAAGCGTCGCATGCTGGTGTTTGAGGTCCGACAGTGGATTACCAACACAGAAGACGAGATCGGCACGGCCGGGTTCGGCCTAGGGGCCGCGGACTTGCCGCAAGTCGCCGGCGGGGTTACCAAGCAGCCGACATCCATGGTCGGCGATATCTTTTACGGCTCCAAGGGATACCTGGCCATGAGCGGCTACGCCACTTACAAAAGCTGGCTGGGCGAAGACGCGGAACCCGGGCCTACGGCAACGCGCGGCTTCAACTGTTGGGCCAACTTCCTCGATTGTGTGCGGAGTCGCAAGCCCGAGAATCTAAACGCCCCCATCGAAGAAGCGCACTTCTCTTGCGCGCTCATCCACCTGGCGAATGCCTCTTATCGCCTCGGCCGCACACTGCGCTTCGACCCGGAAACCGAGCAGGTGATCGGTGATGAGGAGGCCAACCGGCTCCTGAGGGGCACTTACCGGGACCCTTACCGCGTCCCCGAGCAAGTTTGAGATTCCCCCGCATGAAAGGAAACGAAGTGCTATGGAGCGATTGATTAAGGCTCGACACGATGGAAGGTTCGACCAGATCGTTCCCGCCGGGGTTCTGCGCTTTCTGGATTTCGCGCGCCTGCGGCTCGCGCAGGGCGAGCGGCATTCCGGCCGGACCGTGGACCGGGAGTGCGTGCTGGATCTCTTTGCGGGGACTGCGACCGTCGCCGTGGGAGGCGAACCCGGACAGAAGCAAACCTTTACCAACGTGGGCGGCCGCGACGACGTTTTCTCCGGCGCGCCCGTCATGGTCTATATTCCCGCGCAATCGACGTATGAAATCACCGCGTCGTCTCCGACGCTCGACGTGGGCATCTTCACGGCGCCGTCGCGGACCGCCGCGCCGCCCGCGCTGCTGGCGGGCCCGGCGGTGACCACGCACCTCGTGGGGCGGGATAACTGGCAACGCACGGTCTATTCCGCCCTCGCGGAAAACGTTCTGGCGGAGCGCCTGCTCGCCGGCGAAACGCTGAATCCTCCCGGCAACTGGTCGAGCTTTCCACCTCACAAACACGACCGCGCGAACCCGCCGCAGGAAGCCGTGCTGGAAGAGATTTACTTCTTCCGCGTCAAACCCGCGCAGGGTTTCGGGTTTATCTGGACTTACACAGCTCCTGACGATCCGGAGTTCAGCAACGTGTTTGTCGTCGAGGACGGAGACACCGTGCTGCTGCCCAAGGGATATCATCCCGTGGTCGCCGCGCCGGGCTATCACCTCCATTACACCTGGGTGCTGGCGGGCGAAGAGCGCCGCTACGGCGCCTGGGCCGACGACCCTCGACACGCGTGGGTCAAGAACCAGTGACGAGTGGAGAACAGAAGACAGGAGTCAGGAGATTTGACTGAGAAATAACCCCTCACCCGGCTCGCTGCGCTCGCCACCCTCTCCCCTCGGAGAGGGCTAAGTTCCATGGTTGGATTGCACCCCCGCTCATGGGGAGAGGCGAGGAAATAGGCTAAGATCTTAGCCCTCTCCCTTGGGGAGACGAGGCCGCGAGGAAATGTTGCTGCTCCAGCCCTCTCCCTTGGGGAGAGGGTGGACGACGAAGGAGGCCGGGTGAGGGGGTTCGTTCGAAACTGCTGGTGCGAATTGCAGGGAAACCTGCACTCCCGGAACTGTCAGACCGCTGCTGCCTCCCGGGAAATGCCAAGGGAACTCCCTGGGGGAATTAGTGCAATCGTCAATCAGCAATCGGCAATCGTCAATAACATGAGTCTTTCGCCCTTTTCCGCCACAACGTTTTCATGAACGATCCTGCGCCCGGCGCGGTCACATCCCGCTTCAAGCTGCCGCACCTGCGCTGGACCATCTGCGCGCTGCTCTTTCTCGGCTCGACGATCAACTACATCGATCGCGGGACCATCGCGATACTCGCTCCCAAGCTGCAGTCGCTTTTCCACTGGACGGAAAGCGACTACGGCTGGATCATCAACGCCTTCATGGTCGCTTATGCGATCATGATGGTGGTTTCCGGCGGGCTCATCGACCGCCTGGGCACCCGCGCGGGCTACGCGCTGGCCATGGCGTGGTGGTCGGTCGCGGCGATGGGCCACGCCCTGGCGCGGGGCGTGTTCTCATTTGGGGTGGCGCGATTCATGCTCGGCGCGGGCGAAGCCGGGAATTTCCCTGCCGCGATCAAAGGCGTCGCCGAATGGTTTCCCAAAAGAGAACGCGCGCTCGCCACAGGTATTTTCAACTCCGGAACCAGCATTGGTGCTGTGGTCGCCTATCCGCTCGTCGGTTGGATATATTTGCGTTGGGGGTGGCAAGCAGCGTTCATCGGCACGGGCGCTTTGGGCTTCATCGTTTTCGCACTCTGGCTGGCGCTTTATCGCCTCCCGCGCCAGCATCCCTGGCTGGCGGCGGAAGAGTTGCGCCACATCGAGACGCCGGGGACGGCCGAGGCGGAAGAATCCCAGCCGCGGATTGCCTGGACGGCCCTCCTCAGGACCCGCTCCGCTTGGGGCTTCACGCTCGCCAAGTTCATGACCGACCCCATCTGGTGGTTCTACATCTTCTGGCTGCCCAAATACCTGGTCGACGCGCGCGGCTTCAGCATCGCCAAGCTCGCATGGTTCGGCATGATTCCCTTCCTCGCCTCAGTGCCCGGGGCCGTGTTGGGCGGTTGGCTCTCCGGCTTCCTGATTCGCCGCGGCTGGTCGGTGAACGCGGCGCGCAAGACGGCCATGCTCGTCTGCGCGCTCGCGATGCCCGCCGGGATTGTCGCGGTGTTCGCGGGTAGCCCCTGGATGGCCATCGCGTTTATCTCCGTCGCCACCGCCGCGCACCAGGGCTGGTCCGCCAACGTCTTCACGCTCGCTTCGGATATCTTCCCCAAGAAGGACGTGGCCTCCGTGGTGGGCATCGGCGGCTGCGCCGGCGCCGTGGGCGGCGCCATCATTGCCCCCCTCGCCGGATATATTCTTCAAATCACCCACTCCTATATTCCCCTCTTTATTATTGCCGGAGTCATGCACCCCCTCGCCATTGCCCTGGTTCAGGCACTCATTCCCAGGATTGAGCCGCTGGGAAGTAAGTAGGCGGTGGTCAGCCGTCAGTTGTCAGTAGTCAGTTCTTGGATGGTAGGGGCTTTCCGGAAATCAGAACTCACGGTCAGTGAACCCCGATCGTGAGTACCAGCCGCCTGCGGGAGGGGGGTGCAGTCGATGTCGAAATGGTACTTGACCGATTGTGTCATATCGTTTATTTTCCTTGTGACGGGGAAGGGTGTGGGGGGGCTCTCTATTGCACCTGAAGCAGTCCGCGTTTGACCGGGTCCCTGGTTCTCCGCGATTAGGGTACCTGCTTTGCACCGTTGTGAATTTGGGCTTTGTGGCCTGCGGTGGCTCCGGCACCCAGCCCCCGGGCCCACCTCCGCCGCCGAGCGCGGACTTTGCTTTATCCGTTTCCCCAGCAAACATTACAATTGAGTCCGGAAACTCGGCATCCGCCTCCCTTTCGGCCACCGGCTCGAATGGCTTCACATCGCAAGTTGACGTGCAAATAACTGGCCTGCCGACGGGGGTCACCGTCTCGCCGACCAGCGTGACCCTTACACCCGGAACACCGCAGTCGCTGACTTTCTCGGCGAGCGCGTCAACGCCGGCGTCCAATGCCAACGTGACTCTCACCGGGACTTCCGGTTCGTTAACTCACAGCGCCACCCTGGGCCTGAAGATTGAGACTGCGGTGACTTCCAACACTCCGCCCTTCCGAATGCGCTACGTTCGCACCGACGCGGCCACTCCGTATTACCTGTGGAGAAATTCACATTGGATCGTCTACAATCCTCCAACCTCCCGCTTTTTTGTGACCGACCCTTACTCAAATCGTGTGTTCGTGCTCGATGCGGCTACCCAATCCCTGATCGGAACGATCCTGGTTCCAGGCGCCTTTGGAATTGATGACACTCCCGATCACATGACCCTATACGTGGGAACCCAGATCGGAGACGTTTATGCCATTGACCCTGTCGGGATGACCGTGACCAAGAGGTACCCATCGGCGGGAATTGGCCCCTTTGGCTATGCCGCATACTCCGTGCAAGTAATGGCTGATGGACGCCTCGCCTTGTTGGGCGGTCAGGGCGGACAACCGAGCGTCGGCGGGTATCAGACCTTTGCCATTTGGGACCCGGTCGATAACTCAATTTCAATTTTTGCCACGACTTACTCAGCCCCTGGAATGAACATCCCGCACACTATCGTTTGTGGCTCCCTAATGGGCAACATCGGCGTGTTCACGCGCACCCCTGATCGGACCAGGGTAATCGTGAGCAGTGTCTTCAGCGATGGAACCCTTTGTGAAATTGATGAAGCGACGGGTTCTTCCAGCTATGTACAAGTCGGAGATTCCCTAGCCCAAGTGATTGTCTCCCCGGATGGCCGCTGGATCGTCTTTCCGGCTCCCGCACCCTTCTACAACCAAGTGGAAGTTTACGACGCCGGCACACTCAGCCAGGTTGCAATGTTCAACGTTGCGGGGGACACTTCGAGCGCGGCCGGATTATTTGTGGGCCCGGATTCCAAGACCCTTTACACTCCATCCCGCAGTACTGTCTACGCGTATGACCTCACTACAGGCCAGACGACCGGTTGGTTCCCCAACTTCTTTGTGACCACCCTCAACACTGGCATGGCATACGGACCAATAACAGGCCCTAATGTCCAGGCGATGGACGGCACGGGGCTGGTCGCCGGACCAATGGAGGAGGGCGTCGGCTTCCTTGACCTCACGGCCATGCGCGCTGGGGCGGTCGGCACTCAATACACCAACCAATATTTGAGTCCTGCCACGGGCCCTACCGGCGGCGGCACCCAGGTGAGCTGGCCGGCCGCAGGTACAATTACTGATGTCTACTTTGGAAGCCAGAAGGCGACCTCCGTGTCCGGGTCTTCGGGAACGATTTCCGTCACGACTCCTCCGGGCTCGCCTGGACCTGCGGATGTCTATTCGCTCGCTTCGGATGGAGGAGTGCAACTCATACCGCAGGGCTTTAGCTATGGCCCCACGGTCCTGCAAATTACGCCCAATGCGGCCACGGCAGAGGGAGATCCAGGGATCATCTACGGTTATGGCTTCGGCCCCACCACGTCAACCACGATTCCCACAGGCCTGCGGGTGACCGTCGCCGGCAAACCCGCCCAAATCACGGCATTTAATGGAAATGCCTACAATGCAATGGCACCACCGTTACCTTTAGAGGCTTTCGCCTACACGATCCCGAGTGGGACGACCGGCCCGGCGGATGTCACCGTCACATCAAGCTCGGGATCAGTGACAGTTCAAGGCGGAATAACCTACCTGCCGGCTATTCAGCAATTTCCGTTAATCGGAGCTTTCCTCGCCCAGGGGATCTACGATTCCCAGAGGAACCTCTACTACTTCACGGACGCGAGTAATATCCGGGTCTTCTCGAGGACGAGCGGAACATGGTTGTCCCCCATCATCTTTCCCGCCGATTTCACACCTGTCCGCTTGTGGGGCATTGCTCTTTCGCCCGATGGAAGCCAGCTCGCGGTCGCGGATGCCCAGGGCAAGGCAATATACGTCCTCAGTCCGGAAAACGCCTCGACGGTCAAGAAGTATCCGATCCCTCAACCACTCACTGGCGTGATCGTGAATCCAACCGGGGTCGCAATCAGCGACGCGGGAATCGTTTATTTCGGCGCTTCAACTAACGGGGGCACGGGCTACGATGTTTACTTCAAATTGGACACGAGCACGGGCCAGGTGACTGACTACCAAATCGGTACCAACTCGGGATCTGCGGATAATTATCTGCAAGTCAAGTTGCGCTCCGATAACAGCCTTGTCTATGGCAACGACGACGGTACTGTAGTCACGATCGACACCGCCACGGATAAGGTGACCTATGCCAAAGTCAATCCGGGCTGCTGCTATGGCAACTACGAATTGACCCTGTCCGGGGACGAGACCCGGTTGGCTGCAACAAATTACTTCTACGACGCCAGCCTCAACGCCGAGTCGTCTTTCGGACTTAACTTGCGGGAAATGATGAACGTGTCCTACGTTTACGGGCAGAAGCTGAGCCCCGACGGGACGCTGCTTTTCCAGCCCAGTACGAACGGTATCGACGTGCTGGACGCCAGGCTGGGCGTCCTCCTGAAGCGCATTGCACTGCCCGTAACTCTCTCGCCAAATTATGACGCGCTAGTCTCCGACGGCAGGGACAACGTCTTGCTCGCCATTACGGGCACGGACGGC
>JAIQGA010000211.1 GCA_020072925.1 Terriglobia bacterium | reverse complement strand
GTGCGGCGCCGAAGAAGGTGGCGGTGCGGGAGAAATCCCAGTTGATGTCGGCCTCGGAGATCGACCGCACGCTGGTTCGCCTGGCGCACGAAATCCTGGAACGCAATAACGGCCTGGAGGGCGTGATGCTGGTGGGAATCAAGCGCCGCGGCGTGCCGCTGGCGGAGCGACTCGGGAAGAAGATGGCGGAAATCGAGAAGACCACGCCGCCCGTGGAAACCCTCGACATCACTTTTCATCGAGACGATCTTTCCACCATCGATCAGGGGCCCGTGGTGCAACCGACGACCTCGCAATACTCCGTGGAAGGTAACACCGTAGTTCTGGTGGACGATGTTCTCTACACCGGCCGGACCACGCGCGCCGCTCTGGACGCCCTTGTGGACCACGGGAGGGCGCGTCGCGTCGAGTTGTGCGTGCTCATCGACCGCGGGCATCGCGAACTGCCCATCCAGGCGAACTACGTGGGGCGCGTGGTGCAGACCTCGGATTCGGAAATGGTGGAGGTCAAGCTGCGTGAAGTCGACAACCAGGACCGCGTCATGCTCTGCGAGAGAGTAAGTGCGCCGTGAGTGGCTCAGACGACGGTTCAGTTTCGCTCTGCGCCAGGAGAAAGTACGAATGAACTTTCCAGTGGCCCCGGAAGACGTCAAGATTATTCAAGGACGGAGCAAAGGGCTTCAGGTAACCTGCTCCTGCGGATGCGTTAATTTCAATTATCTCGACCCGCAGGACACCATGTGGCGGTGCCGGAATTGCCGCGAGATCCTGAGCCACGATTTTCCCCGCTTGCTGGAGAAAGCCCTAGCACTCGCCAAGGAGCAAGCGCCGGCGCCCGCCGGGCAAACACAAGGTTGACGTGCGGCGCTCGGACGGGCTGCGAGCGCGACAACATTCCGCACAACTCGAAAGAAAATACATCAAAATCGACAAGGTTCGAAAGGCGGTCGATCCACAGAAGACTTTTCTCTCGCCCGGTAAAGTTGGCTGCTCGCGGATTTCAAGCCTCTTCCCGACTTTCCTCGGCTAACCCTTGTTATTCAATAGGATATCTCGAGAAGATGACTGGCAACAGGCGTGCCACTTCTACCGTGTGAACGTGCAGTCGGCTGGTCGCCGCGCAGCCCAAGGCACGAATCGCGAGGCAACGGTCAAGGTTGGCCGAGGAGGAGGATACAGATGCTTCGAAATTCGAAAGCGCTGGTTTTGGTTATCGCTCTGGCGTTGGGATTCTGCGGTCTGGGTCTTGCACACGCGCAGCAAGGACCGTCCGATGCGCGGCAGCAGGGGTACCACTACGGCTACCGCGACGGGCCCGACCGCGGCCGCCAGGACCGCGCGTACCGTGAAAGCTACAACCTTCAGAGCCAGGATTTCCGGCACGCCGACCGCGGCTATGAGCGGTACATGGGAGACCGCGACCGCTTCCGGGACGGCTATCGTGATGGATACCGCACCGGATACGATGACGGATACTACGGTCGCGAGGGCCGATATAATCAGATCTACGGCGCGAACGGCGACGATGACTACCATCGGCGCGGCGATGGCGATAACGACCGCGACGACGGTTACTTCCAACGAGGAAACGGCTACTTTGATGGTGCTTTCGAAACGGGCTACCGGGACGGGATGGAAGCCGCCCGTAGCGACTGGCGGAAGCACAAGGGTTATCGCCCCGAGAAACACGACAACTACGAAGACGCCAGCCACGGCTATCACGATAGTTATGGCCCCAAGAATGCCTACAAACAACGCTACCGCCAGGGATTCTTGCGGGGCTATGAAGACGCCGGTACGGGACGATACTAGGCCGAGGTAATTCCCCGGCTCGCTTCGTCCTCCAATTGTTAGCGTGGGTCAATGCAGGCCACGGCGGAGACTCCGTCCCGCCGTGGCGCTCCCTCCGGCGTGCTATCTACGCCTTGTTGTCGCTGGCCGCTGTTCACTTGATGTGGCAAGAGGCGAGGCCGCGCTTTTCAAGGTACTGCTGGTGATACTCCTCAGCGCGCCAGAAATTAGTGGCGGAAACAATCTCCGTCGCAATCGGCCGCCGGAAGACTTTAGCCCGCTCCAGTTTCTCTTTCGAAGCGCGCGCCGCGGCTTCTTGTGCGGGCGTGTGATAAAAGATGGCCGAGCGGTATTGGGTCCCCACGTCCGGCCCTTGGCGGTTCTTCTGCGTTGGATCGTGGTTTTCCCAGAAAACCTTGAGGAGATCTTCGTAAGCAACCTTGGAGGGATCGTACGTGATCTCCACCGCTTCCGCGTGACCCGTTTGGTCTGTGCAGACATCCTGGTAAGTGGGATTCTCAAGCTTCCCGCCCGTATATCCCACCTGCGTTGAGACCACTCCGGAGATGTTACGGAAAGTTGCTTCGACGCCCCAGAAACATCCCGCGGCAAACGTCGCTTTTTCCATATGCGAGCTCCTCTTCACCTGATTGGATCGTAATCGCCCTGGCAGAATACGATTGTTGCGGTTTGCACACGCAAAAGCAAGCGACTTGTGTCGCAGCGTCTCTTCACAAAGTTGAACCGGCGAACCGCTCGGCGTGCCAAGTCATCCAACTTGTGGGGCATGAAAGCGAGGGTAGCAGTATGGTTCTGCTGGGGGTATTAGGCGGCCTTATCATGGTGGGTCTGGCCTTTGCGCTCCTGCGCGAGCACGGTAAGGCCGCCGAATCGCCGGTCACGAGACTGGACATTAAATAAGCTACAGGCTTTTGCCAGGCCAGGTTGGTCGCCGCCCAAAAGGTCAGTACAGTTTCGTCGCAGACTTTCTTCCCTAAATCGGAATTCCTCTCAAACGATTAGATGACCAGCCAGCATCAGCGCTCAATGTAGACACAGGCCGCGCGTTGTCCCTGCCTGCGCCGCCAACGCCGCTATGAAGGCTTCGCTTTGGGCTCGGCGGGCTTCTCTTCGTGTTTCAGCTTGTAGTTAACGTCAATCGTAGCCTTGAAGTCCACACCCACAGGTTCATAGCGCCATTGCCGCACGGCCTCCTCAGTGGACGCGCGGAGTTCTTCCGGCCCGCTCAGCACTTCCGTTTCGCTCACTTCGCCCTTGGTGTTAACCACGACATTTATCCTGACCTGACCTTCGATACCTTTCTTCTTGGCCTCCGGCGGATAGACCGGCTTCACCATGTGGACGATCTTCGGCTTCACCTTCGAGTCAACTTTCTTGACCTCCTGGCTGATGGTAATAGCGCCCTCGGCTTCTTTGCCGGGCGAGGGCGTCCACGCTGCAGCCAGAAGGATTCTTCCCGCGGAAAGCTGCGGGGAGGTAGTAGATGAGGGCGGTTGCTCCGGTTGCGAGGCCGCAAATGTCCATAATCCCGTCATTACGAACAAAACCATAAGCATGAGCAAGTATTTCGCATAGAGACGCATGAGACCTCCTTTTCACGCATAGACACCGCGCAGTCGCCAATGTTCCAGAGAATAATCCTGGCTTGAGTTGCGGGCGACGTCGAAGGACTTTCTGCGAGCACCTGGCCCGCACTACATGCTGAGGCAGTATTATTCTGGGTCAGGACTTTTGAGGGTCGGAGTGGAGACCTACGAATTGCGGCTGGCGTCAGGATTTTCGGTTGGGGCGCGACAAATTTCTTCCGCGCGCTGTTTGGCGTAATTCCAGGCGGAGAAGTGACACTCGGGCTTGCCAATGATGAAAGGGTCCTCCCCGAACATCGTATACAGCTTGTACAACTCCTCTGAAGAACAGCCTGGCTTGTGGTTTTGCAGCAGGAACTCGTCCACGATTTTCCGGCAGGCGGCCTCAGCGGTCTCGGCGGTTTCGAACTCGCCAAGCTTGTACCGCTCGGACTCGTCCATGTAATGGAAATTGTCGTCAACGAAAACGACGTAGGCCATACACCCCTCCCTGCAACCCGGCTTACGGCGGGGGACTCGGCGTTGCCGCAGACCTGCGACCGAAAACGATCGGCAGCCTCCTGATGCCGACCGGGGCGGCTGCACCGCCCGACACCACCCCCAGCGAGAGCTTGGCTCAAGGCCGCACCTCGCCGATCCCCGTGGGGGTATCAGCAACCTGTCAGGTTCCGACGATCGTGCTGCGGCGTTCCAGGAGCAGAACGTCGCGCCAGACTCCGTCCAATTGCGCAAGACGTTCACGGCGACCTACAACGCGGAATCCCCAGCGGTCGAGGAGCTTGAGGCTGGCGTGATTCTCCGGAAAAACCGCGGCCTGCAAAGTCCAGATTCCGTGCCCCTCGGCTTCTGCGATGAGCTCCTGGAGCAGCGCGCGGCCAAGGCCCTGTTGGCGACAGCGAGGGGCGACATAAACGCTTGCCTCCGCCACGCCTCGATAGCAGTGCCGGCTCGATACCGGGCTGAGCGCGGCCCAGCCGAGCACGCCCTCGGACGCGCGCGCCACCAGCCGTGCAAAGGGCAGGTGAGCGGAATGCCAGGAGTCCCAGGACGGCACGGCCGTCTCAAACGTGGCATTGCGCGTGGCGATACCTTCCTGATAGATGGCGCGCACCGCGTCCCAATCTGCGGGCTGCATCGTATCGAGGGTGTAGTCCATGGTGCGCTGTTGCAGAGCAGGATGAAATGCTACGCGACTCACGAAATGAGCGGCGGCCGGAAGCCTGGTCCGTGTAGGCCGCGACTCTTCCCCGCGCCCGCGCGTACCTCGGCATGCCGCCGCATCTACTTCCCGAGCTTCTCGTCGAAGAATTTCGCCATGAGGTCCAGTGCTTCCTGGGTTTCTGGCAAATGATAGTCGTACCAGAACGCGTGCGGCAAGGCCTCGAACACTACCAGTTGCGCGTCCACCCCGGCGCGCAGGAAGGCAAGGTGGAGAATGCTCGTTCCACTCAGGAGCAAGTCGCGCGTGCTGCTCACAAACAGCGTGGGCGGAAAACCATGCAGGTCAGCGTAGAGCGGTGACAACACGGGGTCCTTGGGATTGTGGTTCCCAATGTATTCATTGCCGAACGGACCCTTAGGGGGCGGCTCGAGGTATCCGGTGAAACCGAAAATCGTGTAGAGCGCCTGGGTATCACCAGATTGACTCAGGTCTCCGGCGCCCGAAAAGACGCCGAGCGCCGCGGGCAGAGGCAGGCCTTCGCGCCGCAATTCGACTGCGACTTCCGCGGTGAGGATGGCACCGGCGGACGTGCCAAAAAGCGCCGTGTTCTGCGGCCTGTAGGTTTTCAACAACTCTTTGTAAACGTCGACGGTGTCCTCGACCGCGGCGGGGAACGGATGCTCCGGCGCGAGCCGGTAGTAGACCGAAACCACCGTGGTCTGCGTCAGGTTGGCGATGGGAACGCCCTCGACCAGCGAACCCGAATCCGTGACGAATCCCCCGCCGTGCACATTGATGAGGACCCGCTCTCGCTTCGCTGCCGGAATGGTCAAGGGAGTGATGACGTCACACCGTACCCCGCCGAGCGTTTTCTCCTCAATGTTCACGGGAAAAAGCTTGCGGGCTTCCGCGGCGCGGCCCTTCCTAAAGGCATCGGTCCTTTCGCGCTGTACGGCGAGCGAAGGTGGCGGGGTGGAAGGCATGGAGTGAGAAATGAACTTCTTCGCCTCGTCGCTGATCGTTCCCGGAACCGGCACCACACGCGTAACGCGCGCCGTGCCATCAGGGTCGAGCGTGCAGGTATCTGCCTGCGGAACCGATGTCGATGGCGATTGCTGTGCCCGCGCCATGGCGAGCCCAACTAAAAGCGTCGTGCTGATGGCGATCATCATTAGCCGCGCTCTTCCGTGTCTCTCGAGTGCCATATCCTTCTCCCGGTGTAATTTGTTTGTTTGAACGCGCGGAGTGGACCGTCTCAAGGTCTGACCTTACAGGGCGAAAACCTGCAAGTCCTGACGGCAAGAGCCGCGGGAAGCAAATCGGTTACTCAAACAGCTTGCGAAAGTCGGCGAGTTGCTGCTTCAAATCCGCCAGCTCTTTCTGCAGGTTCGCAACTTGATCTTCCAGGTGCGCGAGTCGTTCGCTGTCGGCGGAACCGCTGGGGCCGTCGATTTCCGTGGCTGGCTCCGGTTCCCATGTTTCCACTTCCCCCGCCAGCAAATGCGCGTAGCGAGCTTCCTTGGTGCCCGGCTGCCGCGCCAGCATCTTGATCAACGGCGGCTCGCGCTTCATCAGGCGCTGCAGCGCCAATTGCACGTCGCCCAAGTCGCTGAACGAGTACAGGCGCTCGCTGCGCCCGCGCAATTCTCCGGGCGTCTGCGGGCCCCGCAAGAGCAGCACGCAAAGAATGGCAACCTCAGGGCGGCTGAAGTTAAAAGCTTCCTGGAGCCGATGCTCGTATTTCGTAACGCGGCTGTCCGCGCCGCTGGCGGCCCCGGCCAGACCTTTTGCGTTCAGGCTTTCCAGCGCGTCACGCACGGCGTTTTCGTCCAGAGCCATTACCGGATGGCGGTTCGATTTTTGATTACAGGCGTTGACCAGCGCATTCAACGAAAGCGGGTAATAATCGGGCGTGGTGATTTCCTTCTCGACCAGCGCGCCAAGCACTCGGACTTCCAGGTCGTTCAGGATGACATTCACGGCGCGGAAATCATATCGCAGGAAGAAATCAAAGTCGAAGCTCGAAAGTTGAAAGTCGAAAGGTCAGGCTGAAGGCTGAGAGCTGAAAGCTGATGGCTGAAAGCCTCTCCGCCGCCGCTCAGTATCCGCGCTTCTTATCCACAACGTTGAGCAGCGGCAACCCCGCGACATAGCGGCGAAGGTTTTCCGCAAACAAGTCTTTCTTCCGCTGCTCCGATCCCGGCGACCGCGCGGACGTGTGGCTGGTGATAATTACGTTCCCCGCCGTCCACAGGGGATGGTCCGCCGGGAGCGGCTCGGGGTCGGTGACATCGAGCCCCGCGCCTGCGATCCGGCCTTCCTTCAGGGCACGCACCAGCGCCGGCGTATCCACGAGCTTTCCGCGCGACATGTTGATGAAAAACGCGCTGGGCTTCATGGCGTGGAAAATGCTTTCATTGAACATGCCCTGGGAGAGAGGCGTATGGGGCGCCGCGCTCATCAGGATGTCCACTTGCGGGACCATCTGCGGGAGCCAATCGAGCGAATGGAGTTCGGCGACGAAGGAGGGCTTGGGAATGGGTTTGGGATCCACGGCCAGAATCCTCATGTTGAACCCGTAGTGCGCGCGGTAGGCGGTGTCCGTGCCAATGCCGCCCAGTCCCACCATGCCCAGCTTCAGTCCACTGATCTCGCTGAGGCCAGGCAGGGGTTTCCAGCGACGCTCGCGCGTCTGGAGCGCGTAGCCGTTGAGGCCCCGCGCCAGCGTCAGCATGAATCCGATGGCGGTCTCGGAGATGGTCGGAGAGTACATCCGCTGCATATTGGTGAGCACAATGGGGCTCTCTACCAGTTCCGACCAGAGAATATGCTCGACCCCCGCCGCTGTGTATTGAATCCACTTCAATTGTTTAGCCGCCTGCAGGTCTTCCTGTGAAAAGTCGCCATAAATGATGTGGGCGTTAGTAACCTCGCGGCGGAATTCCTCGCGCGAACGGCAGAGGTTCACTTCCACATTCGGGGAAGTGCCACGAAGTTTCTCGACATAGGGTCTCGGAAGTTCCTCCTGAGTCACAATTCTGACCTGCGCCAGCGTGGTCCCGGCCGTGGGCTCAACCAGTGGGTAGGATTCGACGGTCACAGGCGTCGGGGGCTCCGGCGACGCCTCGGCCTTTGCCTCCGAGGCAGTCATGGGAAGAGCAGCGAGCGCCGCCCCGCCCGAGCCAGCCGCCATATTGCGCAGGAATCTCCGGCGTGAATAGCCATTGTTTGTCATGTTTTTGCCCTCCGTGAAGGAAGAAACGCCAGTTTACCACTGAAACCTGCCCAAAAGAATCCACAATGAATGAAGGACAGCAGTCAGAAGTCAGAGATCGGGCGACAGGGTGAAGCGGAGGGCATGTCACAAGCAAGAATCACTGGGCGCGCTTTTTACGCTGGCTTTTCACTGTGAAAGCATAGAGAATCCGCCGGAAAGGGATTCGGAGAGGCGCGAGCAGAGGCACCACAGTCCGGGAGGGCAACGATGAAGAAAGTGGGTGGCTTGCTGGGGGTCGTGATTGTACTGGCCATCGGGTATTACATCTACAAAGTTCAAGTCCAGAACTTGCCCGGTGGAGGCGCGCCACCCAAGGAGACGATCGATGTGGTGGGCGTGAAGAACGATTTACTGGCCATCGCGCAGGCGGAACGCATGTATCTCGCCAGCCATGGCTCTTACGCCACGCTCGACCAGCTTCAGCAGGATGGCTCGTTGGCATTCGCGACAGCGAATCGCCGGGGGTATAACTATGCGGCCAGTGTGGACGACGGCCAACACTTCACCATCACCGCGGCCCCCGCAGACCCCGCCAAAAGCGGCTGGCCCACGCTGGCAATTGATGAGTCAATGCAGATTACGCAGCAGTAGCGGAAAGACGGTAGACAGTAGACGGCATACGGTAGACGGGGGAAAAAGACGTTATGCAGTCGTCTGCAGCCGGTTGCCAATCGTCAGTTGTTAGCCTCCTAATTTGAGAAGACGTCTGTTTACGCAGCCGATCGATAACCGATGACTTCATTCCAGCTTGTGACTGCTGTCTCCCGTATACCGTCTACCGTATGTCTACTGATTCTCCAGCGCGGAGGCAAACATGCGCGTCGAAGCTCGCGGGCCGGCACGCGTAGACTTGGCCGGCGGCACCGTTGATATCTGGCCTCTTTACCTGTTTCATCCCGGAGCGCAAACGGTTAACCTGGCGATTCGCTGTTACGCGTCCTGCGTGATTGAGACGCGCGCCGACCGGCGCATTGTACTGGCCTCGCAGGACCAGGGGATTCGGGAGAAATTCGAAGATCTGACGCAATTGGCGCTGGGCACTTCCCGCCTGCCGTTGCTTCGAGAGTTAGTGCTCTTCTTCGAGCCGCGGCGCGGGCTCAATATCAAAACTAGTTCTCAGGTGCCCGCGGGCGCGGGGTTGGGAGGGTCTTCGGCGTTGAACATCGCGCTCTGTGGCGGGCTGGCGCGCGTTACCGGCAAGCACTACACGCGCGGACAAATCCTGGAGATTGCCCGCAACGTGGAAGCTATCGTCATCCGCGTACCTACCGGCTGGCAGGATTACTACCCGGCGCTCTACGGCGGCGCCAACGCCCTCCACCTGGAACGCGATGGCGTAAAGCGGGAGAAGCTTCCGCTCTCGTTCCCGGAAGTCGAAAAGCGTTTCGTCCTCTGCTATACGGGCGAGCCGCGTGATTCCGCCATCAACAATTGGGAAGTAATGAAGTCGCACATCGACGGCGAGGAGAAGGTCCTCAAGAATTTCGATCAGATCACCACCATCGCCAGCCAGATGCGCGAGGCGCTGCTCGCCCGAGACTGGAACGATGTGGGGGAATTGCTGGGATTGGAATGGGAAAACCGCAAGCGTAACTTCAAAGGTATCTCCACGCCCTTGATCGACCGCATGATCGAGCACACGCGCAAGGCGGGGACGCTGGCAGCCAAGGTGTGCGGCGCGGGCGGCGGAGGCTGCGTCGTCTTCATGGTGCAGCCGGGGACCAAACCCGCTGTCGAAGCAGCGCTGGTCCGTATGGGCGGGCGAATCATCAACTTCAGCGTCTCCCGCGCGGGATTGGAAGTTCGCTCTGACCAGGCATAGCTGAGGCGCGCCACTCCATGCACTGGGAACGTATTTTTCTGGACAAAGGTCTGGTCCGGCCGGTCTGGCGATTTTTCTTTTCTGTCGCTCTGATTGTTTCGGCGTATGTCGTGGTCGGATTAACGCTGGGCTTCCTCTTGGGTCCGAAAGTCGTCAGCCCTTCGGCGCGGGGTCTGGATTTCCTCCTGCAACTCTTTCTGGTCAACCTGCTCTTGCTGCCCGCCTTGCTGGCGGTTTTCAAATTCCTGACAAGCGCGTTCGAGAAAAAACCTCTCGGTTCAATGGGCCTGGCCTTCCACGCCGGCTGGTCCCGCGAGTTGGCACTGGGACTTGCCTTGGCATCCTCTCCACCCACTTGCACGCCGACGGCAAGTTCGCCGAAAAGCTCTGGCTCGAGAGCCCGGCCAGTCGGTCGCGGCCGCGGCTGACGGAAGAGATGATCGCCGGTCCGGGTCTGGCGCACCTGGGCAATCCGAATCATACCTGGGCCTCGGCACTCAACACTATGCTGGTTGGCATCACGTTCGCTGTCGCCTATCTGCGCACGCGCTCGCTCTGGATGCCCCTCGGTATGCATTTCATCTGGAACTTCCTCCAGGGGGTGATCCTGGGGCTGCCGCTGAGCGGACTCGACTTTCCGGTAACCCTCTTGCGCGCGCGCGTTGGAGGCGCTGTATGGCTCACGGGTGGCGCCTACGGTCCCGAGGGCGGCCTGCTGGCTTCCGCGGCGATTGTGGCCGCTACGCTATACGTTCTCTTCTCGAAACGCATCTGCCTGACTGAGGACATGCGCCGTCTCACCTCGAGCGAGCTTCCGCCGGCCAGCCAACCGTTCGGCCTTGGCCTCGACTTCGCAAAGGGCGATGGAGCAGCGGAAGATGAACCGAAATAGGGGTATGCTTATAGAAGGCGCGAGACCAAGCTTCCGTACTGATGGTCGGCGCCGAGCATCGATGAGTCTCAACACCGGCCCAATTCGGCGGAAAGCAAAGCACTATGCAGTCTGCTGCGTCCCAGGCATTGCATTTTTGCTGCTGCTGGCGCCGGGCGCGTTTGCCAAAGAGAAAACGACGCTCAACACCCGCATTGCCCTGATTCGCGGTCTCGATCGCGAGATCGCCGTGGCGAAGGTGCCCATGCCGCGCGGCAAGAAAGGCATCCTCGTGGATCACCAGGGCAAAGAAGACAAGGAGAAGGCCGACGAGGAACTGCGCACGAACGGTCTGGCGATCAAGCCTGGCATGCCCGTCGAAATCACCAAAATTACCTTCAAACCCGACGCGATTATCTTCGAGCTAAACGGGGGTGGAAAGAATCGCAAGAAATGGTACCAGCACATCGAAATCGGGATGGGTATGCCCACGGCGCCGGTTGTCGCCGACCAGCCCACGCTCGCTTACGGCTCGCAAGTCACGCTCACCTTCTCCGGGAAGGTTCCTGAAGTTACCGTGGACCAGGTAAAGCAAATGCTCGCGAATGTCCTGGACTTCACGCGGCACTCGCCAACCGTCCTCTATTCACCCAAGGTGCCGGCCAAATTCAAGGACGCCATCAAGAAGCATGAAGTGGTGGTGGGCATGGACCGCGATGCGGTGCTTTCCTCGAAGGGCACGCCCGATCGCAAGGTGCGTGAGGTGCGCGAGGGCGCCGAGCAGGAAGACTGGATCTATGGCACGCCTCCGCACGTCCTTTTCGTGACTTTCGACGGCGACACGGTCGTGAAGGTGACGCAGTACTGACACCACTCTTTCAAGCTGAAATCTCAACATCGGCAAGAACCCAACCATACTGCCGACTAACCATGAAGGCCGCGACAACCGCAAATGGAGGAGGCCATGCCAAAAAGACATAACACAGAGGCCGCAGAGAAAAACCGAACATAGAGGGCACGGAGAAAGAGAAAAGCAGCCAGTTCCTCCGTGCTCTCTGTGAAAGCCTCTTCTCTGCGTCCTCTGCGTTAAATCTTTTTGATTCTTTGAATCGCCGAAGGAGGTAACTGAATAGAATTTCGACTGCGATCATCCTGGCGCGATTTCGCCGCAGTTTCGCCCTTACAATTCCCGCGCGTTCCAAGTAAACTCTCGCCGATGCGCCCCTCGGAGTTCCTCACGACGCTCAGCAAAGGCAAGGCGGGTCCGGCGTATTTCCTGCGCGGGATTGACCGTTTTCTCCACGAAGAGTGCCGCAAGGCGGTAATTGCGGCGATTCCACCCGACGCGCGGCCGTGGTGCCTGGCCGAATTCGAGTTCGAGCCAGGACGCCTCCGGCAGGAACTGGAAGGCGCGGCGCAGATGCCGATGCTGGGCGGGCACAGCTTCCTACTCTTCTCGGACCCGGAGGATTTCAAGCACGCCGGCGACGAGGACATGGAGGCGCTGAAAAGTTATTTCGCGCGGCCTTCGCCCTTCGCCACGCTGGTCTTTGCCGCAGTCGAGCCCGACCGCCGTCGGAAGTTCATTACATTACTGGAGAAGCAAGCGGAACTCGTGGAAATGCTTCCCCTGAATCGTCGCGAAGCGGCGCGGTGGGCTGAGGATTTTCTCCGTCAGGCGGGCACGGAGATTGACCACGCCTTGGCCGAAGAGGTCGCGGCGAAATTCGAGGTCAGCAACGAGTCGCGCGGCGAGGCTAAGCCCTCCGGCGTGAACCTGCTCTGGATGCGTACCGAACTCGAAAAGCTGCTGACCGCGCTGCCGGAGAAGAAGCGCCTGGAAGCGCAGGATCTGGAATTGATCGTGGCCTTTCGCGAGGAGCGCGAGATCGGCAAGCTGCTGCGCGCCATGGCGGAGCGCCAGTGTTCGACGGCGCTCAACCTGCTTCGTGCTCTGTTGGGAAGCAAAGTGGCAGAAGCATTGTTGCTCTGGAACATCGCCAACCTCTTCCGCCAGGCGTTGCGCGATTCCGCCGGGTCTGGCCGCGGCCCCGCCTACGGTGGCTGGTCGCGCCCCGGCAATCTGTATTCCCCCTGGGAACTCGCGAAGGTCGTGCTGAGCCACTACACGCGGGAAGAAATGCTCCAGGCGTTGCGGGCCGCGCGCCGCGCCGACCTGCGCATCAAGTCCTCGTGGAAGGATTCGAGGATTCTTCTGGAATTTCTCGTCTGGCAAATCGTGGTGGGCAAAGCGCCCGCCGGCGACGCCGCCCTGGGCGAAGAACTTCCTGCACCAGCCAGTGAAGTCTGATGTAGGCAGTATGCAGAAGGCAGAAAACAGTCCTTAGCCGTAATACTGTTCACTTAACAGAATTTGCGGTATCCTCTTCCCATTAACTTGAGAGGAGGACCGCAATGGCCCGTACTATCGCTGAGCTTCCAAAGGGGACCCGAATTACCGATTACATCAGTCTCGGGGTGTTGGCCAC
>JAIQGA010000210.1 GCA_020072925.1 Terriglobia bacterium | reverse complement strand
TCAAATAGCTCCACCTTCGCTCTCCAATCCACCGGTGCCTCCGTCCTGGGCTTCGCCCACGACAGAGTAGCCGGTTCGACCTTCAGGGTGGAGCCAAATCAGACGATCAAAAGGGGCCGATTGAGAGTACCGAAATCAACTGATATTGTAAGCTGCTGATTGGGACTGTGTTTTACGTCGACATCAGAGTTGTGAATGGTGGGTGAATGAAAGCTGTGGATATACTTTCTGGCCAAAGGCTAAAGAGAAATATGCGGAACCAGCGGGACCGAATACCGCTCACACGGTTCACCGCTTCTTCTTGTAAAAGGGGGTGATGTCTATCTGGAGGTAAGGTTCGAAATGATTGCTGCGAATAAGGGCGATGTGGGGGGCTTGGTTCAGGATGATCTGGCGCGCGATATCACGTTCTTGCTTATCGACCAAACCCAGATTTTCTGACATCACCTTGGCGTCGTCACCTTCCAATTGAAGAGCGATTTTTGTCCCGACCATGTCGAAAACGATCCGGTCAAAGTCCTTGACGCTTTGGGAGGCCAGGAGAATCCCAACCCCGTATTTGCGGGCCTCACGGATGAGTTCGGTGAGTGTTTCCTCGTAGGAGAGTTTATGTGCTTCGTCAACAACTGCGAAAACGCGTATGGCATGGGTGGGACCCTTGGCGAGCATGTCCAAGTAAATCTTCTGGAGGACGAAGCGGCTGACCGCGACCATCAACTCGGGGGTCGCAAGGTTCGACAAGCGCAACACATGTGGCTCCGCAAGGACTACCTCGAAAGCTCGTGGGTCGCGGTTGTCAGGGAAAATTCCCGTTTCAAAAAGCGGCTGGACACGCAGGTTGAGGTTGCGGACATTTCCCCCTATTTCCCCCTCCATGTGCTTCAGAATGATCCAGACAGCCGAGAAGTTAGGAGCTGGCTTCTGCCAGGTCTCCTTGTTGTTGGGCGTAAACCCAGCCGCCATAAAGGCTTGGCTGATAGCGTCACGCAGGATCGCGTGCTGGATGTCGCCGAGGGCGAAGATTTTGGCAAGGCTGTGAGCCACCTGATAAACGACCTTGACGTAGTTTTGTTTCTTGCCGCTCTGTGGGTCGATTGGAACCTCTAACGGGTTAACATCAATACCGTCCGCGGCATCGAGCACTTTGGCTTTCGTGCAGTCGAGGAAGGTCGTCCCATCGTCACTTACGAGCTTGCCTGACATGTATTCGCCTTGGAAATCGAAGATGAGGGAGGGAATACCGGCTCTGGTAAGCTCCCAAAGGAATGCGCCGGCAGTTTGCGTCTTGCCCGCGCCACTCTTACCTACAATCAGGACATGTTGGTTCGTCAGTTTCTTGGGAGTCCCTGTAAGCGGATCCCAAAAGACGACCTTACCAGTGTCAGTGTTCTTCCCCAGAGGAATGCGGAGCTGCGGCGGCTTCGTCGATGGTTCCTGCCTGATGACAGCAGAGGCCATCTCAGAGGTGATGGGCTCAGCCTTAGCAGCAGGCGTGCCAGGTGACGGGGCAGGCGCCTTCTCAGGGAGCGACACTTCGATTGTCTTCGTCTTAAGATCTCCTGGGGCTGCTTTCGGGGCCAGCTTCGGCGGTGGCTCGGGCGGCGGTTCAGGTGGCGCAGGGGGGAATTGAGGGATTTCTTCTTCGATACCGAGAAGATCGAGGATGCGCTCTCTGCCGATGATGGAGATCTCGTTTTCCTTATAAATCTCTTTTGGCTTGCTCAACCCTTGGGTGTGGTAAACATAGCCGGCCTTCTCGAACACTACATCGAATTGTCCGACCTCAACCTTGCTAATGGCGTTCCACAGAGCTGCGGCGCCTGAAGGGGATTCTTCAAGGAGCCCGTATCGCCTGCTGCGTTCGAAATAGAAGCGAAGCAGATTCGCCAACTCCTTGTTCTGTAACTCGCGATCAAGCCGATCCTTGTCAGTTTTGGGAACGAAGCGCGACTCAAATACCTTTTGCGTATCGGCGTTTTTGGCAGCGATCGCGTCTTTCAAAACCATATCCTCGCCAGCGCCGCCAGCATCGCTACGGTACTTGACCTCGATAAGACGGAAAACCAGCTTGCCTTGCTCGGCCCGGATGTAGATGAGGTCGCTCCTCTGGATGCGGATGCTGGAATCGGCTGCCGTTCGCTTGTGCTCGGCGAACAAGTCAATATGCGAGTCAACCGGGATTAGAATGCCACCTTTAAGGACCCCACTCTCCTGAAGGAGAAGACGTGTAAGGGCAAGCCCGATGATTTCCTTTGCGTCCTTCGGGTTGTTAATGAGTTTCAGTGCCAGGCGACCTGAGATGGACTTCAGGACATCGAGAATCTGCGCGGCGTGAAAGCCCGTTCCAGGAATGCCCATCTTCTTCAGACCATCGGAAATAATGCCTTCAATTTCCGACAACCAGAAGGTTGAAATGATCAGACGATGGCCGACGCCATCTAGAAACTCAGGACTGTAATCGATCAAATAACTTCTGACCGAGCCGCCACCTGCTCGAGGATTGTCGAAATATTCGATGCCGAAGTTACGGTCAATTGTGAAAACCCAATCGGAACGCTCGTGGATGTGATTGATGAGGTGCTTGTCCAAGTCGGACAGCTCCAACTGTATCGCTGGCACACGATCGAGCGAGTTGCCCCAGTCGTAGTAACATGCGGCAAGGCGTGTTAGGCTGTCGATGGCCTGAAAGAGTGTCTGGGCGCATATATCTTCGGGGACTAATTCTGCGTTTTGGTTTGGAACGACCTTCCGCGACCAAGTAGCCGAGTCGTCCTTCACATCGAAGTCGGCTCGGTACTCTGCCAGTAGGTTGTGCATGGAGAAGCTACCGGGCGGTGGTTCCGTCTGTCGGGTACGTACTCTTGTTGAAAAACGGTCAATCAGGATGGTGATATGGGCTTCCCGAAGTTCGGTGTTCCGCCACTCAGGCGCGGTCACTTTGCGTTTTGAGAAGGTAAGCTTCGGAAAAAGTGGGTTCTGGTTTGGGCGGAGGAGTTCTTCGTCGATGTCCGGTTGGCTACCCTCGGTGAGAGTGGCACCCTCTGTCATCTCATCGAAAGCGCTGCCCATAATTTCATACCGCTGATCGGCGTAAAAGGCGACGTCGTAGTTCAGTTCCTTGAACTCTTTGGATTTCTGGATCTCGCGGATGGCGTTCAGCACGAGCAGACCGTCACCCGGATTAATGACGTCGATGCGCAACGTAGTGACATAGGGGTGATGCTTCAGGTAGCGCCACAGGCGGTCTGCGATTTGCGCAGGGGTAATAACGGTGATGTCCCCTTCGTTCAGCTTCTGGCCGAGCAGCCGCAAGACCATACTTATGGTCTTCCGTACGTCCTTTGTGTTTCCGTGGGGCAGGATGCTCCAGTAGAGGTCAATGTTATCCGAATTGACATAGATCTCCATGTTCTCGAACGCAAGTGCGGGCGGGACATTGAGTGAGGTTATGCGCTCGTGCGCCTCACGACTGACCATGGAGGGAGCTTCAGCTTCGGACACACCGTCGAGCTTGTCAGCCCACAAGAATAGGAGTTGCTGGTATTGGAGGAGCCACAGGAGTTTAATGGGGTGGGTAGGGGCAAGAAGTACAACTTGGTCAACGCCGTCGGTGTCCCCAACCTTCAGGTGTATTGTGTCGAGGCGGCTCAGGGTGTGGGAAGCATTCAGGATGTTGTTGATTTGGCCGTCGGTGGTTGCGGCCTTCAATTTTGAAGAAATTTCATTCAGGACGGCCACATAGCTTCTCGCGTAAGCCACAACTTCGGCCTTAAATTCACGCAGGTCGAATATCTCGACGACGCCATTAGGGTCCTGTGCGTGGAACTTGTCGAACAAGTCTTTTCGGGCTTTTGTGAAGCCTTCGAAAGTGGACAACCCGGAAACGGTAACGGCCACATGTTGAATGTCGGTCTGCTCCAGGTTTCCCCGATTGCGCAAGTCACCCTCCCATGCGCCAAGAGTCATGGGGTCGGAAATGTTCCGCAATTCGATGGCATGGAGAACTGGACTGATCGCGATATGGTAGATGTCTCGATTCTTGAGTTTCAGGCGGTACAGCAACAGACGGCGCCCTTCCTCCCATCCTTCGCTGTCCAGTTCCTGCTTCTTGCGTGATCGGTGAGCACTTATAAAGAAGGCTTCTGCACGGTTGCGGATCTTGTTGATCTTCTTCTTTCCGGTATCCTCGACCTGTTCGCCGCCCTTAATCCAGAAGGGTTCGCTTTCATCGGAACTGAGAACGACACCGGAGTGGTCGCGCGCCTGCACAATAGCCCTTGCTGCGACCGTCTCGCCCTCTGCGAGTTCAATTTCCTTAAGGGTCGTTTTAGCCCGTGTCTCGGTGCGCTTGTTATTCTTGATTGTCTTCCGAAGAAATTCCGCACCAACTTCTTCGTCGCTGTCGCGGACAATAAGGAGAGCGAAATGGCCCAGAGTGGGTGAATTGGTTGGGTAGGTCTTCCATTTAAGCTTGATTGGTGTGGTAGTGCTGGCGATCAGGTTGGTGCCTTCTTCGCGGAAGCCGTCGGCGATTCGACCGGTATTCGGGTCTCGGATGGGATCTAGGTGCACCTCCACGGTGCCTTCGTCTGGGCTGTCCTTGAATTTCCACTTGGCAAAATTAAGCTTCGACCGGGAATCCTCATCCGCGAGAATCTCCCGGAGCCAACTTTGAACGTCCGCGACATTCCGGGTGCGCAGAAATGAAACTAGGTTCTCACGAAGACTATTCTCGCTCGGCTCCAACTGAATGTCCTCGGCGAGCTTATCAAGCGCGGAGAGGGTGCTTTGGCTTTCGTCGGTGAGGGCTGCGACACATTTCGAGTTGCGGTCCAGTCGGGTTTCGATGGTCTTTTCGGCAAGATCAAGGTCGGGAATCAAGCCGAGGTGGAAGAGGTACGCGCCCGCCTCTTCCCAGCCTGAGCCATCGTTTGTGAGGGCTAATAGGTATTTGATGTGCTGGTCCACGGGCAGCCGGCGGATGGCAGACTGGCCTAGAACCTTCTTGGCTATGTCTTTGCCATTCGCTGGGAGTGAGTTTGCAATATGGCGGGCGTGAGCGCGAAGGACGTTTCCCAAGTCGTAAGTCGTGAAAGTCTGGATGTCATAGGAATCTTCGGCGGGAAGGCGAAGTCCTTGGGGAATGAATGCGACCAGGACGCCAAACTTCTCGCGGTTGCGCTTTTCGATAAGCGCGCCGCTTTCGATTTCGAGGCCATTGGCTGCTGTCTCTGCAAGGACGTAGGCTTCCACGTCATGCTTCTTGAGGTCTGGGTCTTTTGAAATGCGCTCGCATATCATGCGCATGACTTCTAGAGGCAAGAATTCGACGCGCTGGCAATGATTGTTTTCCTTCTCCAGGAGGAACGACCGCAGATGGCCAAATACAGCCTCAGCCATTTCCCGATGCAACATCTCGCGAGTGACTTCAAACATCGGTCAGGCCTCCTTGGCTGCTTTCCCTTCGATTTCACGTATAAGCATCTCCTGGGCTTCGTCCTCCAACCTGAGCGCCTCGGCCCGCTTTTCATAAGCAAGGCGAACCTTTTCGCCGATTTCCTTCTGTCTTCTGGGCTCGGGGAGTGGAACGATCACCTTCTTGAGTTGCTCGTCGGTGATTTCGTCGATGACAGAACCGTGGCGAAACCGAATGATTTGTTCGTAGCCGTATCGAGAGGATAAAAAGGCGTAGAGGTAGGCAGGATCTGTTTCAGTCTCCCGTGGGATAATTCTCAAGATATGCTCAGATGCAGCATAGTTTTCAAAGTTGTGCCAGACGTAGCAGGTCCTGCCTATTGTTCCTGAGCGGGTGACAAGAATCCAATCTTTTTTAACCAGCAAGTCATCGAGGCCCTCGTTTTGCGTGTTTGAAAGGTATTTTAGGTCGGCGGGCCGTACCTGAACGATGTTCTTGCCCGAAAGAAATGGCGTTCCGAAGGCCGGCCCCACATAGTTACGCTTGAAGCGCCCACCCAAGATGACGTCGTGCGCCAATAGTGCCAACGTGCGTTTCTTGGACGGGCATTTCTGGATGTTAGCGATGACACAGCGGACTATGGGATTGTGAAAGTGGGCCTCGAGTCGTAATTCTGTACTCTCTGAGTGGGGGGAAATTATATCGCGAGTAGGGACGCTGAAGGCTGCACGACGTTCATCCCCAGCGAGCCATTCGATGGTGTTCTCCGATATGTTTGGAAGTCGGTTGTAACTTAGGCAGGCGTAGTCTACTTCCTTAAGCATCTGATGCGCTTCAAGTCGAGCCGCAATCGCCTTTTCGACGCGATTGGCGATGGCTTCTTCCATGACTGCCCCAAGTCTGAGA
The DNA here is from genome assembly GCA_020072925.1 of Terriglobia bacterium. GTDB lineage: Bacteria > Acidobacteriota > Terriglobia > UBA7540 > UBA7540 > JAIQGA01. The sequence goes on along the minus strand of JAIQGA010000210.1, from coordinate 4,012 downwards.
ACTGGTAATTCCCGAATGTGATCTACTTTAATATGCTGGATGACCGACCCAAAGGCCGTGTCGCTCAAAAGAGGTTGACCAATTGGGCTCAAGAAGTAGATATAGAGGTAGTAGGCTAATTTGCGAGTTTCGGGGACCACTTTGAGTACATCGTCCTGTATCGCAGCCCCAGCTAAGAATGGAGGCGTTAGAAGGACCCTTCCCACTGAACCGCTTCGTGTAAACAGGAGGATCCCTGGTTCGGCAAGCAGATCACGGACGCTATCGGCGTGCCGGCGAGCTAGGTAGGTGTCGGTCTCCGGTGTGTAGTTAAGAAGCTCGCCGCTTGCATACAGGGGGATTCCTTCTTCCCTGCTTCCTATCATGACGCGCTTCCCGAAGACGGTTGGCTGCGTCACTGATGCGAGGTCCCCAAGCCGACATGGGGGTAAAGCTCCGTGCGCAATTAGTCGCCGAGTTGATCCACCCTTGCCACAGTAAGAGGATGCATCGAGCCGGTGAGGGGAACGGCGGATCGCTGCACATGGAACCCGCAAGAACACTTGTCGTCGCAGGCGGCTTTCTAATAAGTCACTCATCTGCTTCTTGGCCCAACCGTCTTCCTGTAGAGCTCGGCAATGTGAGGCAGGTCATCGTCGACAATTCTGCCGGTTGTTTCAATGAGGGGATGGAAATCGAGAATCGTTGACTTGCGGTACTGGTCGTACAAGTCTCTGCACACTGTCTCACGGCCATCGGGCTCACGTTCGTAAATTATGTTGCCGCGCCGGTCTTTCCCGACTTTCTTCGCAATTGCCATGAATACCTCGCCGGCCACGTCCTCATTGGAGAGACTTTCCGCCAATTTCTCTTGTTCAGACTTCCGGCGAAGAATCAAAACGCTCGTCTGAGTACCGGTCCGGGGAAGGAACGTCTCAACTGGGAGGTCCACGCTAGCCAGAACTTGGCAATTCGCAAGTATCCAGTAGCGAATATACTCGTAATCCGGATTGCCGAGGATGCCATCAGGAAGAACGATGCCGACCTTTCCAGTTCCGGGTTTGAGGAACTGCACACAGCGTTCAATGAACAGGACTTCCGGTGGCATGGCACCACGTAGTGTGCCTTCCATTACCCACTTATCGCCCTTTTTCGACCAAGCGTGTGCAAGATCGAACTGCTCAAGAATCTCTTGACCTTCAACCTTAATCTTGGTGCCGAAAGGTGGATTCGCCATTACGATGTCCATCGTGCCCAATTCGATGAGTTCCTGCGCCTCCTTCGTCGGCCAGTGTGCCGGTTTCCAGAGGGAGTTCAGGGCGAAAAGACCCCCTCGGCCGTCATTATTCATCACCATGTTCATCTGCGCGGTTTTTACGAGGTTGGAGTTGAAGTCTAGCCCGAAGATAGAATTGCCGGCCTTGTGGATCTCGGCATTGAGGGTTCGCTCCTCGTGTGACTTAGGCTTGTCCGGATTCTCCCAAGCCTTGCGGGCCTTCTGGCGAAGTTTTTCTGATATGTAGTTGAAAGCCACGACCAAGAAGCCGCCCGTGCCGCAAGCGGGGTCGAGTATTCGCTGTCCAGGCTCCGGGTCAAGCATCTTGACCGTCATCTTCACTACGTTGCGCGGTGTGAAGAACTCTCCCCTGGTACCTTCCAGCGTGGGTCCCACGATCGCTTCATATGCGACACCTTTAACGTCCACCGACGAATGGAGAAAGTCATATTTCTCCAAGTGTGCTACTACGAAGGTCACCACGTCGGGATTAAAGAGGATTCCCTGCGGAGCGTCCGCGAAGAGAGGACGGAACTCTTTCCGGTCGCAGACTTCGCGAAAAAGCTGTTCCACCCGGTCTTTGACCTCCTTCTGCCCCGGCTTTGTGTTCCGCTCGTCTGAATTGCGGATGGCAAACCGCGGCCGCCCCTCATGCTGTTCATCCTCAATCTTGGCGAACAGGATCTTGAGAAACTCCCAGAAGATTTGCTCCTTGGAGCCGCCTTGGTTGGCGTGAATGAAGTCGTGGCAGCGCTTGAATGCATTAAGGAGGTTGTTACCGGTGGCCACCCGTAAGCGGGACCGGTCGGTCGTGAAGATAGAACTGGAATCCTCGCCCTTGCGTGGGAAGTCGTTTACGGGAAGAATGTCAGTATCGAATTTTCGCTTCTTCTTCTGAAAATAGATCGTCTCGACACCGTTTGTCCAACAGGCGAACTCAGCATTGGGGCAGGCGAGAAGCAACTTTTCAACTTCGCTTGCACCGAGCTTACCATCTGTTGGTTGGACCGCTGGTTTAGCAATCTGAATTAGGATTTGGATATCGTTCTGCTGCTGCGTGGTCGGGCCTGAACGGAACACTGCCAGCGACGCCTTGCGAGGCACGGTGCGAGAGCCATCCTGGACTTTGACCCGCACGTCTACTCCGATTTCAGCCTTGTCGAAGCGATATTCCTCAACGAGTGTGCGCTCGAAGTTCTGGCGTACCTGTTCGAATTCATTGTCCGGGCGGGCCTTACCGGTAACGAAGTCGATGATCTTGCCCCCTGGCATCGCTATTTGTTTAGGTTCGTCAGACATATGTTGTTGCGTCGGCGGTAATTGGAAACCGCGCTTTGATGACCTGCGAAATCGAAGCATCTGACAGGTCAGTAAAAAATCCAAGCTGCCTGAGCCGGTCTTTGAGCGCGATGTAATTGGCTTCCAGCGCTCGGGCTACGTCCGGGCTGTCATTTTGCTCGCCAGTCGTATCGATCAGGATCCCGTACCGCTCGCGTAACCATTTCACAAATCCGGCCACCGTAATGGGTTCCGTGATGAAGTGTCCGTTACGGGCACCTACAACTGCGAGCTGAACTAGTATTTCAAGAAGTTGGTTGCCTAGGACGTATTTGCGGCGCTTCCCACGCCCCCCGTATAGGAAACCATCTTCGCGGTTTAAGCCACAAAGCGAAGCCATAAGCGCCTTGTGATTACGAGAGCGGCTCTTGAACGTCTTCTGGTACAAGATTTCAACAAAGGAGTCGACCGGCGAAAGATTTAGGTCAAGAACTGCTTTGATTTCTGGGTCCTGTTCGGCCCCCTCCTCAACCTCGGTGACCTCAGCTAACTTGGTGCGAAAATAACCGTCCACATCCTTGTGGCCCATGTAGGAGATAGCTTCCTCGATGGTGCCTTTGTAGCCCCGGAACGTCTGCGCGAATTCGTCGAGCTTCTTCAAGATGTAATGTGCGCGGAAATAGCGGAACATAACCCCATAGTGTTTAGCGACCTTCTGCTTGGCAAGTTCGTCACAGGTCTTGTCTTGGCCGTTCGTAAGGTCGACAAATATGTCGGGGTGATGTTCGCAGTTACCCAGGAGTTCGAGTGTGTCCGGCTTGATTCCCTTGCACTTCGCACAGCGGTATTTCTTTGCTTCCACAAGCTTGAGGATGAGCGAAAAAGAGCGCAGACAATATAGGGCAGCGTGGAATGAAAACAGCGAAACGAGATATTGGATTAACTCGCGGCGCGGAATTACGTCTCTGTATACCAAGAGGCGCGCGGTGTCGTTGATAAGAAGCTGCTGTTGCGCCAGACAAAGGAATGCGTGGGGAGCTACTTTCTTTCGGTTGTCTGGAAGGTCCGTTTTGAAGTTCTCTAGCAATCGCAACAGGAATAGTGTCTCAACGTCGAGGTGACCAGCCTGGGCTTCGTTCAATTTCAGGTCATGATCACCAAATGGTGTTGTGCCCTTGATAAGGTAAGGCAGCAGCAAGCTGCTCTCGCCAATAATAAGGTCGGTGTCCCGGAAGACGTTATAGAGAAAAACGCTCAGGTCGCGGTCCTGACTGCGAATCCGCGGATCGAGGAGCTTGATAGTACTCATGTGGATCGGCTTGAGATTCGCGATTCTCTCTCTTGATTTCGGTACTCTCAATCGGCCCCTTTTGATCGTCTGATTTGGCTCCACCCTGAAGGTCGAACCGGCTACTCTGTCGTGGGCGAAGCCCAGGACGGAGGCACCGGTGGATTGGAGAGCGAAGGTGGAGCTATTTG
>JAIQGA010000209.1 GCA_020072925.1 Terriglobia bacterium | reverse complement strand
GGGGGCGCGTGGCAATTGGCCTTACGCGGTCTCTGAGTGGCTGGTAGGCACGAACAGCCCTGCCACCTTGTCTGGTAATCTTGCGTACATCACGAACTACTTCAGCCCGGAGGTCGTACCGGGCCCCAACTCTGTGCCCAGCTCGCAGTTCGTTAAGGGGCGGCTCGATCGGACGGGCTATGTTCAACAATGGAACGCGGGCATCCAAAACCAGTTGGCCAGAACCGTGCTTTTGGAGATTAACTATGTCGCATCCCGAGGGGTGAAGCAATCCATTGCCGTAGATCTTAATACGGCCTTGCCGGGGCCGGGGCCAGTGGGAACACCCGAACATCCCCGTGTTTACAGTAATTCGCTTGGGGCCATGTATATGATGACGAACCAATCCAGCTCCATCTATCACTCGCTGCAGGTGAAATTGGAAAAGAGGTTCTCAAGCGGGCTGCAATTCCTCAGTTCGTATGCCTGGGGTAAGGAGATCGACATTGCCGGCTCCTGCTTTTGGTGTAGCGCGCATCCACAGAATCCCTTTGATTTGAAGGCGGACCGCGCGCCCGGGGATTTTGACTACCGGCACGTCTGGTCGTTCAACTACTTCTACCAGATGCCCTTTGGACGGGGAAAGAGGTACTTATCGAAGGCCAACAACATTGTCAACGGTTTGGCAGGCAATTGGGAATTCACCGGGATTGTGCACTACAACTCGGGTGGTCCGATCGGCGTCTTCATTCCGGGTGACATTGCCAATATCGGAGATGCCAACCCTTACCAACGGCCGGATCGAGTCATGGGGCAACGGCAAAGGGTCTTTGTTCCTGGCGACAGGACACTCGGCTGGCTCAATCCTGCCGGCTACAGTACGCCCGCTCCCTATCATTTTGGCAACGCCGGGCGTAATACGGAAAGAGGACCCGGGTATATAGACTGGAACGTCGGCCTGCTCAAGAACTTCCCACTGGCGAAAGAAAACCGCAGTCTTCAGTTCCGTGCTGAGTTCTTCAATCTGCTGAATCAGGTCAGTATGGGATGTATCTTATCCATATATGGATATCCAACCTTCGGCACTGCCTTCTGCGCGACCGGAACGCGGGAGATTCAGTTCGGTCTCAAATTCTTGTTTTGAGGGCTCGGGCATGTGCGGCTGGACATGATCCTTAGCTCCAATTCGCAGAGAAGCGGACTGTCCGGGCACTAGGCGGCTCTCGCTCCGGGAAAGTCCCGCCTTTGAGGTTGATGCGATGATTCTCGAAGTACGGGTTACGCTGGCAACGACGCACCACGACTAGGGGCGCTGGCGCCGATTACCCCCGATCAACGGCTCATGGTGGAATACCAACATCTGGATGCTGGAGAACTTCTGAGGTCAGACAAGAGTTGCTTTCTTTCGCCGCATTTCTTTATCGCGGCATATGGCGCGCCCCTGGGGGTATCAACAAAGATTTATACGGTCGAAGGTAACCGCCGCATGAAGCATCACGCGCTCCGACCGGCGCTTCCAGGATCTCCTGCGCCGCATGAATTTCCCGCCATAGGGGAGGGCCTTCACAGCCCTCCCGTGGATGAGCTTTACAGCCCGCCTGCCCGTTTCCGGAGGGCGGGAGCACCATAAAGGTGCTCCCCTACGTCGCATGAATTTTCCTCCGTAGCACGGCCGTCCCCGGCTACGGGGCCGGCGCAGGGCGCCTCTACGCTCCCCGCTTTCGCGGGACACGGGACGTCCGTGGTATAAGAGGAGTGGGGCTACAGCCTCCCTCGCGGAAAGGAAGGCACTCATGCCTGTGACTGTAAAGCTCGACCTCTACAAGGAGCATAAGTCGGAGTACGCCGCCGCGAAAGCGCCCGCCATCATCAACGTCGGACCCGCGAAGTACCTGACCTTCACGGGGAGCGGGGTGCCGGCGAGCGAGCAGTTTCAGAAAGCCATCGGCGCGCTTTACGGCGCCGCCTACACGATCAAGATGACGAAAAAGTTTGCCGGCCAGGACTACAAGGTGTGTCACTTGGAAGGTCAATGGTGGGGCACGGAAAAATGCGCGGATCTTTCCACGCTCGCGCCGGAGTCCTGGAACTGGCGGCTGATGATCCGCGTGCCGGATTTCATCACAGCCTCGGACCTTAAAGCAGCCGTCCGGCAACTGCGCGAAAAAGGCAAAGGTGACGAGGCGGCCGACGTCAAGATCGAGGCCCTCAAGGAAGGCCGCTGCGTGCAGATGCTGCATGTCGGGCCTTACGACAAGGTGGGCGCCACGATCGCCCGCATGACACAGTTCGCCAAGCAGAGCGGACTTGCCTGCCGGGGACGCCACCACGAGATTTACCTCTCGGACCCGCGTCGGGTGCCCGCGGCGCGTCTGCGCACCATTCTTCGCCACCCGGTAGGATGAAGACTGGGCGCCGCATTCACTGGTCGGGTCAAACGACAGCCCGCCAAAGCGGGCCAATCTGGGGCGCGAGGATTGCCCTTCCCATGCCTCGCGCCCCGTATCTTTATCGAGCTGCACTGCCCGTAAACTTCGGTCAAAAGTCGAAACTTGAAAGTCAAAAGTGAGGACCTTTGGCCTTTCAACTTTCAACTTTGGACTTTAGACTCTCGTTGGTCACGCCTGCTTGATGAGTCGGATCGCCGAGACCAGCACCACCGCCCCGATCAGCGCGGAAACGAACGACCCGATGAGCCCGTAGTAGTGGACCCCGAAGAATCCCAGGATGTGACCTCCCAACCCTGCTCCGACGACGCCGACAATCAGGTCGCCGATAAGGCCGAACCCTCGCCCGCGGGTCAGGTGTCCGGCCAGCCAGCCAACGATCAAGCCAATCACCAGGAATCCGAGCAAACGCACGGCAACCTCGCACACTCTGAAGATGACTGCCCTCAGCCATTTTACACAGATCTGTAGCGGCGCTCTATGAGCGCCGAAAAACCCGGGAACCAAAGATCGGCGGTCATAGACCGCCGCTACAGCGGTGAACTTTTCAAATCGTCGGACAGCCGTGCTACGTCAGTTCTTTTTCGGGTACGCGGGGCGAGGTGGCGGCAGCTTGTAGCTCTTGAGCGCCTCCATCACCAACTGAATGGCCTTTTCGAGTTGCGGGTCGTGGCCGTCGCGGACGAGGTCCGGCCGTTGGGCGACGACGTAATCCGGGTCGACGCCGTGATTCTCGACGATCCATTGCCCGCCTTTCTCCGGTGACCAGAAGGCAATTTCCGGGGCAGTCACGAATCCGCCATCCATCATGGGAATGCCGCGCGAGATGCCGATCAACCCGCCCCAGGTGCGCTCGCCGACGATGGGTCCGATCTTCTCCTGCTGGAAGTACCACGGAAACGCGTCGCCGCCCGAACCCGCCATTTCGTTCACGAGCATCACCTTCGGCCCGTAGATGGCCTCCGGCGGCCAGGGCTGGTCCTTGCCCTCGCGCGGCGCGACGAGGTTGAGCAGGCGGCGCTGGAGCTTTGAGGTGAAGAAATCCGGAATCATACCGCCGCCGTTATAGCGCTCGTCCACGATGAGCGCTTCCTTGCCAAGCTGGCCGGTCAGATACTTCTCGAACATGATAAGCCCTTCGATGGCGGTGTTAGGTACGTGCATGTAGGCGACGCGCCCGCCGGTGGCCTGGTCCACGATCTTGCGCCGCGATTCCACCCAGTCGAGGTAGTGCAGCTCGGTTTCGTCGCCGACGGTCTTGACGGTGATGTCCCAGGCGCCCTCCGCGCGCGGCTGGTCGTTGATTTTCAGCGTCACGATTTTGTCGTTTGAGCCCTGGAAATACGCGTAAGGGCTGGTGGGCGGTTTGATGTCCAGTCCATTTACCGCCAGCAGGTAATCGCCTTCCTTCACTTTGAGTCCTGGCTCGGTGAGCGGCGAACGAAAGTGCTCGTTCCAATTCTCGCCGCGGTAGATTTTGGCCAGACGGTAGTAGCCGTGGTCCTCAGTGAAATCCACGCCCAGCATGCCCACGCCGACCTTCAGGCGCTGCGGCATCTCGCCGCCGCCCACATAAGTGTGCGAGGTGCTGAGCTCCGCGATCATGTCGCCGAGGATGTAGTTCAAATCGCTGCGATGTGCCACCCAGGGAAGCAGCGCCTCGTAGCGTTGCCCGACTTGGTCCCAATTGAGCCCGCCCATGTTCGGGTCCCAATAGAAGTCGCGCTCGATGCGCCACGCCTCGTGGAAGAGCTCGCGCCATTCCGCGCGCGGGTCGACGAGCGCCTGAAGCCCCGCGGTGTTGAGCTTGCCTTCGCCGAGCTTGGCCTTGCCCGGTGTGGCCTCCACCACGCCATAAACTTTCTCGGCGCGATAGATGACCTTGCCGCCGTCCTTATCGAGGCCGTATGCATCGATGCCCTCGAGCAACGGCTTGTCCTCGCGGTTCTTGACGTCATAAAGGTGCAACGTCTGAGAAGGCTTGGGGGGCCCTGCCTGGCCGGCCTGCTGTGCCTCGATGGCCTGAGAAAGATAAAACAGTTTCTCCTTCCGCACCTGCAAGTCTGTGTAACTCCCCGGCGGGATCGGCACGGGTGAGAGGCGCTCGCCTAATCCCTCAACGTCAATCTTGATCGGCTTGATTTCCTTCTTCTCCTCCTTTTTTTCTACCTTCTTTTCTTCAGATTTGGCCTCGTCGTCCTTCTTTCCGGCCTCGGCAGAACTTGCCTCGGACTTATCTTCTTTCTTGCCTTTCTCGCCCTCGGCTTTTTCTTCATCATCCTGCGGGCCGAAGGGCGCGGCCTCGGAAGCCTGCAAAGTCAGCGCGAAAACCCCATACATATCGTGATAGCTGAAGCGATTGTCGGTGTCGTCCCCGAGCGGATGGAAAAAGCGCGCGGAGAGAAAGTAGAGGTACTTCCCTTCCGGGTCGAAGACAGGGTTGACATCGTTGTAAAAGCCCTCGGTGACGTGGAAAACTTTCTTCTGTTCGAGCGAGTAGAGATAGAGCGAATCCGCAAAATTCGCTCCAGTCTTCGAGTACGCGACCCAGCGGCTGTCCGGCGACCAGGACGGCTTCCAGCCTTCGTCGAGTCCGAAGCGCTCGGCCTGATCGATGAGCACGGGCTGCTTGGCGGTGATGTCCACGTACCATACGCGCAGCTTCTTGTCCCAGTAGAGCAGCTTCTTGCTGTCGGGCGACCAGCGCGGGCCGAAGCGATAGCAGCCGCCGTCCGTGGTGATGCGAACTTCGTCGCCGCCCTTCTGCGGCCGCAGATAGATTTCGTATTCGCCGGTCCGGTCGGAAAGGTAGGCTACCCATTGACCGTCCGGAGACCACGCCGGATTCAACTCGTGCACCCCGGGGGACTGCGTCAGGTTGCGCGCATCACCGTGCTCGGCAGGGATAGTGAAAATGTCTCCCCGCGCTTCCACCAACGCGCGCACGCCGCTCGGCGAAAGGCTGAAACTCCCCAAGCGGTCTCCCACAGGCTTGATTTCCGCTCGCGTCAAGGTCAAGTCGCTCGGAACGTTGATAGGAATCGCGCGACTTTTTTCGCTCTCGAGATTGAATTCGTAGAGCCGCCCGTCGTTCTCGTACACAATGGCGTCCGGGCCCAGACTCGGCCACTTGATGTCCATATCCCTGTAATGCGTGAGCGGGCGTGTCTGCTTGCTGCCCAGGTCGTACCGGTAAAGGTTCATGATGCCGTCGCGGTCGGAGAGGAAGTAGATCGCGTTGCCGTGCCACATCGGGAAGAAGTCGATCGCCTTGGTGCGCGGCAATTCCTCGTAAGTGTTCTTCTTCAAATCGTAGATGGCAATGTAGGACGCCCAGCCGCCGCGATAGCGTTTCCACGTGCGGAATTCGACCGAGGTGGGATTGTAGGCGATGCGCTGGCCGTCCGGAGAGAAGCTCGACAACGAGGCGCGGAAGGGCGGAAGGACTTCCGGCAAGCCACCGTGGGGCGAAACCAGGAACAAACGCGGGATGGGCACTGGAGCGCTCATGCGCCCCGAGCGGAAAAGGATTTTGCTGCCGTCGGGCGTCCAACCAAGCACCTGGTCGCTGGCGGGATGATAGGTGAGCCGGCGCGGCTCGCCGCCTTCTGAGGGAACCACGTACACGTCCGGGTTGCCGTCGTATTCGCCGGTGAAGGCGATCCATTTGCCGTCGGGAGAAAACTTGGGAAAGATTTCGTCGCCGGGATGCGCGGTCAGTCGTCGCGCCTCGCCTCCCGCGCGCGGCACTACCCACAGGTCTCCCGCATACGCGAATACCACCTGGTCCTTGGAAATATCCGGGTAGCGCAGTAGGCGCGTTTCACCTGGTTTTGCCGGCACGGCCAGTGCCGCCGTGACCATCCCGAGCACCAACACACAACTCCACGCGAGCCTTCGCAAGCAGTTCATGAGCTGCTCTCCTCTCTGCAAGTCATGTCGAGCAAATCTTAATTACGTTGAACGTCAGAAACAACTCCAACTTCCTGGGGCACACCCTCAACCTTAAGACGAAACCGGGAACAGTTTAGTTCCGTCAAAATGCCAAGGAGACCGGCTCCAGGCCGTCTTGGGCAAGAAACTGTAGCCTTCCTGAGATCCAGGCGTCTGTCCCTCAACGCCAATCGGGTGACGTGCCGTGCCAAATCCAGGAACCACGCAGTTTGTCCGTCCTTAGCCAACGTGCTAACATCCCAACTTGCTCGCGAAGGTTTGGCAAGAGACGGCCATGAAAGCCACTTTGGAAGTTATCAATCAAATGCAGGTAGAGGGAATAATCGGGCAGTACGCCATTGGCGGCGCTGTGGGGGCTACGTTCTATGTGGAGCCGGCGGCAACTTTGGATATCGACGTTTTTGTGACCCTCAAGGACACCCCAGGCTCCACGCTCCTCTCGCTTGCCCCGGTTTACGACTACCTGACTTCGCGGGGCTACAAAACCGACAGGGAATACGTCGTTATCGAAGGATGGCCGGTGCAGTTCCATCCTCCCGCCGACGCTCTTGAAGAAGAAGCACTGCAGCAGGCCGTCGAAACCGAAGTCGAAGGGATTCACACTCGCGTGATAACCGCCGAGCACCTAGTCGCTATGGCGCTGAAGACCTCCCGCGCCAAGGATTTCGCGCGCATCCTGCAATTCGTTGAATGTGGCATCCTCAACCCTGACAAGCTGGATTTGATCCTCACCCGGCACGGGCTGCTTGAAAAGTGGGAGCAGTTCGGAGTTAAATTCCTGCGAGGCGGCGAATGAGCGATTGGATGCGCAGAGTATTGGAGAGCAAACGAGCCGCACGGGGGCGGCTGCGGGCGCTTTCCTTTTCGGAAAAGCTCAAACTACTGGAGAAGCTGCGGGAACGCAGCCTCGCCATTGCGCAAACCTCGCTGAGGAGACGCGCTGGAAAGACGCGATGAGGCGTGCCCATCCCAAGATTCCACACATTGAAACGGTTCGGTGCCCCGCTTCGCGGATTTCCTCTTCCCACGGCCAAATATTGCACCCACAACACACCTCTGCCCTGATACCTTCACAGGCCGGGAGATAAGTGAGGTGGCAAGCTGTAATTGCCACGGTCCGGCATGGCCGTCGGAAAGTGAATCAGTAATTGGCGATTGCCGATTGTCGATTGAGAAGAGAGCGTAGTGGCGCAGAATTCATCTCGTCATTCGCAGCCACCGGATATAGCTCACGATTGAGAGAATCTGTAAGACTGCCCCGCCGAGCACTGACGTCATCCCCATCACGCTACTCACGACCGACCGCGCGCGGAGCAGCAGGAGGAATCCAAAGATCGCGGTAATCAATCCCAGCGCTAATATAACGAGCCAAGGCGCCACCGCTATTTCGATAGGTCTGTGGGCCATTTTGGTCCCCTCACGGAAATCTTGAACAATTTACGTCGCGCCGTTGTCCGGCTGCCAGAAGCCTCAATCTTGATTATACCTACCAACCACGGGCAAGTTTTTTTTACAGTGGGCATCATGCCTGTTTAAGAACCTACGGTTACCAGCCGAGAATTGCGCTCGGCGCCAGCCTCCTGAGGGGTAGACTCAGGCCGAAGGGTCCTGTAGCATTGTGCACATGAAAGAAGTGAGACCTGGCAATCGCGGTTCAGCGAGGAAAGTAAAGGGTGTTCCGAAGAATGTTGATGAGTACCTTGCGGGTGTCCCGGAACCCGCCCGCAGCACATTGAACAAGATTCGTGCGGCGATTCGGTCCGCGGTACCCCCAGAGGCTGCCGAGACCATCAGCTATCGGATTCCTGCGTTCAAGTACAAGGGAGTGCTGGTGTGGTTCGCCGCGTTTTCAGACCACTGCAGTTTGTTCCCCACTGCCTCGGTTGTCGAAGCGTTTAGGAAAGAACTCAAGGGGTTTCCCACCTCCAAAGGAACCATCCACTTCCCCACGGACAAGCCCCTTCCGGCTGCACTTATTAAGAAAATGGTGAAGATGCGGGTCGCACAGATCGAAAGCAAAGACCGGCGCTGACCCGGCTGCCCTCGAGCGGGGGAAGAGGGCCAAGGTCAGGGTTTTTCTGACCGTGCGCTTCTCCCCAATTCACAAGCCCACCGTTAAATCCAATTGCGATTTAACCGTGGCTACACCTCGCAGACGCCTTTCCTTGCATGTCCCCGTTCGACAGAGCATAATGCGCGCATCCGGGACGCCGCGTACGACATCCTGTCCGCTGCGACTTTTGTCACTGACCGCTGTTCCGGCAATGCCCTACCGTCGTCTTGGTAGTCTTTCTTAGTTTGTCATCATGTTCCGGAGGCTCTCATGAAACAGCTTCGCGCGATCATCGTAGCCTTCTGCCTGTCTTTCGGGGTAGACGCACTGGCAATTGCCCCACAAGGCGCGGACGCCGGCGCCGGCTGCGTCGAGTGTCACAGCAAGGTGACGCCGAAGATCGTCACCGATTGGCAGCAAAGTAAGCACTCGCAGATGGGCATTTCCTGCGATGCGTGTCACGGCTCGGACCACACGACTTCCACCGACACTGCCAAAACGAAAATCCCCACGCCCGAGACCTGCGCCCCCTGCCACGAAACGCAAGTGGCGCAATTCAAGAAAGGCAAGCACTCGATGGCATGGGCCTCCATGGAAGCCATGCCCACCATCCACTGGCAGCCCATGGCCCTCACCGAGGGGATGAAAGGCTGCGGCGCCTGCCACAAAATCGGCATCAAGTCGGCAGAGCAAATCGTCACGCTGCAGAAGGAAGGCTCGCGCTTCGGAATCGCTTCCTGCGACGCTTGCCACACGCGCCACACGTTCTCTCTGGCGGAAGCGCGCTCGCCGCAGGCCTGCGAGACCTGCCACATGGGCTTCGACCATCCGCAGTGGGAGATGTATTCCTCCTCCAAGCACGGCGTGCGAAGCGAGCTGAAGCAGCTCAAGATTCAGACCGAAGCCTCCGCGGCGCCCACCTGCCAGACTTGCCATATGCAGAATGGCAACCATGAAGTGCGCACCGCGTGGGGGTTCCTGGCGGTCCGGTTGCCGATGCCCGAAGACAAACAGTGGGCCGCAGACCGCGCCACCATCCTCCAGGCGCTGGGCGTTCTCGATCCCGAGGGCAAGCCCACGGCGCGCCTCGAGGTGGTGAAGGCCGCCGATGTCGCCCGGCTCGACCAGGCTTCCTGGCAGGTAGAGCGCGATAAGATGCTCAAGACCTGCAATCAGTGCCACTCCATGGACTTCGCTAGGCAGCAACTTCAGTATGGCGACGACATGATCAAGAACGCCGACCATCTGATGGCGGAGGCCATCCGTATTGTCGCCGGCTTGTACAAAGACGGCCTGGTGCCCAAGCCCAAGAACTACGCTTATCCGTTCCCGGACCTGCTCACCTTCCATGACGCGCCCACCGTCATCGAGCAGAAGCTGTTCGTGATGTACCTGGAACACCGCATGCGGACTTTCCAGGGGACCTTCCATTCCAGCCCGGATTACGCGCTGTGGTACGGCTGGAGCGAGATGCAACGCGACTTCACCGAGATCAAGGAGTTGGCAGCCGATATCCGCCGCACGGGACATGCTGCGACGGCTAGCACGGGAGGGCAGTAGCTCGGGCGTCCCGCCCGTGGCCCTGACACGGCCAGGATGGCCGTGCTGCCACCGAAGTCGCAGCACGGGCGTCCGATGGTGTGGAAATATCGGATTGGCGATCTGTAGCGGTGCTCTACGAGCGCCGTCCGGCGTCTCATTCCCGTGCTGAAATGCACGTGGAGGAGCGCGGGCGTCTCGCCCGCAAGCGGCCAAAATGGCCGCGCTCCAAGCCGGGGCTCGTCGGAACGTCTATCTTAGTACTGCTATTCATAAATATGATGACGTATTTGTGTTGCTCCTTCCACTCTGAAGGTGTTACGCTGTGCCTCAGCGGAGGTGCCCGCTGTGCCGAGGCGAAGCCCATTTGTTGTCGAACTGAGCAGGCAGGAGCAGGA
>JAIQGA010000208.1 GCA_020072925.1 Terriglobia bacterium | reverse complement strand
AGGCAGAACACGGGCGGGCCGCGGCCCGCCCGTGCCTCCTCCCGTTGAGCGGCGTGCCCTCGCTCAGGCCGTCTGCTCACGAGTCGTGACGAGCGTCGTTCGCCCGGACCTCTTGGTGGCGCGTGTGAAATAGATCCCACCGTAAATGGCCCAGACCAGCGCAATGCCCAGGGCCAGCAGCGGCTCCATTTTCGTACCGTAGCCCATGAACGGTCCGATCAGGTAGAAGCCCATGCAAGCCAGGTTCGCCAGTAGACCGAACACCGGGATGATGAGGTGGCGGAGCGCGCTGAACTTCGGGTGCCGATGGTAAGCCACCATACAGATTATGCAACTCAACCCATAGAGCAGGAATGTGCCGAAATTCGACGCGAGCGTAACGGTCAGCAAGGAATTGGGTAGTGTTGCCATCTTGTCATGCGTTGTGTAACCAAAGCTGGACAAGAAGCCATGAGGCAACGCCTGGATGGCGGCATTGGTTGGAGCGCCGGCATCCCCGAACGCCATCATCACGGCGATGCAGCCCACCCCCGCTGAAATCGCCGCCAGCGTCCAAATGGCGCGATGTGGTGTCAGGTTCTTGCTGTGCAACAAGCCGAAGTGCTCCGGGACCTCCTGGTCCTTCCCCATGGCGTAGGTGACACGAGCTCCTGTGTTCATGCACGACAGCGTGGTGCCTATGAGCGCCAGAAACACCGTGAACGCCTCCACTAACATGAAGATTCGCCCTCTGCCCGGTCCGAAGAGCGCGTCGCCCACCACAATCATCATGTCGCCGACGGGAGCCGCCGAGCCGGCGGCATTCTGCATCGTGTAGCCGCTATTGAGGAAGTAGTTTGCGGCAAAATACTCGAACAGGTAGCAGAACATCCCCTGGACCAGCAGAGAGACGATCACCGCGATGGGCACGTCGCGCTTGGCGTTCTTGGCTTCACCTCCCATCGCCGTCACGGATTCGAATCCCACCAGGATGAGGATCGCCACAGTAGCTTGAATGAACACCCAACCCCAATTGTGAGCCTTGACGACGGACCCGGGGGTGGTGTGGGTAAGGAAATTCCCGCTGGCATCCTTTTCAGGATAACTGATACGGAAAGGCACAGGCTTTCCCTCGGCATCCAGCCTGGGCTGCGGAACGCCATTCGCGTCGCGCACAATCGTTTCGGTCTCCTGGCCATTGGCAACGGCCTTTTGTGTCGCGAATTCGTAGGTGTAGGCTTCGCCGGAAGTCGAATCAAACTGGTAAGCCACACTTCCCGGCGGGTGGTTCATGCGATAACCAAGGGCCAGCACGGAGAAGACCACCAGCGCGGTAATCTGAATTACGTTGATCGCAATGTTGACTGCGGTCGAACCGTTCACCCCGCGGTGGGCAATGTAGGCAACCACAAAGGAGAACACGACGGCCACCAGCATCATGAACGCCGGGCCGGGGTTGGACGCGCTCATGAAATTCGGCCAGAGCGTTCCCACCAGGTACCCGCAGAGAATGCCCATCACACCCACCATGACTCCCGGGTAGATCCAGTAATAGAGGTGCGAGGCCCAACCCACGATGAACTTCGAAAGCCGCGCATAGCGCCAGGCGGAATCGTGGTTGAGGAAGGACTGCTCGGCAAAGTAATACGAACTGCCGGTCCCCGGATACAGCTTTGCCATCTCCGCGTAACAGACCGCGGTGGCGAGGCAGAGCAGGAGCGCGACGACGATCCCGAACCACATCGCCGGCCCGGTCACGCCGGTGGTCGCCTGGATGTAGAAGGTGAGCCAGAGGAACGCGCCGGGCGCGATGAGCGCCATTGCGTTCATCGTCAGGCCGGTCAAGCCAAGGGTCTTTTTCATCTCGACTGCGGTGTTTTCCGCCATGCACATTCTCCTTTTTATTTTGGTTCCCGGTTTGGGTCAGCCCGCCGTCACTCGGCTCCAACCCGCCGGGGCTTTTCAATCGTGGGAATGACCTGGAATCCCCAGTGTCCTCGCACCATCAGATATGGCGAATACGAACACCTTTGCGGCAAGGAACGATTCTGAATTCATCCCCCCTCTGCTTTCTCAAACCGAGGTCGTTGCCGATTCGATTGTGGTAGTCGTGCCCCCTGTGACCAGCATGTTCAACTTAAGCGAGGGCAAAGGTAAGGTCAAACAAATAGATTTTGTGGCCCGCATAAAAATCCCTTGGCCAACCAAAATTTCTTGCTGCGATAAAGAATACTGGCGGATAGAATATCTTCGTTGAAAATACGGGGGATCAAGGCCGAGCCGGTTGACTTCCATCGAACCGGACGGAAGGCGTTCCCGAAGGTTCTGAGCGCGATAAAAAAAATCGATTGGACGGGCCCGCGCGGCGAGCACTAGCCTTGATATCCCGACCAATTGAAGTTCGACTCTTCGGCATGCAGCATACGGTTCATTTCCAAGGGAGACTGAGACTTTCAGGCCGCACGATCAAGGACCGGACGGCCCAACGCCGCGCGGGACCGGGACTCCTGTGATGAAGCTGATTGGCTTTCTGCTGCTAGTGGCGGGTTGGATCATCGTCCTGACGGCAGTGATTCTTCTGAGGTCAGCCGCCCCACGGATGGGCTTTGTCCTCGCCGGGATGGGAGTGGAAATCCTCGGGCTGGTCCTGGTCTTCCGTTCGCACCTGCTCCGCCGCAGGGACTGAGGGTGATGTTCATGCAGCCTCCCGCTCTCTCTGACACATCAATGGTCCTCTGCATCATTTCGCTTCTCCTTAATCCCTTCGCCGGCGTGGGACTCTCGCTCATCAATACAGGCTTGGGGCGCTCGAGGAGCGCGGCGCATGCGATGCTCGCTTCGCTGTGTGTCATTGCGGTCGCGGCCGGCGTGTATTTTGTTTGGGGATTCGCAGTCGAAGGGGCTCCGGGCGGGCGCGCGCACGCCATCGCCCTCGCCGGTAAGAGCTGGAACCTGCTCGCTGCGGAATCCTGGTTTTTTCGTGGATTGCCATTCGACAGCCCGTTTGCCTTACTTGCCGCGTGGTTTGGCATGATGAGTGTCGCCCTCGCGGCGTTGATTCCCTTGGGCGCAGGCGCTGACCGCTGGCGGCTGGGCGCGTGCTGCGCCTCGACGGTCCTGCTGGCGGGCGTGACCTATCCTCTGTTCGCGCATGACGTGTGGGGCGGCGGATGGCTGGCGCAACTTGGTCCGAATTGTGGCCTCGGCCGGGGCTTTCTCGATGCGGGCGGGTCGAGTGCGATTCAAGCGGTAGGAGGTCTGACCGCTCTATCCATCGCTTGGATCTTGGGACCGCGCCGCGGCAAGTACACAATGGAAGGCATGCCCACAGCTATTCCCGGCCATAACGTGGTCTTTGTATTGTTGGGTTGTCTCCTCGTCTGGATAGGATGGCTCGGCTTGAATTCCGCTGGGGCGATCCTGTTCGCGGGGATCGATTCGGGACGCGTGCCCCTCGTTGCCGTCACCACCACGCTGGCCGCAGGTGCTGCCGCGCTTACCGCCGCCGCCCTAACCCGTATTCGTTTTCGGAAACCCGACGCCTCGCTCTGCGCCAATGGCTGGGTGAGCGGCCTAGTGGCAAGTAGCGCGGGGTGCGCTTTTATCACACCGCTGTCAGCAGTTGTCATCGGCATTGTCGCAGGTGTGCTGGTGATCTTCTCCATCGAGTGGCTGGAGGCACGTCTGGGCGTGGACGATCCGGGAGGCTCGATCTCGGTTCATGCATTAGGCGGGATCTGGGGCGTGCTTTCGGTCGGCCTCTTCGCTCAGCTTCCCAGTGGCGGGTCAAACGAGCCCGGCTTCGCTTTGAACCCCGGTTCTGGCCAGTGGTTGGCACAACTTGTGGGTGTCGCGACCCTCCTGGGCTTTGTGCTGCCGCTGACCTATGGCCTCAACTGGCTTCTGAATCGGTTCTACCGCCAACGCGTTGACGCGGAAGGCGAGCGGCAAGGAATGGACCTTTACGAATTGGGAGCCGGCGCATATCCGGAATCTGCCACTCACACCGACGAGTTCACACTGCGATAGTATTCAGTTCTCCCCAGTCCGAAGTGACTATTCAGAACCTCAACCCAGGTTCAACTCACGACCCGACTGCCGACGCCACGAGGAAGGTAAGGCCCGAGAACGGACCAACAAAGTGGATCTGGGGCGGGCCCGGCCAGGGTGCTGGTCGAAGGGGGTTTGATTTGTTCCCTGGCCTCTGGCCCGCGTATGCATGGCCGGCTGTAGGTCGCAGGTAGTTCCCAAGCAAAAGCGAATCCGCTTTGGGTCCATCGCCTACCTACTACCTGCTACCTACAACCTGCCGTTCTTCCTAAATGTCGAAGTACAGCGCGAACTCATGGGGATGAGGACGCAATCGCACGGGGTCGAGTTCCTTCTTGTGCTTGTATTGCAGCCACGTGTCGATCAAGTCCTCCGTAAAGACCCCGCCCTTCAGAAGGAAAGCGTGGTCTTTCTCCAGCGCCTCGAGGGCCTCCTCCAAGCTTCCGGGGGTTGACTTGACCTTAGCCTTCTCTTCCGGCGCCAGTTCGTAGAGGTCCTTATCAATGGGATCCGGCGGCACAAGCTTCCGCTCCATGCCGTCGAGTCCCGCCATCAGCATGGCGCTCAGGGCAAGGTAAGGATTCGCGGATGGGTCGGGGGAGCGGAATTCGATGCGCTTTGACTTTTCACTCCTCGAGTACACGGGAATGCGTACGCAGGCGCTGCGGTTGCGCTGCGAGTACATCAGGTTGATGGGCGCCTCGTAGCCGGGCACCAGTCGGCGATAGGAGTTGGTGGTCGGCGCGCAAAATGCCAGCAGCGCGGGGGCGTGAGCCAACAGCCCGCCAATGTAGTAAATCGCCTGTTCGCTCAAGTCGGCGTATCGGCCCTTACCGTAAAAAAGATTGGTGCCGTTGTTCCAGAGGCTCTGGTGGACGTGCATGCCGGAGCCATTGTCCTGGAAGATGGGCTTGGGCATGAAGGTGACGGTCTTCCCGTGTTTGCGCGCCACGTTCTTGATCACGTATTTGTACTTCATCAGGTTGTCCGCCATCTTCAACAGCGTGTCGAACCGCAGGTCGATTTCGGTCTGCCCCGCGGTGCCCACTTCATGATGGTGAACTTCCACCGGAACATTCACCTTCTCGAGCGTCAACATCATCTCCGAGCGGATGTCCTGAAGGCTATCCATGGGCGGCACCGGGAAGTAGCCTTCCTTGTAACGCGGCTTATAGCCCAGATTCTTGCTGCCGTTCTCGCCCTCCTTGCCGCTGTTCCAGAATCCCTCTTCGGAGTCGATGTGGTAGTACCCGTAGTTGTATGATTGGTCGAAGCGTACGCTGTCCAGAATATAGAATTCCGCCTCGGGGCCGAAGTAAGCGCGCTCCGCCACTCCGGCCTTCTTCAGATGAGCTTCCGCTTTCTTCGCAACGTGGCGCGGGTCACGGGAATACAGGGTGTTATGGACCGGGTCGCTCACGTCACAGATGATGCTCAGAGTCGGAACCCCCGTGAAAGGGTCAACAAAGGTGGCGTTGGGATCAGGGATCAGGAGCATGTCGCTTTCGTGAATCTCCTGAAAACCCCGGATGCTCGATCCATCGAAGCCCACGCCTTCGCTGAAGGCGTCTTCGCTGAATTCGCGCGCCGAGACGGAAAAGTGTTGCCACAGTCCCGGCAGGTCCACGAACTTCAGGTCGATAACCAGGATTCCCTCGTCCTTGATCAACTTCATGACCTCGGATGACGTCATCGCGATACCCCCTCCTGTGTGTTGAAATGCAGACGTCAGACGCCTGAAGCTTTTTCAGTGCCCTTCGTGAATGTCGAACACGTACACGAGACCGGCCGCGAGGGTGTTCTGATCCTTCACCGGCGTCGTTCCCTTGAGCAGGCTCGGCTGATTCGACATGTCGCGGCGGAACTCGAACCGCGTGATCAGGTGCTTGGCGACCGTGCGCTCAAATGTCGTCGTAAACTCGTTCAGATCCTGCGGTGTTCCGGTGGTGAAGCCGAAGTGGTCGTCATAGAACTCATACCGTGCCGCCAGCGCGTAATTCGAGGCAAACGCGTACCGCGCGTAACCCGCGATGCCCGTCCACCAGACAGGATTGGCCACGCCGACCATGCGGTCGCCGCGACCGTAGTCGTAGTTCCACATCAGCGAGAGCTTCGACGTGGGGGTGTAGGTAACCACTGTATCCCAGAGTTGCCGGACGTTGCTGTTGTTGTTGGTCTCCTCTGGACCAACCATGTAGTTCTGAATAACACTCACTTTCTTCGTGGGGTTCCAGCCGAACTGGAAACCGCCCGTTTTGCCGGTGTTGTTATCGACGACGTTGTTCCAGCCATTCACAATGTAGGCAGAAACATTATATTTATCGTTGAATACGTACCTGGAGCGCAGGCCGAAGTGGTAAAAGGGGATGGCATAGGTGAAGAGTATGCCGCGCGAATAGTTCCAGTTGCCGTTGGTTTCGATCACCTCGGCGCCGTGCTGCGTCACGAACTTGCCGAAGTCGATCTGCATCCCCTTCCCTACCGGCGCAAGATAGGAGACATACGCTTCCTTCAGGTACTGCGCGAAGCCGAGCCCGCCGGGATCGGTCGAGTTCACCACGTTCATGGCGTTCCCGTATCCGAGCGTCAGGTCAAAGCCCAGGCGGCTGTTGTTGGCATCAGGCGCTTTGGCGATGGTGAGCTCAAGCATATTGAGCGTCAGAGCCTGCGTGGGAGCGTCGAACGCGCGAAAGCCTGTGAGTTCGCTCCCGGAATTTCCCAGCGGTACGCTGGCCACGGGCCCGTGCGGATGCTCAAAGTTATAGCTATAGTAGCCGTCCACAATGCCGTTGATAGAGATGGAATCGAAAGGGCTTGAGGTTGGGGGCGCCGCAGCCGGGGCTGCTTGAGCCGTGGCCGGGGTTGAGGCCGAAGGGGTAGCTGCGGCTTCCGAAGGGGGCGCGGCCGGGGCGCCGGAGGAAGCAGCGGCCGGCGCCACCGCGGCCGAAGCCGTGGGAGCTTCCGTTGTGGCACCGGGCGCGGCCTGGTTCGTTCCGTTCTTCATCGCCGCGAGTTCGGCCTGCAATCGCTCGACTTCCTTCTCGAGGTCTTCAACCCGTTTGGAAAGGTCCGCAGAACCGGGTGCATTCGCGGAGTTATCCGTTGTCTGAGCCCTGAGTGCCAAAGAGGCCGAACATGCCAGAACCAGGCCCAGCGCCATTGCGGCGCGACGAGGATACGTTCCCATGTGCGTGCGTCTCACTTTCTCCCCTGAGCCGAAGCGCTGCTCTGTTGTCCACTTAATGAATTGTCTCGGCCCTGATGACCAGCGATTTGAGATTATGCGTGCGGCTCGTTGCCGTCAAACAAATTGATTTTCTAGGCGGGATAAAAAACACTTAGCCAAAAACATTTTTTCGTGACGATAAGAAACTTCCACGGCAATGTCGCGTGTAACTTCAGGTCCTGGCATTTTCGTGGGTTGCTTTAACTGGGAAAGTGATAAGATTCGCACAGGACTTCTCGCGAGAAAACAAAAATGTCGTGGCCTCATCTTCGGAAATACCCCCGTGCGCAGGTCAACTTCTCGGTGCAGTGTATGGTGGGCAGCGATCCTTTCCGTGGTCGGGTGCTGACCCTGGGCGGCGGGGGGCTGTACATCGAAATGCGCCGCTCCTTGCCCCCGGGATCTTCCTTGAAGCTTCGCTTTCGACCCGCGAAACACTTGCCCGTCATCAGCGTCGAAGCCCGCACCCGCTGGGAGCGCCCAGGGGAAGGGGTGGGAGTGGAATTTACGGAGATTGATTCAGACGACCGGCAACGAATCCTTCGCGTGATCCTCCGCCGCCTGACGGAGCAGCGCCAGTTCCCGCGCAAACCTTTGGTGATCCAAGTCGAACATGCCGCGGGCAGCTTCCTAGGCGTTTCACGCGATATCAGCGTGGGAGGAATGTTCATCTCAACCGAGCAAGGTCTGCCGTTGGACACCCAGGCTCGATTGCGCTTCAATCTCGAAGATGGCGGCTCTGTGCTTGAGGTGACCGTCGACGTGGTCTACAACATCGAGAAACTGGGCATCGGCACAAGGTTCCTCGACCTAACCCCCGCCGACCGTACGCGCATCGACATCTACGTTACGCGCGGCGCGGCCAGTTAGTGAGGCCCGCTCGGGTGGGAGTAGCATCGCTACGGCGTTCCTGAGCGCTTTGACAAGCTTCCACTCCGAACCTTCTGGTACCTCATTAGTGACGAGGACATATTGTCTGCAATTAGGACCGAGTTAATCCTTCAAGTATTTCTTGACTCTAATCTGGATAGGATCTAGAGTTATACGAGTTCTGCGAAATCTGTTTCTGCGAATGCCTTCGACACTCACGAGCGCCAGAGTGTAGGGGCACGAAGGCTCGCCGATTAACCAAAGGCCGTTTGCGTCGGTCGGAGGAGCCGTTGTGGATCGTCCACACCCCAACCCCGCGCGGGCGCTCTTCGTGAGTGTCTATGCCACCAAGCTCAAAGAGCTTCACGACACCCCTTTTCGTTACCGCCCTATTCACGAACTGGAACGGATGTCGGAGCGTTGTCTGGAAGCGGTCGAGAAATCGCTGGCGGGCGACAACTCCTGGCTCGACCGTTACATCGGCCACATCGTGCTGCAACTGGGCCGCGAGGGCTTCCGAAGCTGGCAGCTCATCAAGGGCTTCGAGGTTTTCCACGACACGGGCCGGCGCCTGCCCCACGTCTTCTCGGATTTCAACCGCGTAAACGACGTACTCTATTGGGCCATCGTACGCTTCTCGCAACTCTACGAGGAGCTGCAAACCGTGCAGGGCCTGTCGCGCATGGTGGAATCGCTGACCATGCCACTCGATTCCAAAGAGCAATACACCTCCAACCACTCCCACGCGGTGCAGAAGATCGCGGAGAAGATCGCCAAGGTGCTGGGCATCGACGTCAGCCTGGCCGCGCTGCTCCACGACGTGGGTAAGATTCACGTCCCGGACCGAATATTGACCAAGCGAGGTCCGCTGGATCAGGACGAGTGGGTGATTTTGCAGCAGCATCCTTACCACTCGTTCCGCATCGTCTACCCGATTAACCCTGAGGTGGCTTCGATTTGTCTGCGGCATCACGAGCGCCCCGATGGGCGCGGGTATCCGCTGGGTGAGACGGACGTGCGCCTCGAAGCCAACACCATCGCGGCGGCCGATACGCTGCACGCCATCTGCTCCAAGCGTCCGTACCACAATTACCAGCGGCTGGATGTGGCCATCTCCGCCATCCGCGGCAACGCTGGAACACAGTTTCTGCCGGAAGTCGTCAATGCGCTTGACCGTGCCTATGGGGACGTGGCCGGTCTCTTATCAACATTCGAGCCTCCGCGCCAGACAGGAGAGGCAAATCATGGGTCTGCATACCAACCCAGAGAGACGATCAATTAAGCCCGTCCCAACCGTCCTGCCCATCTGTTTCGAGTGGCGCTACAACCTTGCGGAGCTGCGGCGCACCCGCGGCACCACGCGCGATATTTCCAATCACGGTGTTTATTGCTTCATGGAGCGCGAGCTGCTGCCCGGCCTGGCCGTGGAATTCGATGTCGTGTTTC
Organism: Terriglobia bacterium; assembly: GCA_020072925.1. Taxonomy (GTDB): domain Bacteria; phylum Acidobacteriota; class Terriglobia; order UBA7540; family UBA7540; genus JAIQGA01. The sequence goes on along the minus strand of JAIQGA010000208.1, from coordinate 834 downwards.
CGGCCGAGGTGACCGCCTCCGAACCGCTCAAGCTTCGCTGCGCAGGTAGAATCCTGCGGTGCGAGGCGCTGGGCCGCCGATTTGGCGTCACCGCCTCCATCGACAGCTTCGAAGTGATCGATGCCAGCGAGGCGCTGGCCGAGTCCGACCGCCGCTCGCACCCGCGCGTCATTCCGCCGGAAGCTATCGTGGCGGAATACCATGGTCTCCGCTCGGTGGTCCGCGACCTCAGCCCCACCGGCATCTTTGTGGAAGATGACCGCCCCGTCCCTGTCGGAAGGGTGATTAATCTAAGGCTGCGCGGCGAGAGCCTCGGTGCCCCCATCGAGGTCAAAGCCATCGTCCGACGAGTCGAGCCGCAGATCGGGATGGCGGTAGAATTCGTGGCCCTGAGCAAGGAGGCTCGCGCCCAACTACAACGCTTCGTCACCAAGTCCCGCACGCCTCGCGTCGCCGCTGTAAGCGCCTAGGCCTGACGTGGCGGCGATTCTATATCGCCAGTTTTTGGTTTCGCGTGTGTACGACCATAGTGATATGGAATCGCCGCCCAATCCGATGTAGCGCAGACCGCCGTTTTTGCGGTCTGCGGCTCTTCCGTTGGGCGGGGGCGGGCAATTCCGGTGGGCTCGATCAAATTCGCGTTCTGGGATCGGAGGGCATTCTGACTCGGTCGATGATTAAACCGCAGCGCGGCATTTGCTCCTCGGCGCTCATCCCCGAGTATTCGTTGAAGCTCGACCATCGCCAATCCTGGGGGCGGCACACCAGTCCGGCTTTGACCGGATTGAGGTGAAGGTATTCCACCTTCTCGTTGTATTCGTGCACCGTGCGCAA
>JAIQGA010000207.1 GCA_020072925.1 Terriglobia bacterium | reverse complement strand
TTCAACCCTCTCCCTTGGGGAGAGGGTTAGGATACGAAAGCCCTCTCCCTCGGCGAGAGGGCAGAAACCGGAACCTCAACCCTCTCCCTTGGGGAGAGGGGCAGGGGGTGAGGGGTCGTTTGTAATTCTTAAACCATCGTCTACGTTGGTACAGGGTCCCAGCCGTGACGGGTGTCGCCTGCCGCCTTACTTGCTCGCGATGATCACCGACTCCGGCATCGGCTCCAGATGGATATGCTCGGCGTTCCCGAAGCCGGCGTTCGAAAGCATTTCCTGATATTCCGCAAACGTGTAGGCGTCTCCGTCGGGCGTGGTCCCGAGCATGATGATGCTGAAGAACGCGGTTTCCGGCGGGCTGACCCGATCGTCGTTGGGCACGAACTCCAGGAGTACCACGCGTCCGCCCGGCACGAGGGCGGCATGCACCTTGCGAAGCAGGCCTTCGCAGGTGATAGGATTGAAATGATGCAGAAAGTTAGTAAGCAGAACGAGATCGTAACCGTTTCCGAAATCGACCTCGAAGGCACTGCCGGGAAGCGTCGAGTATCGCGCCTCGACGCCTTCCTTGCGGGCGTTTGCGAGGGCAACCTCGAGGACCGGTCTCCAGTCGAGGGCGACAATCTGCGCCTGCGGATTCTGCCGGGCGATGGCGATGCCAAACAGGCCGTGGCCGGCAGCAATGTCGAGGACTTTCATTCTTTCCCCAGCGCCCCCGCCGACGAGCTCCGCAATCCGGCGCGCCGGCATGTACATCAGGGGCGCCATGGAGTGCGCAAACTCGACCCAGATGGGATCTTCGGGGTCAACGGAGCCCTTTCCGCTCATCGTGGTCCCGCCCTGGCGTACCGCCTGCGTCAAGTCCCGGTAGGCGTCCATGATTTCCGGCGCGTTGAGGAAGCGCGCGATCGTCCCCATGTAGGCGGGCGAGCGGCGATCGAGAAACACCGCCGCATCCTCCGCGAGGCCATAGCGGCCTTCGTGCTTCGTGAGCAGGCCAAGCATGACCAGGTAGTCGCACAGAATTCGAATACCACGCTCCGCAGCATGAGCGCGCCCGGCGATCTCCGGAGCAGTCCGCAGGCCTTCGGCAATGGCCGTGAACACGTCGAGTTCGATCGCGGCGCGAAGCGCCCCCGTCTGCTGAAAGGCGTTGATGGTTTGGAAAATTCGACTGGGGTTTGCGGTCGGCCCCGCATGAACTTGTGGTGTGGCTCCGGTTCTCTCAACTGGACGAACATCTGAAATCTGGCTCATGAATCCTCCCTTTTTGGCGGGGCAGGGTTATTGAGGATTCCTCCAGGGCAACATTCACCCCGACGGGTCCCTCGAAGGTCTGCCTCCGCGGTCGCTTGAATTGTGATCAGGCCCTGAAAAGAGTTTTGTCCAAAAACTTTCGAGCCGGGTTAGCCCCGGCGTTCCAAGTCGCTACCTTCGCATACGCCCTCTACACCTTATGGGCGCAGCCCGTCTCAGCCTTGTACTTTGGTAAGCAGCTCGACGAACTTCTGCTCGCGGTCCTTCTGGCTATGGCCGAGGTGTTTCTCCATGACCTGCGTGGTATTCATGGAGCAGAACTTCGGCCCGCACATGGAGCAGAAAGCCGCTTCCTTGTAATACTCATCCTGGAGCGTCTCATCGTGCATGGAGCGGGCGGTCTCCGGGTCGAGCGAAAGCTCGAACTGCCTGTTCCAGTCGAAAAGGAAGCGCGCGTAGCTGAGCGCGTCGTCGCGGTCGCGGGCGCCCGGCCGGTGGCGCGCGATGTCAGCGGCGTGGGCGGCGATCTTGTAGGCGATAATCCCCTGCCGCACGTCGTCCTTATTGGGCAACCCCAGGTGCTCCTTCGGCGTGACGTAGCAGGGCATGGACGCGCCGTGCCAGCCGATCATCGCCGCGCCGATGGCCGAAGTGATGTGGTCGTAGCCCGGCGCGATGTCGGTGACCAGCGGCCCCAACGTGTAGAACGGCGCCTCATGGCACATTTCCATTTCCTTGTCCACCTGGAGCTTGATCTGGTCCATGGGAATGTGGCCGGGGCCTTCGATCATCACCTGGACGTCGTATTCCCACGCTTTCTTCGTCAATTCGCCCAGCGTGTGGAGTTCGGCAAACTGCGCCTCATCGCTGGCGTCGGCCAGGCAGCCGGGGCGCAACCCGTCGCCCAGCGAGAAGGAAACGTCGTACTTCTGGAAAATCCTGCAGATGTCCTCAAAGTGCGTGTAGAGAAAATTCTGCTGGTTATTCTCCACGCACCACTCGGCGAGGATGGCGCCGCCGCGGCTGACGATGCCGGTGATGCGCTTGCTCGTGAGCGGCACGTACTCGCGCAACACGCCCGCGTGGATGGTCATGTAATCCACGCCCTGCGCCGCCTGCTCCTCGATGACCTGCAGCATGATTTCCGGCGTCAGGTCGCGAACGCGCGGCACGCGCGAGAGCGCCTCGTAGATGGGCACCGTGCCGATGGGCACGGGGCTGTGGCGCAGTATCGCCTCGCGAATCTGGTGAATGTCGCCGCCGGTGGAAAGGTCCATCACCGTGTCGGAGCCGTAATGGACGGCCGTGTGCAACTTGTCGAGTTCCTGGTCGATGTTCGAAGTTGTGGCGGAATTGCCGATGTTGGCGTTGATCTTGCACTTCGCGGCGACGCCGATCGCCATGGGCTCGAGTTCCACGTGGCGAAGGTTGGCGGGAATAATCATGCGGCCGCGCGCCACTTCGTCGCGAACGGTCTCCGCCGGAAGATGTTCGCGCCGGGCGACGAACTCCATTTCTTCCGTGATGACACCCTGGCGGGCGTAATGCAGTTGGGTCACGATCGGTCCCGTGCGATTCGCGACCCATTCCTTGCGAATTGGAGACAACATCGTTTACCTTCCTCCCACGACGAATTGTAGCGGAGATACCCTCAGCCAGAATTTCAGTGTACCGCCTGCCGCGCGCTTAGGCAAGCGAGGCGCACGGCGGACCACAGCGGTGATAAGGAAGTGACCAGGCAAAGTCAGATGACCCATGATAGTATTTAACCAGGAGCAGGGGGCGAGAATGGCCAGAGAGTATGTCGAGTCACGCGATGGCGGCTATTGGATCGCGGGGACGCGTGTGTCCCTTGACTCAGTGGTTTATGCCTTCCTGCGTGGGTCCGCACCCGAGAGCATCGCACTGTCCTTTCCCGTACTGACCTTGGAAGAGGTCTACGGGGCGATTACCTTTTACCTGGGTCACCAGGCTGAAATTGACAAGTACTTGCGCGAAGCTGACAAGGAATTCGAGCGTCTCCGCGAGCAAGCGCGCGCAGCCAATGCGTTGCTTTACCGGAAACTGGAAGAGGCCCGCCAGAACGCCCCGACGACCCCCCATTGAAGATCCGATTCCAGGCCGATGCGGACCTCAACGAAGATATCATCAGCGGCCTCCTTCGCCGCGAGCCCCGCATTGACTTCCGAACGGCGACTGCCGCCAACTTACGCGGGCTAAGCGACCCGGAGGTCTTGGCTGCAGCGGCTGCGGAGGCGAGAATCCTCGTTTCCCATGACCGCAAAACCCTGCCACACAAATTCGCGGCGTTCATTCGGACGCAAACCAGCCCCGGGGTGTTCATCATTTCGCAGAAAACAGACCTGCTCCTCGCAATTGAGGGCCTGCTTTTGGCGTGGGCCGCATCGGAGGCCGAGGAGTGGACCAACAGGATTTGCACGATTCCGCTTTAGCCGCAGGTCGATGTACTAGAATCCTCCAGGTGGTGACGATTCACGGCGGTCATAGACCGCCACTACAGCCGAAGCGCGGCGGTGAGGGCCTCGGGGGTTTCGACGGGCGGCTGGCAAGACGTTCCAACGCAGACCATTGCCAGCGGGCGATCGGTGAGCGGCAAGTTGGGCAAAGTAGACGCCAGCCCGGCAGGCAAATCGCGGCTCTTCACGGTCTGGGGTGAGAGGGCCAGCACTCGCTTGCCGGCGCGAGGCGCTTGATACGCGGCGCGGAGCAAACCGCGTGTGCGCTCGTCGTCGCTCTTTCCCACCACCACAATCTCCACGGGCGGGCGCAAATGCTGCGCAAGGGCGAGCCCGTAGGTGGCGGCAAACAGGCCGTACTCGCTCGCCTTCGGGGCAAACAGCGCGAGCACGGTTTCCGCCTTGGCGCGGAAGTCGGGCCGATCGGCCAGGGCGGCCAGGCGGTCAAGCGCCAAAGCCGCCATGGAATTGCCCGAGGGCGTGGGGGAATCTTGAAACGGCTTGCGAGACATGGTCAGGCTGCCTTGCCGCGCGGTGGAATCCTTTGCGGTATCAACAAACCCACCCGCTTCGTCATCCCAGAATCGCCGCAGGGTGGTTTCCATCAATTCCAGCGCGCGGTCGAAGTAGGCGCGAGCGCCCGTGACTTCGAAGGCGTCGAGAAGCGCCACCGTCATGAAGACCTGGTCGTCCAGCAAATCGAAATTGGAAATTCGAAAATCGAAATTCGAAAATCGAAACTCGGTACTCGAAACTCGCGAATCGGCATCAGGGGTAGTATCGCGCTCCGCGCCGGAAGCGGGCACCCGCAGGATGCTGTGCGCCGTGCCCCTGGCGGGGTCGTAGGCTTTCGCGAGCAGAAGGTCCAGCGTCATGAGCGCGCGGTCGCGCGCGCCGGGAAGGTCAAGGACCCGGTAGGCTTCGAGGAGCGCCGAAACCATCATGCCGTTCCAACTGGAGTAAAGCGTCTGGTCCACGAACGGCGTGGGACGCCTGGCGCGTGCCGCGAGCAGTTTTTCCTTCGCGCGCGCCAGCGCGCTTTCCACCTCCGGCGGCTTCAGCCCGAGCCGCGCCGCAATGGCGGTAATGGGCTGATCGATGAACAGCACATTCTTGGCGGGGTTGTGCTGCATCTCCCCCTGCGGCTCGACGTGGTAATACTGTGCCGCCACTTTCGCCTCCACCTGGTCGAGCGCGGCGTGCAGTTCCTCCAGCGTCCAGGTGAAATAGTCGCCGTCGTCGTGCAAGTTGTAGTCGGCATCCTGACTGGCGTAGAAGCCCCCTTCCGGATGGGAAAGCACGTTCTCGACAAAGGAGAGGATGCCCAGGGAGATATCGCGGAAGAATGCATTACCGGAAATCTGATAGGCGCGCAGATAATTTCTTAGCAGGCCCGCATTGTCGTAGGACATCTTCTCGAAGTGGGGGACGGTCCAGCGCTCGTCGACGGCGTAGCGATGGAAGCCGCCGGCGAGCTGGTCGTACACTCCGCCGCGGCTCATGCGCTCGAGCGTGGTCGCGACCATGCTGAGCAGCCGTTCCTTGTGGGTCTCGAGATAGGAGTCGAGTAATAGATCGAGTGCGCCGGGGTGAGGGAACTTCGGCGCGTTGCCGAAGCCGCCGTACTGGGAATCGAACATCGTCGTAATGCTTTCGAGGAGGGACTCGAGAATCTTCCGTCCGGGCTCGGCGCCTTTCTCGAACCGTTCCAGGCCCCCCAGGGCGGCGGAGATCTTTTCCGCGCTTTCCAGGATTTTCTCGCGCTCGGTCTTGTAGCTGAGGGCGACGGCTTCGAGGATGCGCCGCATCCCCGGACGGCCGTACTGGTCGTCGGGAGGGAAATACGTTCCGCCGTAAAACGGCTTGCCTTCGGGCGTCAGGAAAGCCGTCAGCGGCCACCCGCCCTGCCCGGTGAGCGCGCTCACGGCGGTTTGATAGCGCGCGTCGATGTCCGGACGCTCGTCGCGGTCCACCTTGACCGCCACGTAATGCTCGTTGATGAGGCGGGCCACTTGCGGGTTCTCGTAGCTTTCCCGGTCCATCACGTGGCACCAGTGGCACCAAACCGCGCCGATGTCGAGCAGAATCGGTTTGTCCTGGCGCCGCGCCTCCTCGAAGGCGGCGTCGCTCCATTCGTGCCATTGCACGGGCTGGTGCGCGGCGCTGCGCAAATAGGCGCTCGCGGCTCGCGCCAAGGCGTTGCTTGTCGCTGTGGTCGTCAAGAGGGTCCTTTCTGAGTTTGTCCCTTTGGAAGCACTCGTGTTATTCAAGAAACCTGCTTCGCCTCGCGACTTTGGACATTCCAGCAAAAAGATTCAACACGGAGGCCACGGAGACGAGTGAAGAAAGAGACCACAGAGATGTCCGCAGCGTCGCTCTGTGGGCTCTTGTGTGGATTTTCTCTGTGCCCTCTGTGTTGGAGTCTTTCTTCCTCCCCACTTAGTTTGCACCCTCGGGCAGCCTGATGTTTCGGCGGGATTCCATGAATCATCCGCGTTAGAGGCGTGCCTCTGCCCAAAGCCCCGAGTTACCTATTGCACGGTGGGCGGGAGGCGGGGCGGCGACTCTTTTCGTTCGGGATCGTCCAGGGGTTTCCGCCCGGCAAATCCTTCATCAACGCCGTGCCAGTAGGCCACGCGCTCTTCGCCCAGCTTCCAGCAGAGGTAGATTTCCTCGCCACGACGCAAGCTGGGGAAGTCCACTAACCCCACATCGAGGTCTTTGACCACGCAGCCGGTCTGCTGAATTTCGTTTACGGCCTGCGTCAGCTCTTCCGTCAACGTCTCCGAGGAGGCTTTCTTGCGCGTCAGTTCCTCGAGGGGCGGAACGGAACCTCCCAGGGCCATGATGCGGGAAGCGGCCTCGACGATTTCCCCGCGGAGCTTATCCAGAAGCTGCTTCTTGCGCCGCGCCTCGACGAGCGAAACCCCGATGAGCGGCAGAAGGTCGTTGGCTTCGTTGCGGCTGAAATATTTTTCGGACATGGGAAAACCGTCGAGGGTTGAGAGTTAAGAGTCGAGAATCCTGAAGGTCGGGCCTGTAACTCTTAACCCTCAACTCTCAACTGCTTTTCCTATTCCCAGCATCTGCTCCAGCGCCACGCGCGCCCAGCGCTTGGTCTCCGGGTCGACGCTGACGCGGTTCACCACTTGCCCGCCCACCAGGTTTTCGAGCGTCCAGCACAAGTGCTGCGGCGAAATGCGATACATCGTGCTGCACATGCAGACGCAGTCGTCGAGCGTCACCACCAGGCGGTCGGGATACTCTTTGGCCAGGCGATTGACCAGGTGAATCTCTGTGCCCACCGCCCACTGGCTTCCCGGCGGCGACTCGACGATGCGCTTGATGATGAGTTCGGTCGAGCCCACCTCATCCGCCCGCTGGCAGACTTCCCAGGAGCACTCCGGATGCGCGATCACGTGGATGCCGGGGTAATTCCGCCGCACGCGCTCGACGTGCTCGGGCAGAAAGCGCTGGTGCACGGAGCAATGGCCTTTCCACAGGAAAATGCGCGCCTGGAGAATGGCTTCCTCGCTCAGGCCTCCGGCTTCCTCGCGCGGATTCCAGAGCGCCATGCGCTCGAGCGGAATGCCCAGGCGGTAGCCGGTGTTGCGGCCCAGGTGCTCGTCCGGCAGGAACAGCGCGCGCTCCGCGTGCGCGAGCGCCCACTCCATCACTTTGCCGGCGTTCGAGGAGGTGCACACCGCGCCGCCATGCCGGCCCACAAACGCCTTGATCGCCGCCGTGGAGTTTACGTAGGTGACAGGGACAATCCCTTCGCCGCAAACGCTTGTAAGCTCTTCCCAGCAGACCTCGACTTGCTCCAGGTTGGCCATGTCCGCCATCGAGCAGCCGGCGTTCAGGTCCGGAAGGATCACGATCTGGTGGTCGGCGCTCAAGATGTCCGCGCTTTCCGCCATGAAGTGCACGCCGCAGAAAACGATGTACTCTGCCTCCGGACGGCTGGCGGCCAACTGCGAAAGCTTTAGCGAATCGCCGCGGTAGTCCGCGAATTTGATGACCTCATCGCGCTGGTAGTGGTGCCCGAGAATCACCAGTCGCGAGCCCAATTCCCTCTTGGCCTGCGCGATCCGCTCGTCGAGTTCCCGCTCGGGAAGTTCAACGTAGGTTTCCGGGAGTAAACTTAATGTCAGTGTACTCATAACGGTCCAGAACTACATTGTAGTACACGGTAGACGGTATACGGTAGACGGGGAAAAATTGTGGCGACCACCGCCAAGTGAAAAGCCTCCTGCCGACTTAACCAGTGCGGGGCGAGAACCAGTTGGCGAGGCCCCGTATGCCGTCTACCGTCTACCGTGTACCGTGTACTGCCTTCCTCATCCCCCGATATAAACCATCGTCCGGTCGGGCTGCACAAAGTCCGGCTCGTTGATGCGGTGCCCCGGCTCTTTCTGCTGCACCACGCCCAGCATGAATTGTTGGATGTCTTTGTCCGTCGCCCCGTTGCGCACCAGGTGGCGCACGTCGTGCTCGCGCATTGAAAACAGGCAGGTACGGATTTTGCCGTCCGCGGTCAGGCGGATGCGGCTGCACTGGCCGCAGAAGGGAATCGACACCGGCGCGATAATGCCGATTTCCCCCGCGCCGTCCACGAAGCGGTAGCGCAGAGCCGTCTCGCTCGGCGAGTGGCGGGGGATTTCCTCGAGAGGAAACACCGGGTTGATCGCGTCCACGATCTCTTTCGCCGTCACCACCAGTTCGCGTTTCCAATTGTGGTCCGCGTCCAGGGGCATGAACTCGATGAATCGCACCATGATATGTCGGCGGCGTCCGAGGCGGGCGAACTCCACGATTTCGTCGTCGTTGAATCCCCGCACCAGGACGATGTTCACCTTCACCGGCGCGAGGCCGGCATCGAGCGCCGCGTCGATGCCCGCCATGACCTTCTCGAACGAGCGGGGAGTGCGCGTGATGCGCGCGAATTTGGTCGCGTCCATCGAGTCGAGACTCACCGTGACGCGCGGCGCGCCCGCCGCAGCCAGGTCCCGCGCCTTCTCGGGAAGCAGGTAGCCGTTGGTGGTGATGGCAAGATCTTCGAGGCCGGCGATCCGCCGCAGGCTGGCGATGAATTCGATGATCCCCGGACGCAGGAGAGGCTCGCCGCCCGTCACGCGCACTTTGCGGATGCCCAGGCCCGCCATCACCCGCGCCACGCGCAGGAATTCCTCCCAGCTCAGCAGGTCGTCGTGAGGAAAGTAATTCCTCGGGTCGGCGGACTTGCAGTAGACACAACTGAAGTTGCAGCGGTCCGTCACCGAGATGCGGAGATCGTGGATTTCGCGTCCAAATTTGTCTTTCAGCATCGCCCTGTCGGAAAGTAGCGGCGAGTTTACCTCGCCACGTCGGGTGGCGACGTGAAGTCGCCGCTACGAAAACAAAAAAACCTACCCGCGTTTGGAGTAGGTTCAGTTCTCCTTTCCAAACACGGGAGGCGCGGCGATTTCTCGCCGCACCCTATCGGCCCGCGAGGCTTGGGTTTGTCCGCCACCTGTAGCGCCGCGGGCTCGGAGAACCTATTAATCCTAAACCATTCGAGAGATTGAAGCAAGCCGGGGGTGCGGACAATCTGTCGCAGCCAAGACGGAGAGGTATTGGGAGGGCAGGTTTGGGCATGAAAGTCCGAGCCCAACAGGGACTTCTTGTCGGCGCTGGCCCGAGGGACCCCCACAGGGGTTTTTCGCGCGGAACGAGCCATCACTAAAATGCCCAGGGGCAATTCGGGTGTTCTGGGGCGGTGCGTTTCGGGATTAATTCCCAGCTAGTTAACAGCCTCGATCTTAGCTTGCTTTTGCGCAAAGGAGCCTTTACACTCCGCTCAGCATGGTTGAGCGACGACAAGTTCCCCGTTATCAAGCTGAGTTGAAGGGCCAGGTGTCTCAACCCGCGGGCGGACCGACTATAGATGCCACGGTCGTGACGTTGAGTGTGGCGGGCTGCTGTCTGGAAGGCGCTGCCTCCCTGCAAGCGAAGCAGGACTGCGAGATCATCATTGCGTGGGAAGGCCGGGAGTTCCGCGCCGAGGCTTCGGTGACCTGGAAGAGCAGCAAAGGCGAAGCCGGCCTGAAATTCCTCTACATCGATCAGGTCAACCAGGAATTGCTCCGGAAGATTTGCGCGAACCTGCGCCTTCAGCCGATGGCGAAGGTTCCCGAAGAGCCGGAGAAACCTCCGCTGGTGTAGCCGTAGCTCGCCCGCGAACGCGGCGCCCCCCACCCAAAGCAAAGGGGCCAGTCGTGATGGCTCACGACTGGCCCTCTTCAACACTCCCAACTGTCTCCGCTTGATTAGACCGGCACCTTCTCTTCCTTCGCCGTTTTGCTCGTGCTGCCAATCTGCACCAGCTCCGCCTTGGGCACCTTGAGCACCAGCTCTTCGTAAAGTTTCCTGGCCTGCTGAGCTTCCCAAGCGGTCTTGCGACGCAGGCGTTCCTCTTCCGCGGCGGTGATGGGGATATCGTGCTCCTTCGCCCGGACCCGCGCCGCGTCCTGGGCATTGACGTAGAGCGAGTGCTGGGTGGTTTCGAGCTCGACTTCTTTGCCCTTGGCGTAAATGGCGTGCTTGCCGTGGGTTTTGTACCACTCGGCTACGCTGGCGTTCTTATACATGTTCTCGAGGATCTTCCGCCAGCCGATGCCGGTGTTGTACGCGCAGAAGGAAATCTCGCC
>JAIQGA010000206.1 GCA_020072925.1 Terriglobia bacterium | reverse complement strand
CTTCCCCACTTGGGAAAAGCTCCAGGGCCAGTACTTTGACTATCGACCGCAGGCGCCCGATGACGCTCTGGTAACCCGATACCACCTTGAGCTACTGCGCCAATTTGAGCGGCGGGGGCAATGGGTGCGGATTTACGCCAAATCGGGGCGACCGGCGACGTAACCCCACGCCATCAGAGGCCATCACATGTGGCAGCTCCTGGATCGCGTCAGAACCTCAAGAACTCGCCATGTTTTGCAAAAGATACGAGGCGGACATGGTGTCCTCCTCGCCGATGGAGGCATTGACATGCGGAGGTCGTGTGTTATACTCAGCAATGGGGCTTCAGCAGACTCTCACACCTGCCAATCAGGAACAGGGGTTTGCCTGCCGCCGGCTTTGCGCGAGGAATCCAGGGAGAAGCATTAAACTCACCGCCCCTATTAATTCTCTTCTAAAAGGCAGCGAGGGATCGTGGAAGCGGAGACGTGCAAGAAAGAACTGGTCATCGAAATTCCCGTGGATGTCGTCCGAAAGGAAGCCGATAGCGTAACGACGCAGTACCGGCGCGTGGCGCGCATCCCCGGCTTTCGTCCGGGACATGCTCCCGCCTCGCTGGTGCGACAGCACTTCCGTGAAGACATCCGCAGCGAAGTCGTGCAGGCGCTGCTGCCCCGTTTCTTCGAAAGTGCCGTGAAGGATCAGAAATGGGCGGTCGTGGGGCGGCCGCGTTTTGACGACCTCAAGTTTGAGGAGGACCAGCCTCTCACCTGCAAAGCCACTTTCGAGATCGTTCCGGAATTTGAGCTGAAAGAATACAAAGGGTTGGAAGTCGAGGAGCAGGAACCCACGGTTACGGACGCGGACGTTGACAAGGCGATTGAGGACCTGCGCGAACGCGCGGCAACCTTCGAGGTAGTCACGGACCGGCCGGCTGCGGACGGAGACGACGTGACGGTCAATTATCGCGGCGTTGACGCCAACGATCCCAAGGCTGCGCCCCTGGAGGCCACAGACGTAGTTGTTCATCTGGGAAGCAAGGGCACAGTGTCCGCCTTTACGGAAAACCTGCAGGGGGCCAAGCCCGGCGACGTCCGGGAATTCCAGGTAACTTACCCCGCGGACTATCCCCAGAAATCCCTGGCTGGAAAGACCATAGGTTACCGTGTCGAGGTCTCCAGCTTCAAAATGAAAGTAATGCCTGCAGTTGACGATGAACTCGCCAAGTCGGTCAGCGAGTTTGCGACCCTCGAGGAATTACGGGCCAAGTCGCGGGAAGATCTGCAGGAGCGGGCTCGATACCGCACCGAGCTAGCCACCAAACAGAAGCTCTTAGATGCGCTGCTGGCTACCCACGAATTCCCCGTTCCCGAAGTCCTGTTAGAGACCCAGCTTGACCGTCGGCTGGAGCGTTTGGTCACTCAACTGCTGGCGCAAGGAGTGGATCCGCGGACGATGGAGGTGGACTGGCGCAAATTGCGCGAAGAGTCTCGCCCGGAGGCCGAAAAGGAAGTTCGGGCTTCGCTGCTCCTGGGAAAGATTGCGGAGGCGGAGAAGGTCGAGGTTTCAGAAGAGGCCGTGGACGAAATAATCCGGCAGTTGGCACAGGAGCGGCACGAAACGCCCGCGGCCCTCAAGACGCGCTTGACACGCGAGGGGGAACTGGATAGAATAAAATCTACTCGCCGCAATCAAGAAGCGTTGAACTTAATCTACCGCCACGCAAAAATCATACGGAAAAGTCAGTGAGATTTCGGCAGGGTCAGAGTTAGCGCCTCAGCAATGGCCATGAACACCAACCAGCCTCAGATGACGCTCATCCCCATGGTCGTGGAGCAAACCAACCGCGGGGAACGCGCCTACGACATCTACTCCCGGTTGCTGCGCGACAACATCATCTTCATCGGCACGCCCATTGACGATAACGTCGCCAACCTGGTGACGGCGCAACTGCTTTTCCTGGAGGCGGAGGACCCGGCGAAGGATGTTTCCCTTTATATCAACTCTCCCGGGGGAGTCGTGACCGCGGGCATGGCGATTTACGATACCATCCAATTCATTCGCCCCGACGTGGCGACGATCTGCATCGGCCAGGCAGCCAGCATTGCGGCGATTCTGCTGTCGGCGGGAACCCCCGGCAAACGATACGCCCTCCCCAACTCCCGCGTGCTGATCCACCAGCCCACCATGGGCGGGCTTTCCGGGCAAGCGACCGACATCGACATTCATGCCCGTGAAATCCTGCGCGTCCGCGCCGGCCTCAACGAAATCATGGCGAAGCATAGCGGTCAGGCAATCGAGAAAGTCGAGCGGGATATGGAACGCGATTTCTGGATGAGCGCCCAGCAAGCCCGCGAGTACGGCATCATTGATGAGATTATCTACAAACACAAGTAAGCTTGGGAGAAGACCTTGAAACGGGCCGGTACGGAAGAAGTCCTTCGCTGCTCCTTTTGCCAAAAGCCTCAGGAGGCGGTCGGGAAGTTGATTTCCTCCCCAGGCGACCAGCCGCGCGCATACATCTGTGATGAGTGCGTGGCAGTGTGCAATAGCATCCTGGAGGAAGACCGAAGCGAACGAGTCCCCGCAGCCCAGGCTAAGCTGCCGCGGCCGACCGAGATCAAGACTTTCCTCGACCAGTATGTCGTGGGGCAAGAAAAGGTCAAGAAAAAGCTGGCCGTCGCGGTGTACAACCACTATAAGCGGAACATCATTTCCCGCTCGCGCGGCGAAGTGGAGTTGACGAAATCCAACATTCTGCTGATCGGACCCACGGGGACGGGCAAGACTCTGCTGGCCCAGACCCTGGCGCGCATGCTGGACGTGCCCTTTGCGATCGCCGACGCCACCACCCTCACCGAAGCGGGATACGTGGGCGAGGATGTCGAGAATATCATCCTCAAGCTGCTGCAAAATGCCCAGGGTGATGTGCCGCGCGCCCAGCAAGGCATCATCTACATCGACGAGATCGACAAGATTGCGAAGAAGGACGAAAACCCCTCGATTACCCGCGACGTTTCCGGGGAGGGCGTTCAGCAAGCGTTGTTGAAGATCCTGGAAGGAACGGTCGCGAACGTGCCGCCGCAAGGGGGACGGAAGCACCCCCACCAGGAATGCACGCCGGTGGACACGACGAATATCCTCTTCATCTGCGGGGGAGCGTTCGTGGGGCTGGAGAGAATCATCGAGCAGCGAAGCGGGAAAAAGACCATGGGTTTCCACGCGGAGGCTGCCTCGACCGTCCCGCCCTCAGAACGGCGCAACATTGAGTTGCTGGAACAGGTCCAGCCCACCGACCTGATCCGCTACGGCTTGATTCCGGAATTCGTGGGACGCATGCCCGTGGTCAGCGTCCTGAACGATTTGGACCAGGCCGCTCTGGTCGAAATCCTCACTCAGCCCAAGAACGCGCTGATTCGCCAATACCAGCGCCTCTTCGAGTTCGAGGGAGTCAAGCTGCGCTTTAGCGAGGGCAGCCTCAAGGCGATTGCCGCGCAGGCCCTGGAACGCAAGGTTGGCGCGCGCGGGCTGCGCATGATCCTCGAGGACCTGATGCTCGATCTCATGTATCACCTGCCCAGCCAGCGCAAACTTCGCGAATTCGTGGTCACCGAGGAAATGGTCAAGAGCCACGAGATTCGCTTTAATACCGACTTATTGGAGAAGGCAGGTTAGCCGGGATGTTTTCAGGCCGCGAAAAGACCGATTCACGCCCCTTGCCGATGATGCCCATCCGCGATGTGGTGATCTTCCCTTACATGATGACACCCTTCGTCGTGGGGCGGGAGAGTTCCATCCGCGCCCTGGAAGAGGCGTTGGCCGGCGACAAGAAGATATTTCTCGCCACCCAGCACGATGCCGCCGTGGATGACCCCAAGCCGAATGAAATCTATCAGGTTGGGACGATCTCCAATATCGTGCAAAGCCTGAAGCTGCCGGACGGCAACATCAAGGTCCTGGTGGAAGGCGGCGAGCGGGGCAAGGTCGTCAAGATCTCCAATGAAGACGGCTTCTACCGCGTCACGGTGCAAACCAAGGCCTTCCGCCCGGTGAATACGCCCAGCCTGGAGCAGCTCCAGCAGCGCGTCACGGCCCTCTTCGAGCAATACGTCAAGCTTTCACAGAGCCTTAACTACGAGACGATGATTGCGGCCGTCAAAGTGGACGAGATCGGGAAGTTCACCGATACCATCGCGGCCAATTTGAATGTCAGCATAGAAGAAAAGCAGGAGCTGCTGGAGATCTTCGATCCTGTGGACCGGCTCACGCGGCTCGCGGACATCCTGGACGTTGAGATTGAGAAACTGAATGTGGACCGGACCATCCAGGGCCGCGTCAAGCGCCAGATGGAACGCGCCCAGCGCGAGTACTACTTGAACGAGAAGATCAAGGCCATCCAGAAAGAGCTGGGGCGCAACGAGAAGAACGAGATCGACGAGCTCAAGAAGAAAATCGACACCTCGGGGATGACCAAGGACGCCAAAGAGCACGCCGTGACCGAGCTGAAACGGCTGGAAATGATGCCGCCGATGTCGGCTGAGTCCACGGTCTCCCGCAATTACCTGGATTGGCTGCTGGCGGTGCCCTGGAAGAAGAAATCCAAGGAAATCCGCGACATCAGCCGGGCTCAGAAGACGTTGGAAGATGACCATTATGGTCTGGAGAAGATCAAGGAGCGCATCCTGGAGTTCCTGGCCGTTCGCCAGCTCGTGAAGAATCCCCGCGGGTCGATTTTGTGCTTTGTGGGACCGCCAGGAGTCGGCAAGACCTCCCTGGGCCGCTCGATCGCCCGCGCCACCGGCCGGAAATTCGTGCGCTTGTCGCTGGGGGGCGTGCGCGACGAGGCCGAAATCCGCGGTCACCGGAGAACTTACATCGGGGCATTGCCCGGCCAGATCATCCAAATGATGAAGAAGGCCGGCACGATCAATCCCATCTTCCTCCTGGATGAAGTGGATAAGATGAGCATGGATTTTCGCGGCGATCCCTCCGCGGCGCTGCTTGAGGTGCTGGATCCGGAACAGAACCACATGTTCATGGACCATTACCTTGATGTCGAGTACGACCTCTCGAAGGTCTTCTTCATCACCACCGCCAACGTGGTCCATACCATCCCGCAACCCCTCCAGGACCGCATGGAAATACTGCGCCTCGAAGGTTACACGGAACCGGAGAAGCTCGAAATCGCCAAGCGCTTCCTGGTCCGCAAGCAGCGAGAAGCAACGGGACTGAAGTCTGAGAATCTCACCCTTCCCGACGAAACCATCGTTCACATTATTCGCCACTACACGCGGGAAGCAGGCGTCCGCAACCTGGAACGCGAAATCGCCAATATCTGCCGCAAGGTGGCTCGGAAGGTCGTCAAAGAAGGCAGGACGCTTCAGGTCGCCACGGGCGCGGAAGACGTCAAGGAATATCTGGGCGTCATCAAGTTCCGGGATACCAAGGCCGAAGAGAAGAACGAAGTGGGTCTGGCGACAGGTTTAGCTTGGACGGAAGTGGGCGGGCAGATCCTGAACATCGAAGCCACGCTCATGCAGGGAAGAGGCAAGCTGCTGCTGACCGGAAAACTAGGAGATGTGATGCAGGAGTCCGCCCAGGCCGCCATGAGTTACGTGCGTTCGCGAGCCGCTTATTTGGGCCTGCCGGCGGATTTCTACCGCCACCTCGACGTGCATATCCACATTCCCGAAGGGGCCATCCCCAAAGACGGGCCTTCCGCCGGCATAACCCTGGCCACCGCCCTGGCAAGCGCCCTAACCAAGATTCCCGTGCGCCGCGATGTCGCGATGACGGGAGAAATCACCCTGCGCGGAAAGGTCCTGCCCATCGGGGGAGTGAAAGAGAAGCTGCTCGCAGCTCATCGTGCCGGGACTCGTACCATCATTCTGCCGCGGGATAATGAGAAGGACCTGCCGGACATTCCCGAAACCATTCGACATGAGTTGACAATTCGTTTCGTGGAAAGCATGGACGAAGTACTCGACCTGGCACTGGAACGCCGCATTGAGCCCCAGCCGTTGCTGGTTCGTGGGACCGAAACGCCCTCCGCTCTGGAACCCCCGGCCATGGATACGGGCCGCGATTCCCTGACGAACTAGCACAAGAGGGGCAAAAGGTTGCGGATTCGGCGTAACCAATTTCCGGTGAGATGCATCCAAGTACCCGAGCAAGAGGCTCTCCCCGGCTACAGATGAGGTAGGGTTAAACACCCCCGAAAATCCAGGTTGAAACCGGTTTTGTATCACGCACGACGCGTTGTGCCTCACCACGTACCGCTGCCCTGGCGTCCCAGGCCGGTGAGCTTGCCCGATACCCAGTTGGTCGGTGGGCGAAGCGGCGGAACCCGGACTAATTATCGCCCAGACCCGAAGACTCGTAATTTCAACCAACACTGAGAGAGAAGCTATGCCTGCGAAGAAACAACAAGAAGTGAAGACCGATGAGGTCCAAGAAGAAAGACTCGAGGAACTGAAGGAAGGCGAAGTCCTCGATATCGGTAAGCTGAAGGAGATGAACATCACCACCTTGACCCAGGTCGCCAAGGACCTGAGCGTGGTGGGGGCCACGGGGATGCGCAAGCAGGAATTGATCTTCAAGATCCTGCAGGCGCAGACCGAAAAGAACGGCCTGATCTTCTCCGAAGGCGTGCTGGAGTGCCTGCCCGACGGTTTCGGGTTCCTCCGCGCGCCCGACTACAACTATCTGCCGGGCCCCGACGACATCTACGTCTCGCCCTCGCAGATCCGGAAGTTCGACCTGCGGACCGGCGATACCATCTCAGGACAGATCCGGCCGCCCAAAGAAGGCGAACGCTACTTCGCGCTCATTAAAGTCGAGGCCATTAACTTCGAGCCACCCGACGAAGCGCGGAACAAGATCTTCTTCGATAACCTCACGCCGCTCTATCCTCAGGACCGCATCCGCCTGGAGACGATTAAGGACAATATCTCCGCGCGGGTGCTCGACCTGCTCACGCCCATCGGTAAGGGGCAGCGCGGCCTGATCGTTTCGCCGCCGCGCACCGGAAAGACCATGCTGCTCCAGTGCATCGCGAATTCCGTCACCAGCAACCACCCCGAAATCACGCTGATCGTGCTGCTCATTGACGAGCGGCCCGAGGAAGTCACCGACATGCAGCGCACCGTCAAAGGCGAAGTCATCAGCTCCACGTTCGACGAGCCGGCGGCGCGGCACGTCCAGGTGGCGGAGATGGTGCTCGAGAAGGCCAAGCGACTGGTCGAACACCGGCGCGACGTGGTGATTCTCCTCGACTCCATCACGCGTCTCGCGCGCGCGTATAACACCGTGGTGCCGCCCTCCGGCAAGGTGCTGTCCGGCGGCGTGGACTCGAACGCTCTGCAGCGGCCCAAGCGTTTCTTCGGCGCGGCCCGCAACGTCGAGGAAGGCGGCAGCCTCACCATCATTGCCACCGCGCTCATCGATACCGGCAGCCGTATGGACGACGTGATCTTCGAAGAGTTCAAGGGCACCGGCAACATGGAAATCAACCTCGACCGCAAGCTGGTCGACAAGCGCGTCTTCCCTGCCATCGACATCAACAAGTCCGGCACCCGCAAGGAAGAGCTGCTCGTTCCGCGCGATGAGCTCAACCGCATCTGGGTCCTGCGCAAGGTGCTCAACCCGCTGTCGCCCGTCGAGAGCATGGAACTCATCATCGATAAGCTCTCGAAGACCCCCAGCAATTCTCAATTCCTGTCTTCAATGAGTAACGGCGGGCGGTAACTACTCAGAACTCGCCCATGGACCCCAGAGGAAAGAAGAAGTCAGAACTATAAAGTCTGAAGGATGAAACAACTCCGAAGGAGCTTGGTGCTTCATCCTTTATCCTTCAGCCTTCATACTTCACTCTTCAGCAAGTTTCCGTTCCCGAGCCAACTCCAGGATACGTTCGACGACTTGATCGGCGGTGAGTAGTGTGGAGTCGATCCTGGTGGCGTCCTCGGCGGGCACGAGCGGCGAGAGCTTCCGCTCCGCGTCAAGCTGGTCGCGACGGCCGATTTCGTACGCGGTCTGCTCGAGCGTCGCGTCCCGGCCTTCCTTAATGTCCTGCCCCAATCTTCTTCGCGCGCGTTCCTCCGGGTCGGCCTTGAGGAAAATCTTCAAGGGGGCGTCGGGGAAAACCACCGTCCCGATGTCCCGGCCCTCCATCACTACGCCGCGTCCCTTCGCATAACCTCGCTGCAACTCCACGAGCTTCGTGCGCACCTCGGGTAGTCGCGAGACCTTTGCCGCCGCCAGCGTCACCTCCGGCGTGCGAATCTTGTCCGTCACGTCCCGGCCGTCGAGCAGAATGTGCGGCTGAACCCCGTCGGTAGTGATTTGAATCTCGATCTCCCCGATGAGCCGGCTGACGGTCTGCTCGTCCTCCGGAGGAACGCCCGCTTCCAGCACTTTCAGCGCCACGGCCCGATACGTGGCCCCGCTGTCCACGTAGGCAAGCCCCAGCCGCTCTGCCACCTTCTGCGCGACCGTGCTCTTCCCCGCGCCCGCCGGACCGTCGATAGCAATGACCAGGGGCTTATTCATGAGAATTGGTATACTGAGGCTATCAGCATTCAGCGCTCAGCTCTCAGCGTTCAGCTTTCAGCACTGCACCACCTGCCTGGAGCGGTTGAAATCCGCTTCGACCATAGTCGCTGATAGCTGACGGCTGAAAGCTGACCGCTAGATTCTCTTAAACGCCTTCTGCAGCTCTTTCATTCCGTAGCGCAGCACCACCGGCCGGCCGTGCGGGCAAGTCATGGGGCACTCGGTCCGGGCCAACTCGCGCAGCAGCCATTCCATCTTGCTTCTTTCGAGCGCCATGTTCACCTTGATCGCCGCGTGGCAGGAAATCGACGCCGCGATTTTATTGCGCAAAGCCTCGAGCGAGATGGCGCGTGCTTCCCGGCCCACGCCATCCAGAATCTCCCGCATCAAGTGCTCGACGCCCTCGGCGGGGATTTCCGCCGGCGCCGCCTTCACGGCGATGGTGCGCTGCCCGAATGGCTCGACTTCAAAGCCGTTCTCCGCCAGTTCCTCTGCGATGTCCTGGAACGTCACCTGCTGCTCGGGATTCAACTCTACAATGATGGGCAACAGCAATCGCTGGCCTTCCACCTTCTTTTCCTTTCGCAGGCGGAGATGCCGGTCAAAGAGCACGCGCTCGTGCGCGGCGTGCTGGTCCACCACCCAGAGGCCTTCGGGATTCGTGGCGACGATGAAACTCTCTTCAACCTGTCCGAGTGGCCGGAGATTGGCCGGCAATTCTCCGGACCCAGCCGTCACCAAGGGAACCGATGCTGCGCCGCCTTCCACGATCGGCGGAGCATAAGCCGAAAGCGAGACCTCGAGCGGCAGGCGTCCGGGTTGCGGCTCGGGTCGCGGCGCCGAAAGTTGAAAATCCCTCCCGCCTTGTTGCCTGTGCGCCGGACGCTGCAGCGGCGGTGGGGCAGCGCCGCGCAGGAGCGGGGGCTCCTCGCCTAACTTTTCCATCGCGTCCGCTTCGAGGCTGTCGGGCCGCGACGCCTTGGGGAGCGGAAACGCCGCAACCGGTCGCGCCGCCAGCAATGTGCTGCGGATGGAATCCCGCACCAGATCGTGGATGAACCCCGAATGCCGGAAGCGCACCTCGGTCTTCGACGGGTGAACGTTGACGTCTACCTCCGTGGGCGGCAGTTCCAGGAAAATGAGCGCCACGGGAAAAACATTCGTCGGCAGAATATTGCGATAGGCATCCGTGATGGCATGCAGAATCAGACGATCTCGCACCAAGCGGCGGTTCACGAAAAAATAGATGCTGTTGCGATTGAGTTTCTGCACTTCGGGGCGTGAGACAAAACCCATAACGCGCACGACTGCCGGCTCAGCAGGCGCCTCCGCCTCCTCGCCCGATTCCGGCGGCCCGGAAGTGACCATCCGGCGCTCGACGGGGCTTATCTCCACAAGTTGCTCGAGCAGTTGGCCGCCCATTACCTGGTAGAGCCGCTCGCGATGGCTGGCCACGGGGGAAACGTTCAGGATTTCGTTGGTCAGCGAGGTGAGCCGCAAGCTTTTTTCCGGATGCGCCAGCGCGTAATGCGTGACCAGCGTCGCGATGTGACCCAACTCCGTGGATTCGGACTTCAAAAACTTTCGCCGCGCCGGCGTGTTAAAGAACAGGTCGCGGACCTCGACGCTCGAGCCCGCCGGCCACGCCACTTCCTTCACGTCGCGCAATTTGCCGCCCACGATTTCTACGCGCGTGCCGGCGTTTTCCGATGCGTGTCGCGTCTCGAGGACGAGTCGCGCGACAGCCGCCATCGAGGGCAACGCCTCGCCGCGGAAGCCCAGCGTCGAGATTTCAAAGAGATCTTCGGCAGAGCGGATCTTGCTGGTCGCGTGCCGCTCGAAGGCGAGGAGTGCGTCGTCATGGCTCATGCCGCTGCCATCGTCCACCACGCGAATTAAGCGCTTTCCGCCACCTTCCACCGATACTTCGATGCGCGTCGCCCCCGCGTC
>JAIQGA010000205.1 GCA_020072925.1 Terriglobia bacterium | reverse complement strand
AGAGGCTCTGGTGAGTATGCATGCCGGAGCCGTTGTCCTGGAAAATCGGCTTGGGCATGAAGGTGACGGTCTTCCCGTACTGGTGAGCCACGTTGCGAACGATGTACTTGTAAATCATCATCCAGTCCGCCGACTTCACCAGGGGATTGAAGCGCTGGTCGATTTCGCTCTGGCCGCCGGTGGCCACTTCGTGGTGATGGCATTCGATCTCCATCCCGGCCTTTTCCATCACCATGACCATCTCGCTGCGCAGGTCCTGGTAATGGTCCGTGGGGGGCACGGGGAAATAGCCCTCTTTGTAGCGCGGCCGGTAGCCGAGGTTGTCCTTCTCGCGGCCGGAGTTCCAGCGGCCTTCCTCGGCGTCGATGAAATAGTAGCCGTGTTGCTGGGCCTGGTCGAAGCGTATGTTGTCAAAAATGAAGAATTCCGCTTCCGCGCCGAAATAGGCGGTGTCGGCGAGGCCGGTGTATGCCAGGTAAGTCTCCGCGCGCTTCGCGACGTTGCGCGGGTCCTTCACGTAGTGCTGCTTGGTGATGGGATCGATGATGTCACCGATCATCACCAGCGTGGCCGTGTCCGTAAAGGGATCGAGCATGTACCAGCTCGGATCCGGAACCAGCAGCATGTCGCTCTCATGAATGGCGGCCCAGCCGCGAATGCTGGAGCCATCCATGCCGAAACCTTCTTCAAACGACTTCTCTTCCAGTTGGTGAATGGGGAACGACACGTGATGCCACAACCCCGGCAGGTCCGTGAATCGGATGTCTACAACCCTGACGTTGTTGCTCGCGGCAAACTCGAGGACCGCCTTTCCGCTCATGTTTCCTCCATAAATAAAATTTCTCCCAGTGATTAGGAGTTGTAATGGTGGCTGCGTTGGATCAGTTTGCCAACATAACTTGCACCCCGATTTGTGTCAAGCCCCGCGGTGAGATGGACGATTGAGAATTGTCGATTGACGGTGTTCGAAACTCGAAATTCGAAACTCGCAAGCGTCGCAACGCCCAGCTTGTGGCCGACAGTTTCGAATTTCCAGTTTCGAGTTTCGAATTTCGAATTTCGCCCTGCACAATCGGCAATGAGCAATGCGCCGCCTTACGTCAGGTGCACCACAAAGTGGCAGGTCTTGCCACCGCGACGCAGCGATTCGACAATGTCGACTTTAAACGGGCGCCCCAGGGCGGTTTCGAAAACGGTCTGGTGAGTGTTCCGCGTGCACTCGCAGTGAATATCGTTGGCCTTGGAGGGACGATAGTTGGCGGCGGGGCAATAGCAGCGGCTGGAGACTTCGCCGTAACGAATGTGCACCAGGTTCCCTTCCTGCCAGCATTCAAAATTCTTCTTGTAAGCTTCGAGCAGCTTCTTCAGATCGTCCTTCCCCTGCCGAGCGATGTTCTGTTTGAAGTCATGACGCTCGAAGCAGCGGCGCCCGCAGGCCTCCATGAGTCTCACCTTCGACCAGGAGTCCAGGTGGGTGTCCATGGCGTCGACCAAGTCAGCGAGCCAACCCCGCAGGAAATCCCTTTCCCGTTGGACCTGGGATACTTCCTCGCCCGTCTGCTGCGAAGCCTCGAGCCTACTCCCACCCGCATCCAGCGCCAACCACGCGCAACATCCAAAACCAGATTTCTTGAGGAATTGTTTGCGATTCATGCGCCCCCCAACCGGAGATTGATGATTGCTGATTTCAGATTGCCGATTGAAGACTGCTGACTGCTAATGGCGACCGCCGATTGGGAATTTGTTCTTCAATCGTCAATCTTCAATCGGCAATCGTCAATGAACCAGGGCGAGGGCTTGGGATGACGGAGAATAACTCCGAAACAAAGGCGAGTCAAATTGCGGAACCGGCGATCCTCCTGAGCCTTTCCCTTGTCATCCTGATTGCCTCCCGCTCCCCATGAGCACAGCGCTTGTCATCCTGAGCGCCAGCGAAGGATCCCCGCAGTCAATGCGCTGGATGCATCGAGGACCGTATGGACAGGGCCTGGTCCAAATACAGCGATTCTCCGCTTCTGTTCAGCATGACAAAGTTGAGCCAGATTGGTGAAGGGCCAGGTGTTTGAAGGTACGGCTGAGGATGAGCGGCTTCAAGATCTGCCGGCTACTTGACATTGTTAAGGCCCGCGGGAATCCGAAAATAGCTGCGGTCGGGTTCCTCTCCAGCGTGGATGTCCTCGACGACGGTCACCTGTTCCTGCTCGGGCGAAGGGCGCGTTCTCGTTTTGACAGCCAAATAGTTCAAGGAGGGTGCATACCACACCTCACTCGAGTATTTCCCTTTTTGGCGAGGACTGTGTACGGCATAGCCGTCACACTCGACTCCTGAGATCGTCATCGTCCCCAGGAACTTGTCACCCGCATGGAGTTTCTCGAATTCTTCCGGGGAAATGGGGTCAACGGCAAACAGCGGCGTGTCGGGAGGGTCCTCCTCTTTGACGGTCTTGCGCGCGAAATCCAGAATATACATCTTGCGATGCGGACGATCATAGAGGAAACCGATGTCAACTTGCCCTTGAACTGGCAGCCGGGAGTCGTACCTGTTCACCGTCTGGCGCCTGTATGAGGAGCCCAGACCGTCCCTCACGAAAGGCCCGGACATATGAATCTTGTCATTGCCCATATGCGGAAGCTCGATAGTGTTCGTTACAACGAACTTGGCTACGAACGGCACCCACTTGGATTTCGAAGCCTGTTGACCCCAGGACCGGGTGGCGAGGCCCAGAATGAGGATAATACTTATTGTCGTCAGCGCCGCTCGGCTGCAAGCATCGCGTGCTCTGATCGAATTGAACTGGCGTGCCCTGGCCTTTTCGCTCCAGCGAGCCAATTGGCGGGGCATAGCTTCGGGTTCCCTAAGTGGGGGAACACAGCCCTCCCGGAAAACGCCGCCGGCAGCAACTTCTGCCCCCGAACTCATGGGCAAAGTATACCACCCGACATGCGGCCAGGAACCGCCAATACCCGCCTTCCGGTGTTGCGACTTCTCCATCGTGGCAGGTGTTGAGCGGCGCGTGCCGCAGCCCGTATGCGCATTGTAGCGGCAGTGTCCGCGGAGCCGCTCGCCGGTGGGGACACCGGCGCCACAGCAGATAATCGGCAATCGACAATGAGGGTGCCGGGCTGTAGCCCGCCCCTACAATCGCGCGATGCGGGTGGGGACGTTTTCGAAATCGCGGCGGCCGAGGCCACGGTCCTCGGCCAACTTAAGGTATGGTACTGCGCTAGCCTCCAGATTCCAGTAGGCCCGTGCCACGCAGGCGTCGAGGGCCACGGGGTCGGTGGAGGCATAAAGCGTCTGTTTGAGCGCCACGTCGGCGAGATCGCCACCCGTGGGGCCGTTGCGCACCAGCACCCGGTAAGCGTCCATGAGCGTCAGGGTGGGCCGCATGAAGTCAGCCAAGTCGGCGAGGCTCTCGTGGATCCGCTGGTGGAGCCGCACGCGCGCGCCCCCCAGGATGCCGAACCAGTTCTTCATCCCCAGCGTCACGCCCGTCAGGCTGTGATGCTTGGCGATGGGCAGGTTGATCATCTTGTCGGCAGCGAGAAAGGGCTCGAACACCGGCCACTCCGTCAGGACTTCGCCGTGCAGGTTCACTTCCCGGAACTTCCTTTCCTCGGGGAGAATCACTTCGGCGCCTGCGGCTCGCGCCGCGGCGGCGATCCCGCTGCGTGCGAAGGCGCGCCGGGGGTCGTTGCAGCTCACGTCGGTGACAATCACCTTCGCGGCCCCCGCTTCCGCCACCAGCCTTACCACCTCCGCCACCAGGTCCGGGTTGGTGTTCGCCGCCTGCTCGGGAGCGCGATCCCACGCGATGTTGGGTTTAATCACCACTACGTCGCCACGGGAAATGAAGCGGCCGACGCCGCCCAGCTCCTCGAATGCCCGGCGCGCCAGCCGGCGCGGGTCGGGCCCCTGAATGATGGCCATGACGGGGAAGTTCGGGTCGGGAGGAACTAGGAAGTTGCGGTTGAGCGTCAGCGGGGCGTGCTCCTCCGGCCGCTGGCTGCGACGGCTTAGCCACGCGCCTACGCCTGCAGCCGCTACGCCTAGGCCACCCAGACGCAGAAACCGCAACAGCCAAGCGCGGCGGTCGTCGAGGCTCGGGGAGCGCTCCGGCGTTGGGGGTGCCGAGGAAGGCTGCGGCGCCTGGGAAACCTCTGGCGCTGGGGATAGCGAGGACTGGTCTGGTACCGGTGATGGCCACGATTTGGCATCCATATTGCCCTCACTATTTGTCCTGTGAGCGAGCAACCTGCATTCCAAACCTCTGGCGCGAGAAGGGCAGAAAGTCAGGGGCGGGTGTCGGGCATTATGTCCAACATCGCCCTCGCTGCGGCGCGTCAGCCGTTCATTGTAGCCATTTTGTCGCTTATCGGCTTTACCGCCGTCATCTGCCAGATCGTCCTCATGCGAGAACTCCTCGTGGTTTTTCAGGGGAACGAGCTAGCACTGGGAGTCATGCTCGCCAACTGGCTTCTCTGGACCGCGCTCGGTTCGAGCCTGCTGGGAATCGTGGCGCGCCGCGTGCGCGATGCCCGAAGGCTTGTCGCCGCGCTCGAAGTGGCTATCGCCCTGGCCCTCCCGCTCACCATCCTGGCCGCGCGCGCCAGCAGGCTGGCCTTCCACGCACTGCCGGGGGAGACCCTCGGCCCCGTGCCGATCTTCCTCACTTCCTTCGCGACCCTCAGCGTGCTGTGCCTCATCTCCGGCGGCTTGTTTGCCGCGGGCAGCCGGCTCTTCGCCGAGGAGCGTTCCGCCTCGACCGCGCAGGCGACTTCCGCGGTTTACCTTTTCGAGGCAGTGGGCTCGGGTGTGGGCGGCCTGCTCGCGAGCCTGCTGTTGATCCGGTTCCTTGACGCCTTCGAGATCGCCGCGCTGCTGGCTCTCCTCAACCTTCTCGCCGCCGCGAGCGTGGGGATTCGTGGAACCACGCGTCGCCGCGCTGCAATCATGGGATTGCTCGCGCTCGCCCTCGCGCTTCCTCTCGCCGCGCGAACGCTCGAGGCGCGCTCGCTGGCGCTGCTCTGGCGCGGCTTCGAACTGGTCGAGGTCCGCAACTCGATCTACGGGAATCTGGCCGTGGTCAGGACGGGAGCAAGCCGCAGCCTTTTCGAAAACGGCTTAAGGATCCTCACGGTTCCCGATCGCGCCGCTGCGGAGGAAGCCGTGCACTACGCGCTGCTCGAGCATCCCGCGCCACGGAATCTTTTGCTCATCGGCGGCGGCGTCAACGGCGGCCTGACGCAGGCGCTCCAGCATCCCAGCCTCGCGCGCGTCGACTACGTCGAATTGGACCCGACGATCCTGGACCTCGCCGCGCAACGCTTCCCGGAAGTCTGGTCAGAGCTTCGCAAGGATGCGCGCGTCCAGGTTCACCCTATGGATGGCCGGCTGTTCCTGAAGACGACCGCGCGGACCTTTGACGTGATCCTGGTGAACCTGCCCGACCCGCACACCGCGCAGTTGAATCGCTTCTACACTGCCGAGTTTTTCAGGGAGGCCAAGCAGAAGCTCAATCCGGGAGGAATTTTCTCTTTTCAGGTGACGGCCTCGGAGGATTATATCAGCCCGGAACTGGCCGACCTCCTGCGTTGTCTCGAGAAGACGCTGCGTAGCGTCTTCCCGGAAGTCGCCGCGATGCCCGGCGGCACCGTGCATTTCTTCGCGGCGCTCGAACCCGGCACGCTCACCACCGACTCCGGCGAGTTGCTTAAGCGGCTCCGGGCTCGACAACTGCGCACGACCTACGTGCGCGAATACTACCTGCCTTACCGGGTTTCACCCGACCGCATGCTCGATCTCCAGTTGCAGCTCGAGTCGCAACCGGGGACGCCGATCAATCGTGACTTCGTTCCGATCGCCTACTACTTCGACGTGGCATTGTGGAGCGGTCAATTCCCGGGAAGATGGCGCGCGTGGTTCGAGTCTGTTGCGGACGTCAGCTTCGGGCGCTTGTTCGGCGGCGTCGTCCTGGTGCTGTCGCTGCTCCTCGCTGTAGCGGCGGTCTATGACCGCCGAAAGTCTTCGCCACTCAGCGAGCGGCGCTACAGCGCGCTCGCGGGATTCTGTGTCGCCGCGATGGGCTTTACGCTGCTCGGGCTCGAGTTGCTGTTGCTCCTAGGTTTTCAAGCGCTCTATGGGTACGTGTATCAGCAACTCGCCATTCTCATCGCGCTGTTCATGGTGGGCATGGCCCTCGGCGCGAGGCTCGCCTTGCCCTCACAACGGAGGGCAGTTCCTTCCACGGCCGTGATGCCCAACTGTCGCCGCGACTTGAAGCGCCTGATCCTCCTTCAGCTTTCCGCCACAGCGTCACCGCTGATTCTCTACATGCTATTCACGAAGGTTGGTGAGGTCGGAAGTTCGGCGGGATTATTCGTGGTAAGTCAGATTCTGTTTCCGGCGCTGGCGCTGGCGTCAGGGTTATTGGGCGGATACCAGTTTCCGCTGGCGAGTCGACTCTACTTTTCCGGGAGCGAGAGTTCGCAGCACAGCCTGGGAGCGCTCTATGGCCTGGACCTGCTCGGCGCCTGCCTGGGCGCGATCGCGCTGAGTATTTACCTGGTTCCGGTTTACGGCTTCCTGCGAACTGCGCTGCTTATGGGTGTGGTAAGTCTAGCGCCGGCGGTCCTGGCCGTCGCGGCCGTCCGGGAAAGCCCGGCACATCATCCGTGACCACGTGCATGGCGGCGGGTTGGCCGAACACCAGGGCCGTAAACATAAAGATGTCCGTATCCTCGTCCTGCCAGGCTTGGGGCGGCAACCCGGCTTTCCGACACGTCTGCTCCAGAAAAGTCTTCCTGTCCCAGCCCTGTTCCGTGGGCACCTGAGGAAGCAGGACTCCCTCACGCTCGCCCTTCCTCATCAGCAAGCCGTGGCGTCCGACCTGAATCTGCTTGATGTCCGTGACGCGATGGAGGGGAGAAAGAACCGAGATCTCGTATTCCAACTGTCCCACCTCCGCCGCGCTCACGGGCGGAAAGCGCGGGTCCTTGAGCGCCGCAAACGCCGCCACATCGCGCACGGTCTCAACAAGCGACTTCATCGGTGTGATGTAGCCGATGCATCCGCGCAGCTCGCCATTCTTTTTGAGGGTCACGAACGCGCCGCGGTCACGCGTCAAAGCCTCGGGCTCGCCGGCGGGCACGGAGCTGAACTTCTGTTCGTTAACCGCGGTCGTGACCGACTCCCGAGCGATCTTGAGGAGCTCCTGCTTCTCCTTGCCGCTCAGCGTGAAGGTCGGCTCCTGGCCGGCGCTTGAGGTTTTCTCTTTGACCAGCGCCACCGCGCCGTAGCCCACCACGCCGCTCTTGTCTCCCGTGACATCGCCGGAGTTGGCATATTTCAAGACGACCGCGCGGTTTGCCCCCAAGCGTTCGGCGGCGATCATGGCCGCCACGATGGGCCCACCGCCGCAGGCTTCCCAAACGCGGCGCTGAAAGTTCAGCGACAGGCTGAGGTAATCCCAATCCTCGATGGCCTTCAAAGTCTGGTGGTCAATCTTCACGGCTTCGTCGTAAGGGTGGTAATGCGACAGGTCGGAACTCACAACGATAAGCGTGTCGGTCCCCGGAATCAGCTTGGCGAGCGCGACGCCGAGCGCGCGCGACGATTCATAACTCTGGTCGCCCATGATGATGGGCACCAGCTTGAACGAGCCGAGGGTGCGCTGCAGGAAAGGCAATTCGTCTTCCAGCGCATGTTCTCCTCGACCTTGCACGATGCCGTGCCCGCGCTCGGAAAGTTGGATCAATGGGCTTTGCGCCGCAAGCTTCGCCGCAAACGCCTTGTCCACGGGAATCTCGCCGAGTGGCGTCGCGTACGCATCGCCACTGTAAATGGAAGAGAAAGGAAAGGCTTCGAGATGCGAGGGAGCGATAACCACCACGCGCTCGAATTTCCGGCCTTTGAGCAAAACGTACGAGTGCGCGGCCACCTGGCCGGAATACGGATAGCCCGCGTGCGGAGAAATCAGCGCCACGAACGGCCCGCCGAGCTTGGTGACGGTGGCGCGAGCGAGGAAGTCATCCACCATCTTCCCGAGTTCCACGGGGTCCGCCGGATAGAACCCGCCCGCCACGGCCGGTGCCCGCACCTTCGCGGCTTCGGGCGCAGCGAAGTCAGATCGGATAAAGAGCCATCCGAGAGACAGCACCAAAATGAAGAGGACGGGACGCACAACACGTGAGGGCATGATCAATCCTTCGGCGAGCCTTCGGGTCGAGGAAACAATGCCGGACGCAGCAAGAGCTGATGCCACCCGGCGGCTAACTGAACAGCATTATACTCCTGCGAGGGCAAGTGAGCTTTAGGGATGAATCCCGGCAGGTCGTCCGATCGAGCCGAGCCGGGGGATTGCGCAGGCCCTGGCAAGTTGCTTAGAAATTCCTTCGGAATGTCATGCTGAGCGCAGCGAAGCATCCCTGCATTTGTAGGGTCGAGCAAATACAGAGATCCTTCGTCGCCTCCGGCTCCTCAGGGTGAAAGTTTTATAGATTCCTCAATAGCCTGCAAGATACTATCGTGTGCTTGCGTGGAGGATTGTGAGGCCAATGATCTCCTCGCCTTCGTAGCGCACGATTACATCGTCGTCGGTGAGTTCGGAATCGGTGGCATGGCCGGGCTTCTTGTAGTTGATGTAAAGGGTGTCTGCTTCCCTGTCGTAGGTTAGCCACACCGATCCCTCCGGGGATTGCTTCACCTTTGGGAGAAGGTTAAGATAGTTCCGAATTTCGGTCACGGCCAAAGTTGCTTTCTCCTTTCCAGTGCTGCGATCCGCCGGGTCACGAAAGCGGTAATAATGAAGCCTTCTTTTCCAATTTCACGATACACCACAACCAACCATTTTCCAACCTCAAGCTCCCTTGTGGCTAGGAGTTCCCCTCCGCTACCCGCGTAAATTCGTGCCGGTTTCGCAATGGTCTCCAGTACGTCTGGTCGCAACCCATCCAGTTCAGCATGCCCCTCGATGATGTGTGCCCATCGTTCGTCGTTCAGGCGAATATGTGCGCCACTCTTCGATTCAACCACCTGTTCCATGACTCACCGGCCTGGGTTGAGTTTACACGTCCAGGGCCCGAAGGTCATTCCTGTACTCAATCAACGCCGCAGAGTCCGGCTGGAGGTTCGCCTGGCAAAGTCTATTCTCGCGCTATGTCCAAACGCCCGCGATAGGCTCCTGGCAAAACTTGCACTTGCCGTTTCGAATGTGAACGTCTCCAACGGTAAACCCCATGCGGTCGACGACGACCTTGCGGCAGCGCGGGCAGTAAGTCTTCTCCGCGGGGTGGCCGGGGACGTTGCCGATATAGACGTAGTGCAATCCCTCGCCGTCAGCGATCGCCTTGGCCCGCTCGAGCGTGGCCAACGGGGTCGGCGGCAGGTTCTTCAGCAGATACTCGGGATGGAAGCGCGAGAAGTGCAGCGGCACGTCCGGGCCAACTTCCGATTTCACCCAGCGCGCCAGCCCTTTGAATTCCTGGTCGCTGTCGTTCAACGTGGGCACGACGAGGTAAACAATCTCGTTCCAGCGACCCTCTTTGCGGATGGTGACGATGGCATCGAGCACGGGCTTCAATTCGCCGTTCACCACTTCCTTGTAGAACTTTTCCGAGTACGCTTTAAGGTCCACCTTGATGGCGTCCACGCGCGCGCACAGCTTCTTGAGCGGGTCGGCCTGAACGTATCCGCCCGACACGACCGCGCTCTTCACACCCAGAGCGTGCGCGGCGTCGGCGGCATCCACCATGTACTCGTAGAAGATCACCGGCTCGCTGTACGTATAGGCGATGCTCGCGCAGCGGTATTGCCGCGCCAGTTCGGCAAGGCGCGCCGGCGGCACATAGGTGCTGCGCACCTGCTCGGGGCGAACCTGAGAGATTTCCCAGTTCTGGCACATCTTGCAGTTCACGTTGCAGCCCGCCGTGGCGATTGAGAAGGTCGTTGACCCTGGCATGAAGTAGAAGAATGGCTTTTTCTCCATGGGATCGATGTGCGCGGTGACGACCCGCGAATGCACCAATGTGTAATACGTGCCGCCGCGATTCTCGCGCACGCCGCAGTAGCCACGCTCCTTGTCGTCAATCACGCATTCGCGCGGACACAATTTGCACTTGGTCTTCTTGTACGGCAGTTTTTCGTAAAATCGCGCTTCCTTGATGTATTGCGCATCGTCTTCGCGCGCGGGGGCCGCCAGGAGTGAAGCACCGGCAGACGTCCCGAAAAGCGCGCTGGCGCAAGCCGCGAGGCAAGGAAGTGGCGCGGTCTTCAGGAAGTCGCGGCGATCGAGGGCTGCGCTGTAGCGCCGGTCTATGACCGGCGTCTTTGCCTGTAGCGCCGGTGTCCTCACCGGCGCTTCTGCTGCCTGCGGCGATGAGGACATGGCCGCTACAGAGTCAAAAAGCGATTCACGGTTCTTTGCAGTCATACTTCTACCAACTCGATTCTCGCGGGATCGTTAGTGCCCAGACGATGCTGCGCGTTCGCGGCGGTGGCGA
>JAIQGA010000204.1 GCA_020072925.1 Terriglobia bacterium | reverse complement strand
GGAACAAGCCGATCGCGATGTTGCGGAACGGCTAGCAGAGATAGGCGCAAAGGAATTCATGATCGTCAATCCCGGCGGGGGCTGGATGGCCAAGCGCTGGGCGCCAGAGAATTATGCCGAGCTGATACGACGGGTTGCGCGGGTTTTTCCGGGTAAGATTCTGCTGACTGGCGCGCCTGACGAAACACTGGTGATCAAGGAAATTCTGCAACAAGCCGCCACGGACCGCGCTTGCTACTTCCCCTCCACGCTTATGCAGTTCATGGCGCTGGCGCGGCGAGCGCGTCTCTTTGTGGGCGGCGACACTGGCCCCTTGCACCTGGCCGCGGCGGTGGGAACGCCCGTGGTCGCCATCTATGGACCCACTGATCCCGCGCGCAATGGCCCGTTTTCGCCCCTAGACATTGCGCTCAGCAATCGAGGTCCCATCGATCACACCCGACGGGCGTCCCATCCCCAATATCTGCCGGGGATCGCAGTGGAGGCGGTGTTCGCCGCGGTTTGCGAGCGCCTCGCGAGGGAGAATGCCTAACGGTTACGCAGCTTGGGCGGCGCGGTGGCGCGTGCCACTGGGGTTTGCCCTCGGCCTTGCCTACCTGGTTTTCGCACAGCCCACGCCCGCGTTGCTGGGGGCAGGTGCTGTGGTTGCCCTCCTGGGGTTGCTCCTTCGAGCGTGGTCCGCGGCTCACTTGATGAAGAATCAACAGCTCGCCACCACTGGCCCCTACGCGCACACTCGAAATCCTCTTTACCTGGGGAGTGCGCTGATGGGTTTGGGCTTTGCGGTGGCAGGCGGTTCATGGATTCTGGGCGTAGCCTTCGTTGCCTTCTTTCTTGCTGTGTACTGGCCCGTGATACGCCGGGAAGAGCAGTTCCTGCGGCGTGAATTCGGCGAAAAATACGAGCGCTATGCTGCTTCTGTGCCCCTTTTTCTTCCCCGGTTGCGGCGGGCGGCAAATTGCGACGGCAAAGGCAGTTGGGGACAGTACCGAAGGAACCGGGAATACGAAGCAGCACTTGGTTATCTGGCGGGCCTGCTTTTTCTGGTGTTCAAGGCACGGCTGCGTTAGAGTAGGAAGAGGCAGCTTGGGGTGAAGCCCCGGCTTCTAACCTCGTGTATGGACGTTCGCAATCTCCGGAACTTCGGTGCCACGCTCGCCGCGCTCGCACTGCTGGCCGTCGCAGGGGGGCAGGCAGAGGAGAAGGCCGCGCCATTCGTTCCGGGCGAGAAGCTGACCTACGACGTCACCTGGTCGATTTTCCGCGCCGGGGAGGTTTCGGCCACTCTCCAGCGCACGAGCAGCGGGGCGGATGACGCTTACGAAGTAGTGACCACGGCACGTTCGCAGGGTTTTGTGTCGCTCCTCTACGATGTCCAGAACGAATTTCGCTCCTTCTTTGAACCTCAATCCCTTTGCTCCCAGCGCATCGAAAAGAGTATTAACGAAGGCCGGCGACACAAGCAGACGCAAATCGTTTTCAACGGCGAACGCCAACTGGCGATTCTCGACGAGCACGACCTCGCGCATCCGAAAGAGCCACCCAAGCATGCCGAGAATGCCGCTCCATCCTGTACCGAGGATGTGGTCACAGCGTTCTATTTTCTGCGGCAGCAGGATTTCCAGGTCGGTAAGGTGATCCATCTCCCCGTCAATGATGGGTCCAAGACCTACGACGTCGCGGTCGAGGTTCAGGCCCGCGAGCGCATTCAGACTCCCCTCGGCAATCGCGAAGCGTTCCGCGTAGAACCGAAAGTCTTCAGCGGCCTCTTCAAGAGAAAAGGGCGCATGTTGATCTGGTTCAGCGACGACGCGCAGCACTTGCCATTGCGCATCAAAGCCATGATCGCGGTGGGTTCCATTACGGGCGATCTGAAGTCGGTCTCGGACCAGCCGGCTGCCGCGTCTCACCCCAAGTCTTGAAGCGAGTTCTCCCGCACAATTCAAATCATCCTGTATTTTTCTCTAAGCAGCCGTTGAAACCGGGGTTGGTAAATCAAATCGTAGGTTTGTTCCTTGTCGGGGAAAAGGTTCACAGCGAATTGGCGAGTCTGGGCGACGAGCTCCGCAGCTTCTTCCACGGGGAGATCTGACTGCGCGAGAAGATTCATCACCAGTTGCACGACGATTTGCAGGCGTCGTACCTTGCGGTTTTCTTCCTGGATTTCTGCTTCTGTGGCCAAAGGGCTGCCCTCCGCCCCGTTTTGCTGTGAGGCAAGATCTTCTGTCGTCCCCCAAACTAGTATAAGCTAGGTTCCATCCGGGCTTCCCGGGTTTCAAGCTTTGCCGGGCCCGGGGCACGAACCCCATTTATGATGACGTCAACGGAACTTCGGGTTGCAAAAGCCCGGACGCGCCACGAGCGGTGGCAGCATGCGCGGCGCGTCCTGCGTGATTCCTTGCTGAACTTCTTCCGCGAAGATTCCCTGATGGTTTCGGCGTCGATTGCCTACCATAGCCTGCTGGCTGTTTTTCCACTCCTGCTGTTGCTATTGGGATTCAGCGGGGCGTATATCCACCGCCATGAGCTCGCGGGACACCTGGCCATGGTCTTGGAGCGCTACTTGCCCTTCAAGTCGGACATTATCATGCAGAACCTGGTGAGCATCTCACACGCCTACGGCAGGATCACGCTGGCTTCTTTCCTGCTTCTGTTGTGGAGCTCGTCCGGCGTGTTCCTCCCGCTCGAAAAAGCCTTGAACCGCGCCTGGGAAGTGGAGAAGGGTCGAAGCTGGTGGCGCAGCCGGCTTCTGGCGCTGGAGATGGCGATCGCGCTGGGGCTCCTCATTCTGTTTTCGACGGCTTTAGTGGGGATGAATGTTTATGTCCACAACTGGATGCGCCGCTGGATCATTCCTTCCTATCTCGCTCCCGCCGAACTCGCTTACCATCTGTTGATGGTGCTGACGACTTTCACTGTCACGCTCAGCATGTTCGTCATCATGTTTGAGCGATTGCCGAATCGCTCCATGCAATTACGTCAGGTCCTTCCCAGCGCGCTGTTCACCGCGCTGTTCTGGGAGGCGGCACGCTCGTTGTTCACTCTACTCATTCCACGTTTCAATT
The DNA here is from genome assembly GCA_020072925.1 of Terriglobia bacterium. Lineage (GTDB taxonomy): Bacteria > Acidobacteriota > Terriglobia > UBA7540 > UBA7540 > JAIQGA01. The sequence goes on along the minus strand of JAIQGA010000204.1, from coordinate 7,500 downwards.
ACCGCCATGTCTACGGGTCAATCGGCGCCCTGGTGGCGCTGATGACCTGGGCCTACTTTTCCTCTGCCATCATGCTCTTCGGAGCGCAGGTTTCCCGCTCTCTCTACCGTACGCTCAATGTTTCGGCTCCGGGAGGCGTAGCCCCTCCGGCGCCCGTGATCGAGTCCGCGCGCAAGGCGATGTGACGCCGGACCACCAGCGCTCCGGGCCGCATCTCGACGGTGATCGCGCCGTCCGTGTCGGTCCGAAAGACTCTGGCGTGGGTGTGGCTCAGGCGTTCCAACGTTGCGGGGTTGGGCAGATTGACCAGCCCGGTCGATTCCGACGGGATCAGAGCCACGCGCGGCGCGACCCGCGCGAGGAATTCCGGAGTGGAAGACGAAGCCGAGCCGTGATGGGCTACCTTCAGCACCTGGCTCTCGAGTTTCACCCCCGACGCCAGGAGTTGCTGCTCCACTTCGCGGCTTACATCGCCCGGCAAAAGCACACTGGCCCCTCCCGCGTCGATCCGCAGCACCAGGGAATCGTCGTTCGAAACCGTGCGGCCCGGCTTGCGCTGCGCAGGAGGCCAGAGAACCTGCATCGTCGCTGATCCGCGCACGATGGTATCTCCTGCGGCTAATTGCTGCTCGCGCATCCCTTGTGCCCTCACCTCTTCGAGCAGGGCTTCATACTTCGGAGTGGACGGATTGTTGCCGTGCCAGAACTCCCTGATGCGGAAATTCCGGATCACCGCGGCCAGCCCGCCAAGATGGTCTTCGTGTGCGTGAGTCAGGACGACAATATCGAGTCGCTTGATTCCCCTCGACCATAAATACGGGGAAACAACATCTTCACCGGGATCCCAGCGACGACCACGGTAGGCGCCTTCCTGGGCACCACGCTCCGCAGTCCCCGCGGCATCCACGAGCATCGTGGTGCGGTCCGGCAGCACCAGGAACAGCGCATCACCGACCCCGCAGTCGAGCGCCGTGACTTCCAGCGCGCCGCGTGGCAATCGAGGCGGAAAAGGATCCCAGGCAACCAGGCAAACGAATAGGCCGAGGACCGGCAGCGTCGCCCAGAAGACCCGGCGCAGCCGTCCGAGCGCGCCAGCCGCAATCACCGCGGCGAGCGCAAAGCCGCAGGCCACCCAAACGGGCGGCGCCGGAATACGGTAGGAGAGCCAATCAGGGAGCCTCCGGAAATCGGTCAGCCAGAACAGCAGCCACATCACGGGCGTCAGCAATCGGGCTGGCCAGAGCGCGAGAGCCGGCCAGGCGGCTCCGAGAACCACCGTCGGAAGCGCGATGGCGAGAAGCGCGGTCATCACGGGAATCGCCACTGCGTTCAGCATCACCCCCACCAGGCTCACTCGGTGGAATGTTTCGGCCATTGGCAACAGCAGGCCCAGTTGCAGAACCGCGGAAAACAACAGCATGGTGGCTGTCCAAAAAATCAACTTGATCGGTGCGATAACCGCCCGTGTGCTCAGCGATGCGTATCGTTCCGGCAAATGTACCCTCGCGCTTAACCACGCAATCACTCTCCGCAACTCCAGCCGGAACTGCGCTTGCCGGGGCTGCAGGACGTCGTCCAGAGGAACGTCTTCGAGCCGGAAGAGCGCGCGGCGATAGGGTTCCGTGGTGCGCTCCAGGATGGGGACCGCCAGTCCCGCGATGAGCAAGGCCGCCGCGAAGGAAAGCTGGAAACCGGATTCGAATAACCACGCTGGCCGATGCACCAGGAGAATCAAAGCCGCCAGGCCAATGGCGTTCAGCGCCGCGTGCTGGCGATAGAGAAGGCGCGCGAGCAGGTAGACCGCAATCATGAGCGTGGCGCGCAGGGTGGGCGCGCGCTGCTCCACCAAACCGGCGTAAACCAGCAGAAAGAGCAGCAACGCCGCATAGCGCATGGAGGCGCCAAGCGGCGACCAGCGGAGGAGATATCCCACCAGCAGGGCCAGCAGGCCGACATGCAGACCGGCGATGACCAGAAGATGGTAAAGCCCTGTCTTGCGGAAATTTTCGATCGTGTCGGAGTCCAGGGCGGAGCGGTCGCCCCAAAGCACTGCCTTGAGCACCGCGCCGTAGCGGCCCTGCGCGGACCAGGGTGGATACAACTCATCAATGGTCTGGAGCAAGCGATGACGCGTTCGAGCAAACCGCGCCGCAACACCAAGCGAGCTGGCGGGCAGCAACTTTTCGACGAGCCGGGGATTCTTGATGGTTCCCACCCAGGTAACGTCTTCGATGGACTCCATCCAGCGGCGAAAGTCGAAGCTGCCCGGGTTTTGGTAAATCCGCGGCTTGCGTAGCCGTGCCAGGGCGCGAATGGAATCGCCATACTCGAGGCGCAACGAGTCGGCAATGGCTGCGGTTTCAGGGTCCTCGCCGGCGGCAACCCGCAGGCGCACTTTGCCGTTCATCTCATGGACCCGCCCTCGGCTCTCGAGGCGTTGCACGTCGACGTCGAATTGCAGGCCGTAAGGAGTGTGCTGCGGCGTGGAAACCAGGCGGCCTTCCAGGCGCACCGGGTCTTCGAGGTCCACGCCGAGCGCCGCCAGGTTGCTGACGTGTTGCGGGCCAAAACGCGATTCGAAAAGAGAACTCGCGCCGGCGCCAGCGGCCACAAATCCCAGCGCCGCGAAAAGCGCCGCGAGGTGCAGCCAACGCGCGCGCAGGATTATCAACCCTGTCAGCAAGCAAACACTTGCGGTGATAAGCGACCAGGCGGTAACGGTTGATTGCGCAGAAATGCCGCGTGCCAGCAGAGCGCCCAAGCAAAAACTAGCGGCTAAGGCCAGCAGGGGGCTCTTGGGAGTACGTGAAGGAATCGTTTCTGGCGTTTCGCTGGACATGAGCATCCCCCTCATGTCAATACGACCAGGACAATCGACACCCCGCGAAACCTGTCATCCTGAGGAGCCGAAGGCGACGAAGGATCTCTGTATTTGCTTGATTTCACGAATGCGGAGATGCTTCGCATTGTTCAGCATGACATGCCGATGGAGTTCTTGACCAACCTGCTGAGCTTCGCGAGGGATTCGATGTGGTAAGTGTGGGGGAAGAAATCGAAGAGTTCAAGAGAATTCAGCGTATAACCCTGGTTAACAAGGAAGCCCAGGTCGCGCGCCAGGGTGGGCGGGTTGCAGGAAACATAGGCAAGGCGCTGCGGGCGCAAGACCAGAAGTTGTTTCAAATTGTTGATGCCCACACCTTCGCGCGGCGGGTCGAGGACCACCACGTCAGCTTCGGCCTGGGCGCAGCGTCGCAGAAAGTCGGAGACGGTCTCCGTCACCGCGCGCACGTTTTCGAGCGCGTGGGCGCGCGCGTTGGCGGCGAGGTCTCTCGCAGCGCGAGGGTCGGCCTCGACGGCGATCACCTGCCCAAAGTGGCGCGCCAGCGGCAGAGTAAACAAGCCGACGCCGGCGAACAAGTCCATGGCCACCGCGCCGGATGTCTCCGCCGTTACAGCCTCGACCAACTCCGGCAGGAGAAACCGGGAAACCTGGAAGAAAGAGCGCGCGCTGACGCGGTAGGTGAACCCGCCCACGCGATAGGGCAGCGCGGCCTCGCCGACGACGGTGAGCCGACGTCCATCATCCATGCCAACACTGATCGCACCGGGCAACTGCGCCAGCGCCTCGCGCGCCAACCGCTCGCCGTCTCTCGGGCTTAGGATGCCGCGAAAGGTGAGCATCGCCCGCTCGTCGCGATCGTCCGCCAGGATTTCGATTTCGCTGATCCCGCTCAGCCGCGATGACCATTCGGGATGACGCAGTTGGCCGAGAAGTTCGTTCAAGCGAGGCGAGAGAATCAGGCAGGCGTCGACGGGGCAAAGCCGATTTGACTCCGTCTCGAAGAAGCCCAACGCGGCTTCTCCGCCGGGCGTGGCGGCCACCTTCAATTCCGCGCGGTTCCGGTAATTCCACGGCGGGCTCGTATGCACGGAAATCTCGCCTGTCCAGTTGATTCTTCCCAGCCGGCGCAGGGTCTCGCGCAGGATTTCTTGCTTGGCGGTTACCTGAAGCTCGTTACCGAAATGCTGGTACTGGCAGCCGCCGCAGCGGCCGAAGTAAGGGCAGGGCGGCGCGACGCGCTCCGGCGCGGGCTCGAGGATCCGCAACGCGCGCGCGTGGACGACGCCCTTGGCGGTGCGGATGTCTTCCACCTCCGCGCGCTCCCCCGGAAGCACGCCCCGCGCCAGCACCGTGCGCCCCGCCTGGTGGCCGAGCGCTTCCCCACCATAAACCAGCTTGTCGGGTTGGAATTCGAAAATCACAAGCCTGTCCGTTGTCCGTGGGCCGTTGTCAATTGCCCGTTGTCCGTAGTCAGTTCTCCGAAAATTACGAGTGTTGGCCCGCCGACTGCTGCACGCAGTGGCTACAACGAACCACAGACAACGGACAACGGACTATTGACCACGGACAGTCTTCCCTAAAGATAAAACAAACTCAACCTCGGAATCTCGTAGTGCTCGAGCAGTCGCTTCTTCAGAAACTGTCGCTCCAGCGGTTCGATCTGCGCCGCCGACATTTTCCGGCGGTAAGGAACCAGCATGCGATCGACTTCCTGGCGAAACCCCGCCAGCAATTCGACTGCGGACGCGCGGGTGAGGGCCGCAGTCAGCTTGTCTTCAAGAGCCGTCAACCGCCTCTCCAGGGCTTCCATGTCGTCGTCAGGTTTGGCGGCTTGCTGCGTGGCGGAGGCCGCGAGCGTTGCGGCGACGCTCGCGAGATCTTCAGCCAGTACTGCGTTTCGCTCCTCGCTCGCCCGCCGTGAAGCCTTTTCGACGGCCTGGGCGTTCCGGCGCAAAAAACCCAGGAGTTCCTCGGAAGGAAATGCAGCCGCTGATTGAGCCTCGCGGCGCGTCCCGGTTTGCGCTTCGTTGGTGCGGGCTTCCTCGACGGCCCGGTAGACTTCCTGCGCACAATACGCCAGGCTGTTCACGCGCTGGTATTTTCTCGGTCGCGTCTTGAATTTCTCGAAGGCTCGTTCAATGCCGGCGAGCACCGCGGGCAAAGGGAAATCCTGTTCCTTCCAGGATTCGATCAGCGCCCAGTCGAGGGGAGAAAGAAGGGTTTTCGTCTGCCGGCACTGCTGGAAGCGCTCTTCGATTTCGGTGAAATAGTTGAAGTAGTTCTCCACCGGAGGGACCTACTTGTGCCGGGCCGCCGCCTGGTGACGCTCGAAGATAATCCGCAGACCTTCGAGCGTCAGCGCCGCATCGACGGGCGGCTTGTATTTCGAGGCCGCGGCCACGAGCGACGCCTGCCCGCCGGTGGCGACCACCTTGGTGTTTTTTCCCAGCACCGCCACCAGGCGGTCCAGGATGCCATCCATGGCGCCCACCGCGCCGTAAAACAATCCCGATTGCATGCTGGCGACGGTGTTGGTTCCGATGACGCGGTCGGGTTCGCGAATCTCCACGCGCGGCAGGCGCGCCGCGCGTTCGAAAAGCGCCTCAGCGGAAATCCCGATTCCCGGCGCGATGGCCCCACCCAGGTATTCACCCTTCTCAGAAACCACGTCGAAGTTGATGCCCGTGCCGAAATCGACGACCACGCACGGGCCGCCATATTTATCGTAAGCCGCCACCGCGTCGGCAATGCGGTCGGCGCCCACTTCCTGGGGATTATCGTAGCGGATCGCCATCCCCGTGTGAACGCCCGGACCGAGAAACAGCGCGGGAACGCGGAAGTATTTTTCCGCCGTCTCCTTGAGCACGCCGTCCAGCGGCGGCACGACGCTCGCCACCATGATGCCCGTAATCAAGTCGGCGCGCACGCCGTCGAGCGTGAAAAGGTTGCGGATGAGGATGCCGTATTCGTCGGCAGTCTGCTCGCGGTTGGTCGCCAGGCGCCATTGCGCCTTCAATTCCTTGCCCTCGAAGATTCCGAGGGTGGTGTTCGTGTTGCCCACATCCATGACGAGCAGCATGGTTGAGCCGTCAGCTATCAGCTTTCAGCTATCAGCAATCAGTTAAACGCCCCTTCGCGCTTTCTTGGCTGACGGCTGATAGCTGACTGCTGATAGCTCTGCTACTATTTTACTTCGATGATCTCGCCGGAGACCAAGCACTCTTCGCGGCCATCGTCGTGGCGGATGCGCAGCGCCCCGGTCGGCTCGAGGCCGGCGGTGGTGGCGAAAAAATCCCCGTCGTGGGCGACCACGCGCACGCGCTTGCCCTGCGCGTAGGTGGAGGCGGCGGCCCAACGCTCCGCGATGGCCGCGCCACCGCCCTTGAGCAACACGCGATACAGCTTATCCAATTCTTTCAGCAATGCCGCGAGCAGGTGGACGCGCGAACACGTCCGGCGCGTCTCGATCCGCAGCGAGGTGGCGATTTCTTTCAATTCCGCGGGCATCTCGCGATGGTTTACGTTGATGCCGATTCCCAGGACGACCGTGTGCAGGCGGTCAAGTTCCGCGCTCATCTCCGTGAGAATTCCGCAAACTTTCTTGCCCTTCACGAGGATGTCGTTCGGCCAGCGAATGTCCGCGTTCAGGCCGGTGGCGCCGGCGATGGCACGCTGCGCCGCCACGCCCGCCATCAGCGTGATGATGGGCGCGGCGTTCGGTGAAAGGTCGGGGCGAAGGATCACGGAAGCATAAATGCCGCTGGATTTTTCCGAATACCAGACGCGGCCCAATCGGCCGCGTCCGGCGGTCTGCTCCTCGGCCACCACCACGGTCCCGTGCGCCGCGCCCCGCGCTGCCAGCGCCAGCGCGGCGCTGTTGGTGGACGCGGTGCGGAAGTAGTGCACGATTTCGTGGCCGATCGCGCCATCGCCCAGCTCCGCGTGCACCAGGCTGGGAACCAGGATGTCCGGAACTTTCACGAGCTGATAGCCACTTGAGGGATGCCCCTTGATCTCCACGTCCAGCGAGCGCAACTTCTCAATCCACTCCCAGACCTTCTGGCGCGTCACGCCGATTTCGGAGGCGATTTTCGTGCCCGGGACCACCACCATGGCGTTCTTGGCCAGGACGTGAATCAGCTTGTCAATCCTGCGGTCGGTGCTGCCAGCGCTCATCGCTTCGCACCCTCGCCCGCCGGTTCGAGACCCACAGGCGGGAATTTCAAAAGAAGCAGCCGGGGCGCGTTCCCTCCGGCGCTATACAGGTTCGAGGCGGAAATTGATATCCGCCGCCGGGGCGGAGTGGGTCAGCGCGCCCACTGAAATATAATCCACTCCGGTCTCGCCGTAGGCATGAATATTTCCGGCGTCGACGCCTCCCGAAACTTCCAGCTTGGCGCGGCCCGCGGCGCGCGTTACACATTGACGAACCAGGTCGGGAGACATGTTATCCAGCAATACAACATCCGCGCCACTTCGGATGGCCTCCTCGAGCTCTTCGAGGCTGGTAATCTCGACCTCGATCTGGAACCCCTGGGGACGATGCCGGCGCGCGCGCTCGAGCGCGGCCCGAATCCCCCCCGCGAGGCGCAGGTGATTATTCTTGATCAGGATTCCGTCGTCGAGGCGCAGGCGATGGTTGCGGCCGCCGCCCATGC
>JAIQGA010000203.1 GCA_020072925.1 Terriglobia bacterium | reverse complement strand
CCGGCCGACTGGGCTGGTCTCGAATTGAAATCCCCATATCGCAATAGACATTTTCCATTGATCGGCTTGCGGTCTTTACGCGCGTGACGGTCACCTTTCAAAAACCCCTTTCCCATGATTCCGGGAGGTTCAGAGTGAAGCCGAGCGGGCTTCCGCGCTCAGTTCTCCCCACGCTGTTTGGGTATATACTCGCCGATGACTTCAGGACGGGGATTTTCGATGCCAGGGATGCTGTTTGCAGAGGACCACCCCATGTCGCCAACCTGTCACCCTCGCGCCCCGGTGATCCCCAGGGGCTTCCTCTTCCATTTCATTCCTGCCTTTGCGCCTGGGTGCTTCCGTGTGCTCCTGGGGCTGGTTTCGGTGATTTGTGTGTTAGGAGGCTTCTTGGCGCTAGGGGTAGACCATCCCGAGAGGAAGAAGGCGACCATGATGAACCAGGTTTCCCTTTCGGCAAGCTTCTCCGTTACAGGGAAGCAACTGGAGGGCAGATACACGGTCAAGAACTTGAGCCCCACCGACGTGTACATCCTCGATGTCGATATGAAGGCGGAATCCGATGGAGGCTTTAGCGTGCACCCGTCCTTGCCTGACGTGGGATTTGCCGCGCCTGACGTGGTGGTGCTGCTCCACAAACTCAGACCCTTGGACCCGACTTGGTCTTGGACGACAGCGCCCCGCGCCCTGGCCAGCCTTCTTCGCTCGGGCCAATCCGGACGGGGTGTTGTCTCCCTGCCGCTGCCTTTGCGGCAGGCATCGCCACCCCGGAAATACGTCGCCACAAAGCTGCCGGACGGAACTCCTGGGCCGGCGGTGTTGGCACCTCCAGCGTCGAAGCCGCGGGAGGTCACCTGTCGGCGGGTGCGCTTCGTTCTAGGTGTGATTCCGAGCACGCCTGCGCTCGAACCCCGCGAGGGGAAGGCCCCCGACGGCTCCATCGTCTGGAGTTTGGCGGACGCGGCCTGGGGCCTTCAGCAAGATCTGACGGTTGAATCGGAGGTCTCTCCTGGCGTGGGGGTCATCGTTAATGAGTGATCCCCACTGTCAGTCCGTGGTTTGAATTCACCGTGGGATCGCGCGGAGTTAATAGGCATCAATGAATACTGCAACAACCAATCCTGTAGCGCCGTGTCCTCACCGGCGCGTTTCGGCGCTGAGGACAGCCGCTACAGACGCTGCTGTCACACGATTGTGTAATCCTCGTTAAGGCGGCGAGGATTGGAAATCGCGGTGGGCTGGCAGGCACCGGGGGTGCAGGCTCCCGACGCGTAGGCGTCTTGGCCACGGGCAGAGGTTGTGCCGCTGCCGGCACCATTGGCGCTTGCATATCGCCTTGGCGCGGAGCCATCCTTGGGACAGACGGCGTAATCGTCGGAGTAATTGGCAAAGCACTTTGGGCGGATCTTCATGACTGCTCCGACAGGACCTCGAGTGGCCAAAGTATAACACGGCGACGCGCAACTGCTAGCGTATACCGATTCGGTCTCAGTCATCCTTTCTTGCTCCGAATTAAGCTGCGTTCATGGAAAACTCTCTGTGTCCGTGCCTCCCAAGCGTTCACACAGAGGCCGCGGAGGGTCTCCGTGACCTCGGTGTTGAGTCTTTTCCTGACTACGTGGGACACTAGCAGGCTTGAGTCTGGCGCGGCCAATCGCCGCGGGCTCTGCGGGGAGCGAAGCAGCGCGGTGAAATATACGTGGAGGCCTTATGGAACCGACTTATCGAACGCAGAGGAGTTCGCGTGTAGTGAACGCTGGACGGAAGAAAGACCGGTGGGCGGAGTTTCGATCAGGCAGGCAAGGGAGGATCGTCCTGCCGCGTCCAAAGGCGCTTGCCTCGTCGGGGATTCGGTGTCAGGAATTGCTGAGATGGTGGCCCGGCGTTTGTTTCCTGGCGCTCTCTTTTCTCCCCCGCCCAGCCTGGGCGCAGGAAAAATTCGAGTACTCCAAAGAAGCGCGCCTTGACCCTCGGGGCAACGTTTACGTCAGCTCCCCTGAGGGAAAACTCATCAAGATGGCGAGTGCGGGTCATTGTTCGGAAACCATTTTTGCGAGCGACAAACAGACCGTGGCGTGTGCGGTGATGCGGCCCGACCTTTCATGGACAAAACTCGAGATCTACTTGAAGGGGGGCGTGACGAAAACGATTGAACCCGGCGGCTTGATTCGGGAGTGGCACTTTTGGAAAGATGGCCGGCAAATTGCCGTTTACTCGGGGCCAGCAACCAGTCCGGGCACCTATGCCCTTTACGACGCCGCCAGCGCCCGCATCGTCGCAACCCTACCCGAGCCGCCCGATGAGAACCTGCTGCCGCAATGGGCCAAGAGCCCGGCGCAGGTAGCAGATGAATCGGTTCCCATGAGCCCCGCTCTGGCGCAAGAGCGAACAATGTGGATCGCTAAGGTCCTCCGGCAAATTGGCAGAATCAAACCCGGCATGCGGCGCAAAGACCTCCTCAAATTGTTTACGACAGAAGGTGGCCTATCTTCTCGATTGCAACGGAGGTATGTGCTGATTGAATGCCCCTACATCAAAGTGGACGTCCGGTTCAAACCAGCCAGCAATGAGCACGACGCCCTGGGAGAAAACCCAGAAGATGTTATTGAGACCATTTCGCGTCCTTACCTCGAATGGAGCGTTATGGATTAGTGGTACTTATTGCCGGGGTTTCGAAATGCTCGGAATGAAGATAGAGCCAACAAAACCCCGGCTTATTGAGGCGAGAAGCTGAAGTTTGAAATCCCCATTTTTTGCTTCGGCGCGATCACAAAGCCAAACTTGCCGCGAGAGAAATCTCGGGCCGAATCCTTCCAGGTATCCACAGGCACCAATTGCTTGCCGTTGAAGATCTGGTGGACCACGCTTCCGCGTGTGACGTCAATTCGCACGGAACAGTATTCGCTTTTACCGATCTCGGACGGTGAAGTAGAAAGCTGCTTGGTCTGACCGCCTACGACTTGCTTGCGTGCGAAAGTCCGGGAATCAATTTCGAAAAGAAGATAATTGTTCGGGTCGGTATAATTCAGCACCCAGGCGAGCCGCTCTCCTTTACGGAGTTGGCCCGTGAAAACAAACGTGCCGGCGGTGGGGCTGGCGTTGTAGAGGGAGATTCCGACGCCTTGGTTAACGTACCACTTGCCCTGGGCGGCCCACTCCTTCGGGTTCTGCCATCCTTCCATTCCCATCTGCTTCAAATTCAGGTTCACGGGCAGCATTTCACCGGCTACGATCTCCACCGGTTTGCTCATCTCCCGGCCGCTGGACCATCGGGCCGTCAAGGTGTAACTTCCCGCCGGGATGTCACGGCGTCCCGCAGTGATGGAAGTGCCGCTCGTCTCACCCTGGCGACGCAGGGTCAGATCCTGGACGGGGGGCGACACATTGATGAGCAGCGTTCCCACGGCCTGTTCCTGACTCCCTTTGATCGTTTCGGTCTTTCCCGCAACGAATTCCAAACGCACCTGTTTTGGCTGGAACCCGGTCTTGCGCAGCTCGATGGTGTGCCCGCCTGGAGCGATGTTCGACATAGAGAAGGCGCCATCGGCCCCGACCTTTCCCACGGATTTTCCGTCGAGGAACACTTCCGCATCGGGGGCTGCTCCCTGAATGGAAAGCGCGGCCACTCGCGTCAGGGGCTTCAGGTTGAAAGTTAGCTTGATTTCCTCGCCTTTGCGGACTTGCGCAGTCTGGCTGGCACTCTTCTCGTAGCCGTCTTTCGCCACCTCCACCACGTATTGCTTGGGCTCCATATTCGCAATGCGCAGTTGACCTTTCCGCGTCAGCCCGCGCTGGGGCTTGCCGTTGAGCGACACCTGCGCGCCGTCGGCGTCGCTCAGCACCACCAGCGTGCCCACATTGCGGTTGGAACTGAGGTAGACCGTTAAGGTCGGCGCGGCCCCCATCTCAATCGTTTTCTTCTGCTGTTCAGCGCCTTCCGCAAACGTGAACTCGTGTGACCCCGGAGAGAGATTGTCGAGCGTCAGGCCCCCGGGCCCCGTAGGCTGGAGAGGCTGACCGTCCAAGCCGACCTGAAGCGTCTTGGAACTGGAAATGACGCGAGCGTGCCCACCGAGGCAGCCCACGGCAATCACTGACAAGTTCTGGCTCGCCGTGGCCCCGGTCAGGTTCGGCGCGGCCCCCGGCGCAGTCTCGAAATCCAAAGTGGCGTTTTGCCCTTTGCTCGTCACGCGCAAGCTATGCTTGCCGGGTTCCAATTGGTCCAGGGCGAATTGGCCATCCTGGAGCTTGGCGGCGGGCTGCCCTTCCATTCTAACGTCGCCCGATTCCAGATCGGTGAAAACGTGGAGGCTTGAGCTCAGCGGCTGCAAATCGAGGGAAACGCTTGTCGGCGTTCCCGCCACGAGAGTCATGGTGCGCTCTGCGGGTTGATAGCCGTCGAGCGTGGCCTGCACTTGGTGCGCTCCAGGAGCCATTTCCTGTTTCAAGGGCGCACTGCCTGATACCTTGCCGTCGATGGAAACCGTGGCTCCGGAAGGTGTGGTGAGAATCTCAAACTGCACAAGCTGCGCCGGCGGGGGCGGGGCCTTGCGTCCCTTTTTCTTGACGACAAAGAACAAAACGCCCGCCGCTGCCGCCAGAACAAACAAGAGCACAACCGAAACAACCACCACTAGAAGCAGCGTCTTCTGCCCGCCGGGACGTGCGGCCTGTTCCTGCGGCGTTGGTTCAACGACTGGCGCGGGGGGTGCAACCTCCGGCGCCGCAACCGCAGGGGGAACGCCGAGGCTCACCGGCGCGGGTGGAATGAAGGGCGCGACAGGCTCAGGCGGCGCGGCGACGCTGACGGGTTCGGGCGGAACTCGAGGCGCAACGGGTTGCGGGGGGAAAAAGGGCTCCGGCGGCGCCTGACTGGGAAGGTCCTGGACGGGGAAAATTTCGGCGGCGCGGAAAGTATCACTTTCCACTTTCCCGCCGCGCCGTTCGGTGGCGATCTTGACGAGGTTCGCAAGCTCGGCATCGCCGGGGTATCTCGCCAAGGCGCTCTGACCCTGGCGAAGGGCCTCCTCGAAGTTGCCCGCGTCATTTAATGCTTTAACGATACTGACCTGCGCCAAGCGTTGGCCCTGGCGGGCCGTCTCCAGCAACTGTTCGAGATCGGCGTTCCCCGGGAAACGAGCCAGCGACTGTTCAGCCTGCGCAGCGGCCGCGCCGTACTTGCCGGCGTTCAGCAGCGCCTGGATGGGCCGTGCAGCCTCAACGAGCGGCCGCTGTGAATCAGCGGCTTGTTTCTCGCTCTCGGCCTGAGTCTGTAGTTGCAGAATCTCCGGGTGGCCGGGATATTTCTGCTGCAAGATCTGGCATCTTTCGATCGCCACCCCGTATATCTTGTCTTTGATAAGGCTGCGGATTTTCGCCAGGCCGGCATCAAGTTCGCGCCGACCCTCTCCCGCCTCGTATTGCCCCTTCGCCACCTCGTAGAGCTGGGCGAAATCCGCTCGCCCCGGGTGTGCGGAGGCCAGAGCCCCGGCTCGCTCGTACGCTTCCTGGAGCCGGTTCCCTGCCAGACAGACGCGGATGCCTTCGACCTCGCTTCGGAGCGACTCGGCCTTCTGACGCGCCTCCGCGAGGAGTTGCTGAACCTCGACTTCTGCCGGAAAGGCGTTCTGCAACTGGGCCAGCTTCTGGCACGCCTCCTCGAAAGAGTTTTGCTGAAGCAGATTGCGCGCCTGCCAAAGTCCCTCTTGCAGCCAGAGGCGCTTCTCTCTTTCCCCGCGCTCGTTCCGAATTTGCTGGAGAAGGGTCAACGCCTCCGCATTTTTCGGGTCGAGCTCCAGCACCTTCTTCAGGGAAATCTCAGCGTCCGTCGGGTTCCCGCTTAGATAGGCGTTTTGGCTGGCGACAAGCCGTTTTCGCACCTCGGCACTTCTTTCGAGTTCCCGCCGCGCCGTGGCCAGCAAGGACTGCGCTTCGGCGTGGTTGGGGTCAATGTTTAGCGCTTCCTCCAAGCTCTTCGCGGCGCCCTGAAAATCACCCGCGTGGAGCGATGCTTGTCCTTTATTCAGGAAATCGGTGATCTTCGTGGACACTTCCGAGCGCTTGATTTCGGAGTTGACCTCCGCCAGCAGGATCTTCGCTGTACTGTGTCCGCGATCCAGCGTCAAGATGTTGAGCAGGACATCGCGGGCCTGCGCGAAATCGCTTCGCGCGATCAGGTCCGGTACCTGGCCCATAAGGTGTTCGGCAAGGTTCTGCTGGAGGCTCTGGGCGATGGGCGCCAAATCCGAGAGCATTTCATCCAGTTTCTGGTATCTCGCCTCGGGATTCTTCACCAGGCAGCGGCCGACGATCGTTTCCAATTCGGCCGGGATATCCGGCACGAACTGGCGCAGAGGCGCCGGCTCCTTTTTCATCACCTCGTCGATGACCGCCGCCATAGTCTTCCCGTCGAAAGGCCGTCGGTAAGTGAGAAATTCATAGATCACGACGCCTGCGGCGAAGATGTCAGAACGCGCGTCCAGCGTCCCGGTGTTGATCTGTTCCGGAGATGAGTATTGGACGGTGCCGATGGACATCCCCGTTTTGGTCATGGAACTTGATTCCAGACGGGCGATGCCAAAGTCCACCACCGCCGTGCCGTCGGTCATCACCAGGATGTTGGAAGGCCTTACATCGCGGTGAACCACGCCGTGCTGGTGCGCGTGGGCAAGTCCCGCGCAGAATTGCCGAATGATGCTCAACTTCTGTGCCAGGGGGATGGGCGACTGCCGGTCAATGATCTCCCGAAGCGTCGCGCCTTCGACGAGCTCCATGGCGATGTAGGGCGAGCCGGAGATTTCGCCCAGATCGTAGATGGTCACCACGTTGGGGTGCTGCAGGTTGGCCGCCGCCTGCGCCTCGCGATAAAAGCGCATCAGCAAATCAGGATCCGCAAGCACCTCGGGAGCCAAAGCCTTCAGAGCCACCAGACGTCCGATGAGCGGGTCGCGGGCCTTGTACACGACCCCCAGGCCACCGCGTCCCAACTCCGCGATGATCTCGTATTTGCCAAACTTCTGGGCGACCTTCATCTCCACGGTTTTCGGCTCGAACGGTAGAATGCCAAGCGCTTGCCGCGTAGCATACCACGACACCCCAGGCAGTACAATGCAATGCAAAAGCGGGTACTGGTTCAGTTTGCCAGACTCTACAGGAATTGGAATGGGGGTGCTGAATGAGCGGCCCCGTTAAGGGTAACAGCTACGTTGAGTCATTAGGAGAGGTGTGCGATGATGACCAGGCTCCAACTAGAGGCCGAGGGATACCAATGTCAGAAAATGCGTTCAACTCACGATCCAAGACTATTGGTGAGCTTCTCAGCAGCAATCAGCAATCACGAATCGTGGTTCCGACGTTCCAGCGCGGTTATAGCTGGGAGATTAAGCACGTCAAAACCTTTTGGACAGACATTAACGACCCGAATCGATCCCCCAAGTATTTTCTAGGGCCAATCGTTATATTGAATAAGTCTGATACGGTCACCGAACTGCTTGACGGGCAACAGAGGCTGGCAACCGCTACCATTTTATTCTCTGTGCTGAGGGATGTTGGACGCGAGTTGGGTTTCGTGGATGCGAATAACTTTGCAGCGTACGTTCAACGCGACTTCATCATAGGAGAGGAAGGTCAGCGTTGCCTTCAGATGGGGGAGTTGGATGATTCCTACTTCTCGGAATGCGTACAAGCAGACAATGCCCCCACAAGCAAGAGGAGTCCTAAGCTGAGATCGCAACGCCACATAAGCCAGGCTCGGCAATTTCTCTTACAGTCGGTAAGAACCGCCATTTCCACGAAAGACAAATTCGAGAGCCTGAAGTATCTAAAAACATTAAAGAACTTCCTCAGAAGCGACTTGGTACTGGCGTGTATAACCGTGGACTCGGACGGAGATGCCTTTCAAATTTTTGAAACTCTAAACGATCGCGGTCTGCGTCTTTCAGTCCCTGATTTGCTGCTTAACTACCTGATGCGCGTCTGTCCTCAACAAGACAGACCCCAATTACGAAAAGTGTGGAATGAAATGGTCATGTTAATGGGAAGGCGCGATATTTCGCGTTTCCTTCGACATCTCTGGGTATCGAGGTACGGCGATCTAAAAACCGAGAGTTTGTTTTCCGCTCTAAAATCCGAGATCAGCAAACAGTCCATAAGCAGCGTAGACTTTGTTCAGGCGTGCGCCACTGAGTGCCAGAATTACATGGCACTCCTGACCTTCAGCGAGGAGCAAATAGGATCAGCCGCCCCATATGTCCGCAGCTTGATACAAGGCATAGATGCACAGTCATCGTTACCTATGCTGCTTTCGGCTTATACTAAATTCACGCCCGCTGATTTTACTAATATCACAAAGTGGTTACTGGTATTTGTGACTAGGTGGTCAGTATTACTCGGATTGGAGTCTTCCGAGCTAGAGACTCAGCTTTTCGCGCTCGCCAGAAGTATTCGTAACATTTCAGACAAAGACGAAAAGGCTAAACAATCCAAAGTTAAAGAGGTCAAGGAGACTTTGAGAAAGCTGTCCCCTGACCACAAACAAATAGACGCGGCAGCGGAGCGTCTCATTCTTCCTCCTGAAAGTGCTGCGTATGTAATACGTAAACTTTCCGATGCAATGGAGTCGAAAACCAAAGAAAAAGGTACCGGCCATGAAAGCAATCTTGAACACATATATCCACAGAACCCGGACGAGGGAACGTGGGGAGGTGAATCAGGTCAGGCAGCTTTAGAGCCTTATACATGGCACATCGGCAACCTAACCATGCTTGGGGAGAGACTGAATACAAAGGTGAAAAACGAAGAATATCCTGTCAAGCGGGCGAAGTATGCTTCGTCGGAACTGGTCATGGCTCAGTCCATTGCCAAAAAATACGCTGTGTGGGATCGTTCAACCATTGAGGACAGGGCTAAGACTCTGGCCCCCTGGTTGAAGCAGATATGGAATTTTGACAATCCGTCGCAGGTTTGAGGCGGGATGCCCGAGACTTAAGAATTCTTGTTTTTTGCTTAGTCAGCGGCTCACCCACCGCGCGCTCGACAATTGAGCGTGCGAGTTGGCTTAGGTCCATTCTCGGGTTGCGTTTGGTTTTTTTCATGAATTCAGGCTAACTCCGAAATGGCACGGGAAGCTCAGCTTTTCCTAGCTCGCCTATTGCGACCTTTCGCAATCTTTCCCTAACCCAAGTCGCTAGTGGAATACCGGCAAGGTCTGCCGACTCCCGAAAGGCTTCTTTCTCCTCCGTTGAAAGGCGCACCCCTAGCTATTCGTCAAGCCGCTTTTCCTTCTTCGGTCGGCCCCGTTTTGCCATGGAGTATTTGTACCCCAAAGGCGGGGAGGCAGATTCAATGAGACTTTTTGACGAGGATTGACACCCCGAAACTCGCGAGATAGACTTCCCGCCAGTGGCCCTGAGAATAGCGCTGATTCTCGGCATGGTCGGGCTGGCGCTTGGCGTTTGGGTGGAAACGTGGCGCACGGTACGAGCCAAGTCAAGGGCTGAGCGCGAATGGCACCGGGTTACCGGCACGGTTGAGGGCCTGGCCGACTCGATGCGCCCGGATGTCAAGGTGGAGCAGGGGATCGAGTTCCTACCTCCCCGCGATGAATTCCACGGACCGGATGAGCGCCGTCTCGAGTTGGAGAACGACGAGGGCTTGCGGCGCTTCCACCGTTACGAATTCCTGATTGATCCCGTCACCAAACGGGCGCGTGTGGCCGGAGTAAGGTTCACTCCCTTTTTGCTCGCGCTTTTGGGACTGGTCTACCTGGGTATCGCCGGGGCATTCTATTTCGTAACCAAGAACAGCCTCACGTACCACGGGATAACTTTGCCCTTAGGGCCCCCGGGAACATGGACGCACTTCCAGGCTCCGCCATGGCATGAGCCAGCCATTGTCGCGGCGAGGGTCGCCGTTTGGCCGGTGTTCGAACGTGCTTTGGGGGCGGCAATCGGAGTCTTCGGTTTTGTGATGCTGCGGACCTCCCGCGTGGAAAGCTTGTGGGGTCGGGTGGGACTCGCCTCCGTGGTGCTGTTCGTGGCAGGCGTGTTCGCCGTCATTACGCTTGACCGCGCGACGTACCATATCGAGGCCGATTCGACAGGCTTGCGCGAATCCTCCGCCTTCGGCTGGAAGATGACGCCGTGGCAGGCGCTTCACGGCGCGGTAGACGAAAAGGTCTACCACTACCGGCGGATGGGTTCGAGGGGGAGCAGCATGACGCTGGACCACATCGACCACCGTGTGTACTTCACAGACGACCAAGGGGAAGAGGTTGTCAGTATCGACGATAAGTTGGTTGCTGAGCAAGGCAAGGCGTTGCTAGCACACGTTCTGGGCCGCACGGGCCTGCAACCCCAAAAGCGCGAAATTGGAAAGAGGTAGTTCGGCTCCACGCAGTAACACCGCCACCCGCAGACCAGTAAGCACAGGCGATTTGTAGCGGCGCTCTATGAGCGCCGATGTACTACAGTAAACGTCGTAACTAAAGTTACAGTCTGCATTCGCCACGGACCAATGACCCCTCACCCGGCCCTTGCGGGCCACCCTCTCCCCAGGGGAGAGGGTGGGAAACCAAAGCCCCAACCCTCTCCCCTGAGCAGAGCGTGAAAGACC
>JAIQGA010000447.1 GCA_020072925.1 Terriglobia bacterium | reverse complement strand
GATGTTATTGATTCCGAGATGCAATTTCATAGGCCTTCTCCTGTCCGCGCTCATTCCGCGCCTTTCAGATTAGAAAATCGCGATGGGATTGAACAATGAACCCGTTCCGCGTGGCAGCCGCAAGGGAGCAGCGACGACAAGAAATTCCCAACGCTTTTCTTCCTCACAGACCTTCACCAACTCTTCGAATTGCAGACTGTCCGAGCACGCCATCCCCATGGCGGAAATCTGCAGTGCATGGATGGGATACGCAACTCCCTCGACGTTGCTGGGGACGGTTTCCCCGTCACCATCCGGAAAGAACGCCGCTACCTTTCGTTCGTGGAGCATCAGAATCGTTTCCACATGCAAGCCGGCTTTGCCCTCGCCGTCGTAACCGTTATTCCACGGTCCCAGTTCCAGCCGCCGCCGATGATGCCCGGTGCGGAATACAAAGATGTCGCCCTCTCCGAGACGAACGCCCTGCCCCCTCTCGGCCGCCTCAAGTTCCGCGATGGTGACTGCTTCACCCGGTGCGAGCCACTTCACGCCCCGCAAGCGGGGAATATCCAACAGCACTCCGCGACCGACAATGCCGTGAGCATAAGCGGTAATATCCTGAATCGTGGGACCGTGAGAGGTCACTGCACTAGCGGGTTTCCCGTTGTACAGCTTCCCTTTGTAAGCGATGTGGCACAGCGCATCGATGTGGGTGTGGCAGTCGCCGTGAAACTCGCTGGCCAGATAATCCGTGCAGAACTGCGGCTCCCCGAGATCCGAGTGGATGTCATAGTTCTGGACCATATAGTGGATGGCGGGGCGAGGATTGTCGGGCCCGGCTACTTTGTCAATCGGAACCGCCATTGAAACCGACCGGCCCGAGCGCACCAAGCCCGCCGCGCGCCGGACTTGCTCGTGCCCGATATAGTTGAGCGTCCCCTTTTCGTCATCGGATCCCCAGCGCCCCCAATTGCAGACCGCTTGAAACAACTTCTCGAACTCCGCCATTGAAACGTGTTGAGGTGTTGTTTTTGCCATCGCTTGCTCTCTCGTTTGCTTGCGTCAGTTGTTCAGGAATCCGCCGTGGCCGGCGCCGCGCGGGATGATCGGCCAGATATCCGTTACCACGTCCTTTTCCACGACATGGTAAGCGTCATATAGATTCACGGTCGTCGGGGCGTAGCCAGGAGTCAACTCGACCGTGTCGCCAAGCTTCAAGTGGCAGCGGTCGTCCACATCAAACAGCGCGTGTTCCTCCGCAAAATATCGCGCTTGATAGAAGGGATAATCGACCATGGTAGGAAGAACAAAATCGATCTCTACCGACTTGCGCCCCGAATCGAGGACGATCGTATTACCATGGTGGATCACGACGGTCCCCAGGACCGTCAGGGCTCGGGAAAAGCCCGGAACCAGGTTCCCGTGAAAGTTGTCCATGAAAACGTAGGACCCGGCCTGGATCTCGGTCACTCGGGGGTTACGGCCCGTAATATCGTAGGTACCCGTCCCTCCCGCTGATACCACTTCACAGGGGAACCCCGCCGCCGCCAAACGGTCGATCACGCTTCCCACGTAATCCATCGCCGCCATGGCCTTGCGCGTTCGCACGGCGCGGTCGGTCTCGTGCATGCAGTGGCCTTCGTACCCCTGAAGGCCGCGAAACCTAAGGCCCGGTAGCTTGGCAACATGCTGGGCCAGGTCCACCGCCTCCTCGACCGAGCGGACACCCCCGCGGCCCATGCCTACATCGACCTCGATGAGGACTTCGAGCTTGCTGTTCGCCGCCTGCGCCGCCTGCGAAAGTTCTTTGGTGTTCCGAGCATCGTCGATGGCCACTGTGAGGCGACCCTTCCGGGCCGCCCTGGCCAGCGCCGCAATCTTTTCCCGGCCGAGCAGCTCATCACAATGGCTTCCCAGACCGTGGCCGTGCACACCCCGATGGCCCCCGCCTCAACCTGCAGCCGTGCCAGTTCCGGGCTTTTCTGGCACTTTACGTGAGGTCGCAGCTTCACCTTGGTGCTCGAAAGCTGCTGCGTCATGTGCTGGATATTGCGGCGAACGACATCGAGGTCCATGATCAGGGCCGGCGTCACGAGCTCCCGGCGAGGACGTCCAATCGCGCCCCCGTACATCTTACGAACCCGGTCACGCCAGGCATTCATCGCAGGGTGCGCTTCTGCCACTGATTCCTCCGGCTTCATGGCGATCATCCTTTCAGGGCGTGTCGTGCGCGGTTCCATACTTATGAAGGAATCGATGCCTTTCAGAACGGACAAACTCCTCGGGAATCGGAATCACTTTATCGCAGCTGTCATGCGCAAAAACCTCAGCGGGATCATGCCGCAACCTTATCAAGTCGATACTCGTGATGCAGCCCTCCCAGGATTGACTTCTTCTTGATTAAGTACCTCTTCGCAACCTCGTGCCTTCGATCTTGCAGTTTGACCGGAAGGCCGGGTGGAGGGTCGGGAAGGCCAGGTCCCAGACTCTTGTGTGGTCGTCCCCGATTATAATGAATCGACCATTCTCTGGCCAACCTGCGCAGATGTCTTTCATTCAACGGAATGAACCAATCCAGGCACTCCCGCCGAAAACTGCCGAGCAGTCTTTCGCAATAGGCATTGGCCTTGGGCGCCCGAACGGGTGTTTTGAGAATCTCCATTCCGAGGTCCTTGATCGAGCGATCGAAGTCCTCCGAGAAGATGCCAGATCGGTCGTGGATCAACCAGCGATATCTGTGGTCGCAGGGAATTGCTTCTCGGAGTTGCTGCAGGGTCCACGATGAAGTCGGGTGGGGCGTCGCATTCACATGTAAGAGCTTGCGACTCCCGACCTCCATCACCACCAAGACATAGAGGATGCGGAAGCGAAGTGTCACCGCGACCACGAAATCACAAGCTACGATGGCTTGGGCATGGTTGCGCACAAAAGTCATCCAGCGCTGGGAGGACGGCCCCCGATTCGGTTCTTGACCTTGGGGCCAGTAGGCGCGGACGGTTCGGGGCGAAACGGAGATGCCGAGCTTGAGGGCCAGTTCCGAGGCAACACGCGCCTCGCCCCAAGTGGGATTCTCCTGAACCATCTCTGCAATCAGGTCACGCAAGTGTCTGGGGATCCGAGGCCTGCCGCCTCGGGACTTCCAATGCCAGAAAAACTGAAATGCCCGGCGATGCCAACCGATGAACGTTTCCGGCTTTACGATCACCAGAGCGTTTCGCCAATTAAACCACCGCGCCCAGAAGAGCAGGGTGAGTCTGGCGGAATCAGTCAGTCGTTGGGGCTTGATGTTCCGTTCGCGGTAAAACGCCAACTGTTTCCTGAGGAACACGTTCTCAGCGATCAAAGAGGCTCGGGAGCGAAAGGCGACCTTAATACATCGAAGCCCCTCAGCGAAGATGCCTAGGGCGGTGACGAGAAGGTGCAATGGGAATATTGATATTCGCCGGGTCATGGGAGTGGAATTTTATAGCCGAAGCCATCAAGAGGCACCACCGACGTTCGCGCAATACCTGGAAATGTCCATTCCCGGTAAGATGTCTTTCATGTCTTGATGAGAGTCGAGGAAGGCCGACGAGGTTTTTGCGCAGCACAACCGGCTTTGGCCATAGTTTGGCCATAGATTGCACCAAAACGCAGCAGCCCGAAAATCTCACGAAGGCGGAACTTAAGCCCGCTCAAAAGGATAAGGTGTGGGCCCAGCAGGACTCGAACCTGCGACCAACGGATTATGAGTCCGCTGCTCTAACCAACTGAGCTATGGGCCCGTGTTCTACAAGCGTGACAAAGCGAGTTTAGCACGAACTCATTCACCCTCTGCAAGGTTTCACTGCGCTCTGCCACGCTCGCCAATCTGGGCGTTCTGGCATTGCATTGGACCCCTGGGCACCACACCCGTGTTCAGTCACCGTTTCCGCGCCTCGATCAGCAAACAGACGAAGCAGGGGATAGGGACCAGGCGATAGTACTACTACGTTAAGTTAGGGTGGACGGTTTCGTTTGCGAATTACGCTGCCACAATACGCACACTCTCCGGTCCAGGTAAACAACAGGCGTTGGATCTCACGACGCGTCTGTGGCAGGGTCCACCCAGAAGTTTTT
>JAIQGA010000202.1 GCA_020072925.1 Terriglobia bacterium | reverse complement strand
GCCTCCGTCCTGGGCTTCGCCCACGACAGAGTAGCCGGTTCGACCTTCAGGGTGGAGCCAAATCAGACGATCAAAAGGGGCCGATTGAGAGTACCGAAATCATGTGGCTTTTCACATTCTTCGGTACTGTACTCAGAAGCATCAGAATACCCCCCGTCAAAAGACGTAGTCGAAGAAGCCATAGCCAAAAGCGGCGTAGACCCCTTGTACTCAATAATGCTGCTCTCGAGTGGCGTCTTCGACGTTACGATTGTTCCGGAACTCTCGTCCATTTCGCCTGGCAGCCAACAGACCAGACTAGTAACCTTCCCGTCTTTTAATACCGATCAATTGACGGCGCTCAGGACGGAGCTTCAACCATCGCGATATTCAGTCATACATGGCGTTCCTCCTGCGCCGGAAAACCAGTGGAGAAAATGGGCGATTGCCAGATTGAATCACACGGACAGTCTTGAGGGGGAAGAGGGTTATTCGACGAGCACTCTCGATTATCGCGAGACCTTGGAGTATTTACTTCAGATATATACGAATCATGGGACTACTGAGCGGATTCTAATTGCACCGACAGGGAGCAAAATGCAGGCAGTTGCGGTGGGTATTTTCAGGTCTTTCATCAGGGACGTGCAGATCGTTTACCCCACACCCAGGACATTCACGTCACCGACGAGCTACACGATCGGCGTCAGACAGCTCTACTCATTAGCTCTGGATACCATCTCGCTCCCCAGTCGGACGTAGCACTCCCACATTTTGGATGCCTGCTGTTTATTCAGCGGCAGGACCAAAAGCGGCGAAACTCGAACGCGGGGTAGCGCGGAGACTTCGTCGCAGTACTAACGGGCAGTCGCCTACCGTTTTCCCACAAATCGGCAGTCGCAATCCTGCTTCTGGTGAAGCAGGCGGCAACAATCCACATTGATGTAATACGGCCTACATGTAGAAGTCGGTTAAGCCCGCGCAGGATCGCAGTAGAAGAATCCGTCATCGGTGGCTACTTGCTCCTGACTTCAGAATTCACAATTCAGCATTCCCGCTGACACCCACAGAGTCCACAGTCGACAGTCAACAGTAATTACCCATCGCCCCCGGGTTTATCGGTTTGATGTGGCCACCAAAGTCGATTACTCTATGCAACCATGGGGGAGTCGCTCAAACGTCTTTGGAAAGAACTGCCGGCGGGCTTTCGGGTGCCGGTCCTCATCGGCGCGGTGATTCTGGTCGGAGCCTTCGTGGCGATGATTGGGCCGCCGGTGGTGTCCAATATTCTCGCCCCCCGCGCCGTAAGCATTAAAGACCTGGGTTTGGTAACGCAGGGCGCAAAGGCGGCGCTCGACCTGCGGCTCTGGAACGAATCGGAGGCGCCCCAGTCCCTAACCTCTCTCAACCTTGAGCTGACGGTTGAGAACCTGCCCCCTTCGGCCGGTCCAGGGGGACTTTATGTTTTTGGGGCGCGAGGCACGATGGTCGTTTCTACGGAAGGTAAGGGTTCCATTTCAGGTAATATCCGCTCTCTCGGAACAAATCAATCCGGCACTTCTACCGCTTACCCTTTTTCGGGGTCGATGATCATTATGGGGGATGATCGGTGGGTGCTGGCGCTGACGCTCCCGCTCCGAGAACAAATAGGACCCGGCGAGAGCCTCTCGCTGGGCGTGGACCTGCCGGAGACTATAAAGATGTCGGCGTCAGGGCAGATGGGGCAGGTGCAGCCTTGGATGAAAGAATATACCTCGGGGGACCCGCCCGGCGAATTTCGTCTCCTGGCATTTCTGCAAAAATCGGGGAAAGCGGATGCGCACCTTCTCATGAGCTATGCGGACCGCAAGGTCGCGGGGTACCGCGGTTCGCTGAAGTTCAATGCCAAGGTCGGGGCGCGCTGAGGTTGCCAGGAAGGGAAATACGTGCTGCAAAGGCGCACCAGCCGAGCACGGGCGTCTGAAGCCGTGAAGGAAACCCGCGGGAGCGGCGGCTCCCCGCTTCCGCGGGGATGACCGCCGACTTTTTTCCGGTTGCTGCCCCTCGATCGGCGTAGCAGAGCTCTGCGGTTCTTTCTCAGCTCGGCGCTCATAGAGCGCCGCTACAGATCGCCCGACCGATTTCTTCGCAGCCTCTCCCGCCGTGAGCCTAGGCCCTCGTGCTAGCCTTTTTCCCTAATCCCCCATCCCTAGTCCCTAGTCCCTAACCCCTAGTCCCTGACCCCCAGCCCCTAGCCCGCAAGAGGGCCCGGGCTCATGGCGAAGTCCGGCCCAAGGTGAGGCAATTTGCCACACCAGGCTGTCCGCTTTTCCTTCGCCAGTTCACCCCTGTTTGGGCACAGTCAGAGCCATCGGGCAGGGGATCGAGCATTCATCACATTGATTAGACAATGGTTATCAATCAATGCGGCGCGGGGAAGGACGTAGACAAATTGTCCCTCTCCGCGAGACGTCCCGCCAGCGAGCAAAACATGGCACAGGTGGCACAGCGCAGACTCGCGGCGTCCGCCGTTGCAGGGGTGGCGAATTTCGAGTACTATCCTTCGGCCAACTTTTCGGCGTTCGTCGAGGTCGGCCATCCGCGTTCGGGCCGATCCGCGAGCGCCATCTCGATCATACGCCCGTTGGCATTCACCTGATGAAGCGCGCTCTGAAGAGAGTCCTGCTCTCGCTCCTGCTCCTCGTCGTCCTGGTCGCTGCCGGTGCAGGGATCTGGGTCTATCATCGCTGCCGCGCCAGCCTCCCGCAACTCGATGGTAAGCTGCGCGTGGCGGGATTGTCGGCGCCCGTGGAAGTTCGGCGTGATGCCCGCGGCGTTCCTCACCTGCGCGCTCAGTCGCTGGAGGACTTGTTCTTCGCGCAGGGCTACGTCACCGCGCAGGATCGGCTCTGGCAAATGGATCTGGTGCGCCGTCTCGCGGAAGGAGACCTGTCTGAAATTTTCGGCGAAAGAACTCTCCGCATCGATATTGAAAACCGCACCCTGGGCTTTCGTCAAGCGGCCGAACGCGCCCTGGCGGAGATGGATCCTGACTCCGCACGAATGCTGTCGGCGTATGCGCGCGGCGTCAATGCCTTCATCGCGACGCATGACAAGCAACTTCCCATCGAGTTTGCGTTGCTTGGTTATCACCCTCGACCGTGGGGAGCGGTTGATTCCTTCGGTGTGGCGCTGAATATGGCGAAGGTCCTGAGTACCACGTGGCCGATTGATCTGATGCGCGAACACATCCGGGCCAAAATTCCTGCTGACCTCTACGCCGATCTGTTTCCGGACCACTCAGCGTACGATCATCCCGTGGCTGAACTGCCACCTGCGCCCGCCCCAGGCAAAAGCAAGCCGGGAAACGAATCGTCACTCGATCTGATTCCTCTCGATCCCGTCCTGGAGTCGCTCAGCGAACCTGAGGAATACTCCTGGGCTGGCCTGGGGAGCAACAATTGGGTGGTGAGTGGCGCGCACACTGAAACCGGCAAACCGCTGCTCGCCAACGATCCCCATCTCGGCCACAGCATTCCCAGCGTCTGGTACATGATCCACTTGAAAGCTCCCGGGCTGGACGTGAGCGGCGTCAGCCTCCCCGGCTTGCCTCTGGTGATTATCGGCCATAACGCGCGGATCGCCTGGGGCATGACGAACACCGGGCCCGACGTGCAGGATCTGTACGTCGAGAGTTTCAATTTCCGCGACCCGAGCAAATACCTCCACAACGCGGGCTGGGTACCGGCGGAGGTCCGCGAAGAACCTATCAGGGTCAGCAAGGAGAGTGACTATCACCTTCTGGTGAAGGTCACGCGGCATGGTCCGGTCATCTCACACGATGGTGATCGCGACCTGGCGCTGCGCTGGACCGCGCTCGAACCCCACGCGCTGACTTTCCCATTTCTCAAGATCGATCAAGCGGGCAACTGGCAGGAATTCACGAACGCGCTGCGCGGCTTCTCGGGTCCGATGCAGAACTTCGTTTACGCCGACGTGGATGGGAACATCGGCTACTACGCCGCGGGCTGGGTCCCCATGCGCAAGCAGGGTGACGGCACCGTGCCGGTGCAAGGCAGCACGGACGATTTCGACTGGATGGGATACATTCCGTTCGAGGACCTTCCCCATGCGTACAATCCCGCAAGCGGCATCGTCGCGACCGCAAATGGCCGCGTCGTCCCCGACGCGTATCCATACCTCATCACCCGCCGCTGGGAAGCGCCCTATCGCACGGCGCGCATTTTCCAACTGCTTGAATCCGGCAGCCGCTTCACTGTGGCGGACATGCTGCGCGTCCAGATGGACATCTACGCGATGGAAGACGTGTGGCTCGCGAAGCGGTTGGTGGGCGCCGGAGCAAATCATCCCGCCTCGACTCCCGACGCACAATATGCGTTGAATGTTCTAAAAAGCTGGGACGGTGAAGCGCACGCGGATTCCGCCGCCACGCTGGTTTGCGAAGTAACACGTCCGGCGCTGCTGGCAAGGCTTCTCCGCCCCAAGCTGGCGGAAGACCTCTCCGGTTACCACTGGGCGATGAGCTCGATTTTCCTGGAGAAGGTCTTTGACAACTCGCTGACCCGCTGGCTCCCGCCGGGCGACGCGGACTTTGATGCAACCCTGATCAAGAGTCTGGAGGACGGCGTGGCGCGCATTCCCGGTCTGGTGCACAGTCGCAGCCACGAGGCCTGGAAGTGGGGTGATACGATTCCGCTGACCTTTCATCATCCTCTCAGCGGCGGCATCCCGATCTTCGGACGTTACTTGAACGTAGGCCCCTTCCCGCAGCGGGGCATGTTGACGACCGTGAAAGCGACAACCCCGGCGGCGGGTCCCTCGATGCGCATGATTGTGGATTTCTCCAACCTTGAGAATTCGGTGCAGAACCTCACCCTGGGGGAATCCGGGCAGATCTTGAGCGCGTACTACAAGGATCAGTTTGAGGCATGGTACAACGGGCAGAGTTTCCCGATGCTGTTCGGCGACGCTGCAGTCGAACAGGGAACGGTCCACAAACTGGTTCTCGAACCGGCAGAAAAGTAGCGAAGGCAATTGTTTGAACAAAACATACTGCCCTGACTCCGAATGCGGATCAAGGAGGAAAAGGTCTCCCACGTCCCGTCGATGAAACTCCTACGCCCCAGGCTTTCTCCGGCTCCTCGAATTCCCACGCTATGTGTCGTCGGTCTCGCGATTTTGGCGGCTGCGCTGTGCGCCGCTGCCCATGCAAGTGCGCAGCAACCTCCCGCGGCAACGCCACTGCAACTCCATTACGCCTTGAAATTGGACCGTCCTTCGACTCACCTGCTAGACGTGGAGATTTCGGTCGGCGGGATAACGCAGCCCAGCCTGGACCTGGCTATGCCTGCTTGGGCGCCTGGACGCTATGCGATTTATGATTTCGCCAAGAACGTTCAGGAGTTCTCGGCACGCGGCGCGCAAGGCCAGGAACTTGTCTGGGACAAGATCGACAAACAAACCTGGCGAGTCGATACGAGCAAGGCAGGCGGAACCTTGAAGGTTCGTTATCGCGTTTTTGCCAACGACCTCAGTGGCTCCTTTTCTCAATTCGATACCTCGCACGCCATCGTGAACGGCGCGTCGGTGTTCTTGTACGTCGCCGGTCACAAGCCCGACTCGCTGACCCTGGATGTGAACGCCCCACCCCACTGGCAAGTGATCAGCGGCTTTTCCTCATCGACTGCGCAACGGAATTTCCAGGTGCCGAACTACGACCGACTGGTGGATACGCCTCTCGAAATCTCGCCGGAATGCAAGCTCGAGGAGTTTCAAGAGCAGGGCAAAATTTTCCGTGTGGCCGTGCACAGCTACGATACAGACGATGACGCGCGGGCCAAACTCGTGGCGGGACTGAAGAAAATCGTCCACACCGAAATGGCAGGAATGCCCTCGCCCGACTTCAGCGAGTACACCTTCTTCTTCCATTTTGCCCCGGACATTGCCATGGGCGACGGCATGGAGCACCTCAATTCCACCGACATCATCGTCCGGGGAGGCCTGGAAACGGCGGTGCCGGAAGCCCTGGAAACCGCCGCGCACGAGTTCTTCCACCTTTGGAACGTCAAGCGACTGCGGCCCGCCGCCCTCGGCCCCTTCGATTACACGCGCGAGAACTACACTCGCTCCCTGTGGTTCGCCGAGGGCGTCACCACCTACTGCTCTTACCTGGCGCTGCTGCGGTCTGGCCTCTGGACACGGGAGCAGTTCTTGAAGCGCCTGGGCGAGGAAATCCGCGCCCTCGAGCAGGAGCCCGGCCGGTCGCTCATGTCCGCGGAAAGCTCCAGCTTCAACGCCTGGTTCTACGATCGCTCGCCGCAGATGCAGGAAACCAACTTCGCCAACGGAACGATTTCCTATTACAACAAGGGCGCGCTGCTCGGCATGTTGCTGGACCTGGAAATTCGGGCGCAAACCCAGGGGCGGAAGTCACTTCGGGATGCGTTCGTCGAGATGTACCACAAGTTCTACGAGTCGCCCCCCACGAGCTATTACGGCCCTGGCCGCGGCTACCACGAAGCAGATATCCTGATGGCGGTTAATGCCGTTACGGGCAGCGACTTCGCCTCATTTTTTGAGCGCTACGTCCGCGGCATGGAGCCTCTGCCTTATGCAGAGACACTCAAGCTCGCCGGGATGGAATTTCGAACAAGTGTGGCAGCGGGCACGGCGCCGGATCTTGGCGCGCTCGTGCGTCCCGAAGATATGGGTGCCAGAATTGTTGCTGTCCGGCCCGGCGGCCCCGCCGACCGCGCCGGATTGAGTCGCGACGACCTGCTGATTTCCGTGGACGATCAATCCCTCGCCACGGAGGAATTGCAGGACCGTTTGAAGATTTACCCTCCTGGCGCGAAGGTGCCCTTTGCGATCGCGCGCCATGGACAACGGGAAATCGTCATGGTCACGCTCGATCCGCCTCCGCCCAACGTCTATTCCATTCAAGAGCTGGCGGGGGCAACGCCGGAACAGATTGCGGCCCGCGAGGCCTGGCTGGGAAGCAAGTGATTCTCTAGGCGCCGCCCGGCTGATCCAGGCCCCTGAAACTCCACCATACATGGCCAACGGCACCGGTCGCCGGCTGGAAACTGTGGCTCGATTTGATGCATCACACAACAGTGACTCGCAGGCTCATTAATTCGGTTTTCTTGATTCTGGTCAGTACCTCATGGGCGCTGAGTGGAGATCCCTCTCGCGAAACGCCCCAGGCGTTGGTTGATGCGGGACACTGGAAGAGGGCGCGTGCGATCCTCGAGCCGCGCGTCGCGACGAACCCACAGGATGCCCAGGCGGCCTACCTGCTTTCCCAGGTCAAGATGACTTTTGAAGACTTTGACGGCGCCCTCAGCCTGGCCCAGCGCGCCGTGGAATTGGGCCCGAAGCAGGCTGAATTTCATTACCAACTGGCCGCGGTCTACGGCGAAATGGCCGCCCGTGTGGGTGTGGTCAGCGGGGCGGGACTGGTGCGGAAATTCAAGAAGGAGTTGGCGTCCGCGCTGGCCCTCGATCCCCACAACCTCGACGCGCTCGAAGCACAGATGGAATTCTATTACCACGCACCCTGGATCGTGGGTGGAGACAAAGCCAAAGCCCAAGCTGTCGCCGAAGAGATTACCCGCCTCCGTCCTTCGCGCGGTTATCTGGAGCAGGCTGAGTTGGCCCAGGACGACGGGAATAAGGCGGCGTTGGAGGGGCTCTACCTCAAGGCCGTGCAGGCGGACCCCGGCAACTTCGACGCCCAGACCTCACTTGCCGATTTCTATAGTCGGCCTCCGCAAAACCGTTTTGAACAGGCGACACGGTACGCCTGGAATGCCATCCACCTTGATCCCGATCGTGCCGGTGGATATGCCCTGCTCGCCCGGGTGCTGGCGCGTCAACAACGCTGGAAAGAGTTGGATGCGCTCCTTGCACAGGCCAGCGCGCGCGCGTCGGATGACCTTGCTCCTTATTATGAATCTGCGAACGCCCTGCTCGAGTCAGGCCGGGAATTGAGTCGTGCGGAAACCAGCGCGCGCAAATACCTTTCCCAGGAACCTGAGGGTGAGAAGCCCAACACGGCGGACGCCCACCGCCTTCTGGGGTTGATACTGGAGAAACAAGGTCGCGTGGCGGAGGCTCGAAATGAGCTCATGGCCGCCGTGCGCCTCAGGCCGGGATTCCAGGAGGCCAAAGATGATCTTAAGCGATTGGGCTCGCAGGGGAAGTAAGCGCCTCACTTCTGGAGGCGTTTCCGCACCGCCCGCACGACAACAAAAATCAAAACGCCGGAAAGTACGACGGCAAGGGTGATGCGGTCCAACTGCTTCAGGAATTTGACCAGGCGTTCCCAACTGCTCCCAAACAAGAAACCTACATAGCCAATCGCAATCGCCCAGCACACCGCGCCGGTAAAGTTGAAAAACAGGAAGCGTGGGTAAGGCATCAGGAAGAGGCCCGCGAGGACTCCGGCAAAAACTCGCAAGCCCGTGATAAATCGGGCCGTAAAAACCGCCCACTGGCCGTATTTCAAAAAGAGTTTCTGGGCATTATCGAATCGAGTGGCAACAAACTTCCACCTTTTGAGAAATCGGTTGACGAACGCCGTGCCGCCGTAGCGTCCCACCAGGAAACCCAGACTGTCGCCCGTAGTGGCGCCAACGATCGCCGTGACGATGGCTCGGGCGAGGTCGAGTCGGCCGTGATAAGCCAGGAAGCCGGCGAAGAGCAATACGGTTTCCCCGGGCACCGGCAGTCCGGCATTCTCCAGCATGACGCCAAAGAAAATCACCCAGTAGCCGTAGCGGGCGAAGAAATCGGACAGAACCTGGAAAGCGGTATCGGCCACAAGTGAAGGAATTATGCACGAAGAAGTCCAATCAATGCAGAAGTTTCTGGTAGGTTGACCAAGGAAGGCCGTGGGCCTGGAAACCGCCTGCGCAGCGGCAAGCCGATGAACCCCTGCCGCAAGGCCCGGCGAACATGCTAAAATAGTGCAGTTCTAGCTTACTTCCCCAGTTGCGCCGACGGCAATCTGCACGCCCCTGCGGTTCAAGGAGGGCTTGGGCAGAGTAAAGCTGGCCCCAACGAAGCTGGGGGACACGAAGGCGGAATGCGCGAACCTTTCCTCGACAAAATTGGACAGCGGCCCATGGTGTGCGACGGCGCGATGGGCACGATGCTGTACGCGAAGGGCATCTCCCTGAAGCGCAGCTTTGACGAGTTGAACCTGACGATGCCGCAGCTCGTGAAGGAGGTTCACCTGGGGTACGTCAAGGCGGGCGCGGACGTCCTGGAGACCAACACTTTTGGAGCGAGCCGCTTCGGCCTCGAGCGCTTCGACCTCTCCGCAAAGGTCCGCGAGATCAACCTTGCAGGCGCGCGGCTGGCGCGCGAGGTGGCGGGCGACGATTTGTATGTGGCGGGTTCGGTTGGCCCGCTGGGGATTCGCCTGGAGCCGCTCGGACCCACTACGCTCGAGGAGGCCCGCGCGGCGTTTCACGAGCAGATCGCGGCGCTGGTCGAAGGCGGCGTGGACCTGATCATCGTGGAAACGATGATGGACGTGAACGAAGCACACCAGGCCCTGCTGGCCGCGCGCGACGTGTGTTCGCTTCCCGTGGTCGTGCAGATGACCGTTCAGGACGATGGCAACACTCCCACCGGCACGCAGCCGGAGGAATTCACGCGCCGGCTCGATGAGTGGGGCGCCGACCTCATCGGCATCAACTGCAGCGTGGGCCCGGCCGCGGTTCTCGAAGTTCTGGAACGCATGGTGACGGTGACAGAAAAGAGACTCTCGGCGCAGCCTAACGCCGGCCTCCCGCGCACCGTGCAGGGGCGTAACATTTATCTTTGCTCCCCGGAGTACATGGCCAGCTACGCGCGAAGGTTTATCCTCACGGGAGCGCGGCTGGTGGGCGGCTGCTGCGGAACCACGCCCGAGCACATCAAGGCCATCAAGGCGGCGGTCCGCGCACTGAACCCGCAACGCGCCCGCGCCAGCATCGAAGTGGTCACGCGCTCCGGGCGGACGCTCGAGCCCCTGCCCGTCGAGCGGCGCTCGCGCCTGGGTCAAAAGCTGGCCCGGCGGGAATTCCCCGTCATCGTCGAGATTGTGCCGCCGAAAGGCTCCGACGCCACAAAGGAGATTGAAGGCGCGCAGTACCTCGTGGGGCAGGGCGTGGACGCGGTGAATATTCCCGACGGCTCCGGCGCCACGGCTCGCATGAGTCCCCTCACCATGGCCGCGCTGCTTCAGCAGCGCGTGGGCATCGAGGTCCTATTACATTACAGTTCCAGGGACCGCAACGTCCTGAGCATTCAGTCGGATGTGCTGGGCGCTTACGCGCTGGGCTTGCGCAATATCCTGGCCCTGACGCGCGATACCCCGCAGTATTCCACCCTGCTCGAGACGTCCACGTTTGAGGTGGATGCCGTCGGGCTGGTGAATATCCTCAACAACCTGAATCGCGGCCTGGATGCGGGTGGAAACCCTTTGGGGCAACAGACCGGTTTCCTGATCGGCGTGAGCGTCAACCCCGGTGCGCTGAATCTGGATGAAGAATTGCGGCGTTTCGAGTATAAGCTGGAGGGCGGAGCCAACTTCGCCGTTACGCAGCCGGTGTTCGACGCGGAGCAGTTGGCGAAGTTCCTGGAACGTCTGAAGGCCGCAGGCGGGACTTTGCCGGTGATTGCCGCCATCTGGCCCCTTACCAGCTATCGCAATGCCGAGTTTATGAACAACGAGGTGCCGGGCATCAGCGTGCCGGCGGTGGTCATGGAGCGGATGCGTAAAGCCGACACCGGAGAGCGCGCGCGCGTGGAAGGCGTCCGCATCGCCCAGGAAACGCTCCGGGACGTTCGTGATC
>JAIQGA010000201.1 GCA_020072925.1 Terriglobia bacterium | reverse complement strand
GCTGGCGGCATTTGTCAACAGCCTGATCCTGATTGGCGTGGCGCTGCTGATCTGTTACGAGGGCTACGAGCGGATCATCCACCGCGAGCCGGTTGCCGCCGGCACCATGCTGATCGTTGGTGCGATCGCGCTGGTGGTGAACGGCGGCATCACTTTCGGCTTGGCGCGAGATCGACACGATCTGAACCTGCGGGCGGTTTTCATCCACAACCTCGGCGATGCGCTTTCCAACGTCGGCATCATCGCGGGCGCGTGGCTCATCCAGAAAACCGGCCAGACCCTGATCGACCCGCTCGTGGCGTTCCTCATCGCCGGCATGATCTTGTGGACGGCGGTGGGCATCATCACGGACTCCGCAAACATCCTGCTCGAAAGCCTGCCCAAGGGGATGAGCCTGGAACGCGTCGCCAACGTGTTGCTCGACGTCCCAGGCGTTCGCGAGGTCCACGACGTCCACATCTGGAGTCTCGGCTCCCAGTCTCATGCCCTTTCCTGCCACGTCCATATCCTCGATATGCCGACCTCGGAGAGCGAACGCATCGCGCAACGCATTCGAGAAGTGCTGGCCGGCGAGTTCGGAATCAACCACACCACCATCCAGTTCGAGCACACCCACCTGCCAGGCGATTTTCACCGCTATATGCCAGAGCCGGCGCCGTCGAAGACTGGCGGGGAACAGTGAGCCATCAGCTTTCAGCCATCAGCAGTCAGCCCTCAGCTTTCAGCCGTCGGCCCTGTCTCAGCCCTTCACCCGCATAATATCGACGCACCCGGATACTCTTTTGCTGAAAGCTGAGGGCTGAAGGCTGACCGCTACTTCTGCGGTGTGAGGAGTTGAACGCCGTCGAGGTAGGGGTGCAGAGCTTCCGGAAGGATAACAGAGCCGTCGGCTTGCTGGTAATTCTCGAGGAGAGCGAGCCAGGTGCGTCCGACCGCCAGCCCGCTACCGTTGAGGGTGTGCACAAATTCGGTCTTCCCCGCTTTGCCGCGCCGGAAGCGCAGATTGGCGCGGCGGGCCTGGAACGCTTCGCAGTTCGAGCAGGAGGAAATCTCCTTATACTCGCCGGCAGAGGGCAGCCAGACCTCGAGGTCATAGGTCTTCGCCGAGCTGAATCCCAGGTCGCCGGTCGAGAGCGCCACCACCCGGTAGGGCAGGCCAAGCCGCTGCAGCACCGCTTCGGCATCGCGGGTGAGCGACTCGAGTTCGTCGTAAGACTGCTCGGGCAATGCGAACTTGACCAGCTCAACCTTCTGAAACTGGTGCTGGCGTATGATGCCGCGCGTCTCTTTTCCGTAGGATCCCGCCTCGCTGCGGAAGCACGCCGTCCAGGCGCAGTGCTTGAGGGGCAGCTTGCTGGCATCCAGGACTTCGTCGCGATAGAGATTGGTGACCGGGACTTCTGCCGTCGGGATCAGCCAGTAGTCCGTCCCCTCGAGCTTGAACAGGTCTTCCTTGAACTTGGGAAGTTGGCCCGTGCCGTAGAGCGTCGCGGAGTTGACGATGAACGGCGGCAGGATTTCGGTGTACCCGTGCTCGCGCGTGTGCAAGTCGAGCATGAAATTGGCGAGCGCCCGTTCCAGCTTCGCGCCCAGGCCACGATAGACCGCAAAGCGCGCGCCCGAAATCTTCGTGGCCCGCTCGAAGTCCAGAATGCCAAGCGCCGGGCCCAGGTCCCAGTGGGCTTTGGGTTCGAACTCGAACTTTCGCGGCTCGCCCCAACGCCGCACCTCTCGGTTGTCTGCCGCCGTGCGCCCCACCGGAACGCTTTCATGCGGAAGGTTGGGAATGTTGCGGAGAATTTCCCGAAGTTGCTCGTCGTAAGATTTCGCCTTTTCGTCGAGCCCCGCGATTTCCGCACCGACATTCTTCATTTCGGCGATCAACGCAGAGGCGTCCTGCTTCTGCTTCT
This sequence comes from Terriglobia bacterium, assembly GCA_020072925.1. GTDB lineage: Bacteria > Acidobacteriota > Terriglobia > UBA7540 > UBA7540 > JAIQGA01. The sequence continues at coordinate 8,926 of JAIQGA010000201.1, read as the reverse complement.
TGAGCGCGGCGATCTCCTCCGAGACTTTGTTGCGCCGTGCTTTGCGCGTTTCGGCTTCCAGCAGGAACTTGCGGCGCTCGCGGTCGAGCGCTTCGAAGTTGCCGAGCAGGTCCGACACTCCGCGCTGCTCCATCTTCCGCTTGACGAGTTCCAGATTGTCGCGAACAAATCCCAGGTCGAGCATTTGTCCTTTCGACGCGATGCGCCGAACGTCGCAAAACGAGCCAAAGCAATCGGCTGCGACGCTTGCCCTTTGAAAACTACGTGAGAAGCCAATCTAAACTAGGCCCGCGAAGCTGTCAAATTTATCCCCTTCAATTCATCCTTCAGCATTCCTCATTCATAATCTTCCCGGGTTCGCTTTGACAACGACTGAGGCGGTAGGTTACGGTGGAAGAACTCCGGGAGGTTCCCATGCGCTTTCTGCTGGCTGCTGGGGTCGGTCTGGCGGTCGTTTTGAGCGGGTGCAGCAAATCCGTACAATCAAACGCCGCCATTCAAGCGGCAATCGAACGTCATCTTCAGAAACAACAGAATATTGCTTTCAATAACATGACCCTGGAGCTCCAGAACGTGAAATACGCGGGCGATAAGGCGGACGCGGATGTCAAATTCCGCAGCAAGCAGGCGCCGGACTTGGCCGTGAGCGTGCACTATACGCTCCAGCGGTCGGGCGATTCCTGGGAGGTCGTCTCCAGTTCGTCTACCCGCGGCATGGGCGGCAGCCCTCACGGTGGCGCCGTCGGCGCGATGCCCGCGCCTTCGCCTGCGCCTCCGCCTGCCCCCGCGCCCGCGCAGCCTCAACCCAGCCACTGATCTTGGAAGCCGGAAGATGGAAACTGGAAATCAGAAAATTGAAACTGGACCCGAGTTTCGAATTTCGATTTTCGAGTTTCGAGTCCCCATTTTCCAATTTCCATTTTCCCGTTTAGGCCAGCTCGGTGCAGGCAGGAACGCCGCCAAGTCCTTTAGCGGAGCGCACGGCGCGGACGATGGCGCGGGCGGTAACCTCAGCGGCCGCTGTGCCGAGTGAATTCAGGTCCACTTTCTTGTTGCCCACGGAAAGCGCGAACACCAGGTCTCCATCAAACATTGTGTGCACGGGGCAAAGGGCGCGCGCCAGACCGTCCTGGGCCATTTGCGCGACTTTGGTGGCCTGAATTTTGGTGAGGCCGGCATTGGTCATCACCACGACGAGCGTGGTGTTTGCCGCGGCGCCGAAATCTTTGCGGATCTTTCCAGCCAACATCTGGCGGGCGGTTCCCACAAACCGGCTCGAATCCTTGGACTCCCGCGCGCCCGCCAACACGCTCCCGGTGCTGGGATCCAGCACGTCGCCGAAGGCGTTCACCACCGCCAGCGCCTGAACCGTCACACCCTCTGCGATCGGCAGACTCTGGAATCCCACCCCACCCTTAGTCGCCCGCTCGACTCCGAAGAGTTTGCCGACCGTGGCGCCGGTTCCGGCGCCCAGCGAGCCTTCCGCAACATGGCTGGTGGCTTTGCGGCACGCCCATAATGCCATCCCGCGGTCGGGGCGTGCCTTGGCAGACCCCAGATGAAGGTCAAAGACAACCGCCCCCGGAACAATGGGCACGCGCACTTTCCCCGCCGGGAAACCCACCCCACGCGATTCCAGGTACTCCATCACGCCCGCGGCGGCATCCAGGCCAAAGGCGCTTCCACCCGTCAAGAAGATGGCATGCACGCGTTCCACCAGGTGTCCGGGAAAGCACGGCGCCAGGTCGCGCGTCCCCGCGCCTGAGCCGCGCACGTCCACGCCGCAGACCGCGCCGGCTTCGCACAAAACCACGGTGCAACCGGTGAGCCCGCCAAAGTCGCTGGCGTGGCCGATTCGGATTCCCGGCAACGTCCTCAGGCCCGTTTCCCTCATCCTTCCTCCACTCTTTCGCTCCCCCGAGTTGAGTTCACATGAAAAAGGCCGCCCACGCCGGCGGGCGGCCCGAAGAATGACAGCGCCGGAGGAGACTACAGATTCCTTAGCGTTGTCTTGATCTGGTCCTGGAGCTTCTTCACGTCCTTTTCCTTATCCTTATTGGGATTGTCTTTCAGCAGGGCGAGCGCCGCCTTCACGATCTCGTCCGCCTCGGTGCACATGGTCTTGAGCCGTTGAGAATCGCGGCCGTGCTTCCGGTCGAACATCACCGCGCCGTCCACGAGTCCCTTGCCGACATAGAGAGCAAAGCTCACGCCGTCCAGTTTCGTCGAGCCGGCCGCGAGGGCGTTGCGCGCTTTGGAGCGATCCCCTGAGACCACGTCCGCGAGGGCATCATCAATGCCCTTGAAGACGGCCTGGTTGGCCACCGCATCCTGCGCGTCGGGTTCGATCCACGCGCCTTGGCGGACTTTCTCGAGTTCCGCGAGTTCGATGGGACCTTCGGTCGTCGGGTACGATGCTTCCAGCGTCACTTCTTTTGGCAACGTCCCGCTCACGCTCAATTGATGCGCGGTTTCGGCCAACGCCAGCGCCGATTGGCCGGCCATCTGCAAGTTATCGTGGCGCAAGCGCTGGTACTCAGCCTCGAAACGTGGATTCTTCGTGGTCGTCGCACCCTTGTCGTAGGCGCCCTCCAGTTCCTTATAGGCTCTGAGCCGACCCGAGAAGATCACGGCACGCAAGACTTGCGCGCGCTCGGTGAAGGCGTTCGGAGGTGACGCGGTTGCCAGGGCATCGCTGAACTCGATAGCCTTGTCAAACCGACCGCGCCTGAACATGTCCTTCGCAGCATCGTAGTCGTAGGCGGGGCCAGTGGGCTTTTGGACAGGGGGCGAGCAGCTCACGCTCAACGCCAGAACGCTGAGCACCGTCAACATGAAGTGGGAAAATGAGCGACGTGAACCACAAGGCGGGTGCATGGTCATTCCTCCCGTGGAGGATTTAGGGTGCGGGTTTTTTGCCTTCACGGGATAGGCGAGTAGTAACCCGCCCCTCAGGTCGCCGGAGCGACCCCTGCTCTTCAGCCCGCGAGCTCTGGCGGAAGAGCAACCAAGCGGGGGTGCATGGCGGGGCCACTATATTCCAAGCCTCATCCAAATTCAACCCGAGACCTCGCCTGCAAACGACGGGAAAAAAGAATCGCCCGCCTTGGTTGACGCCCATGCGTCAGGCAGGGCGGGCGCCTTGTTGAATGGCTTCCAGTTCCAAGTCGGCGATGGTTACATGCCCTCCTGGATGAGCAAGATCGAACGACGTTCCCCTCCAAAGCGGAGCTCCTCAACCTGCTGCTTCTTTTCCTTCTCGGTGTAACGCACCTGATTGCAGTCGTTCTTGGTCGGGACTTCTACGACCTTGCAAGGGTGAGTGGCAACGGTTTTCTTCCCCTGCATGAAGGTCACTTGCTTCGCAGCCTCGTCTACGGCGACGTTGTACTTTCCAGCCTTCAACTCCTGGCCATTCGGCAGGACTGCGTCGGTGTAGATTTCAATCGTCTTGGCCTTTTGGGCCATGGCCAGCGCGGTGGTAAGCAGGACGGCTGCGCCCAGGTAAAGGGTCATTTTGATGATATGCCGTGACATGAAAGTTCCTCCTCGTCAAAAGTGCGCCGGACTGGTTGTCGGCCCGCGCGATGCAAATTGTAAGAACTCTCTTCAAGTCGAGACCGCGCACCTACATTCTTGCGACCGCGCAACCGTCACGGCCCCGTACTGAAAGCACCTGAAGGGCCAAGGAGTTGAGGCCAATTCTGATATAACCATGAGGCTTATCTCCTTTGAAACTAAAGGGTAAGTGGTCGAGAGGCGGGCGCTGAGACGGATTGTCAACCCCTGAAAGTGCGCACGTCCTATCTCACGTTGCGAGAAATCCCCCGCAGAGAAACCAGGGCCGGACACTTTGTACGCGGAACTGCGACAACAATGCCAGGAGAACTCAGGCGCTCGTAGGGCTTGCCCTTTGATGACCCAAATCAGTGGCCTGTTCCACGGCCGCCGCGCTCGCACGGCCCCTGCATCGGAAGCTACTTTTCGGAGTGGGACGACGACATTTCGGAGTGTGGCTCGCGGACTGAAAAGTAAATCCCCGCGAAAACCAGCGCTGCACCCGCACCGCTAGCCGCCGTCAGCCTCTCGCCCAGGAATGTCATCGCGACCAAAGACGCGAAGACGGGTTCAAGGTAGGAAAACACTCCCACGCGGCTGGCGGCAATTCTCTCCAGTCCCCAGTTCCAAAAGTTCATGGCAATGGTTAAGGTCGCAATTCCCATGAAGGCCATCGCCGCGAGCCCTGGCCGGCTAATTCCCGAGAGCGGAAAGTGCCTTTCTCGAGCCCAATCCCAAGCCATCGGGCCGACGGCTCCCAGCAAAAGGAGATAAAACGTGAACGCCTCCGCCGAGATGCGCTGTGCGATGCTACGCGTCGCGACCGAATAAACGGCCCAGTAGACGGCGCCCCCAAACACCGCCAGGTTACCCAGCATGACGCCGTGGAACTGGACGGTTCCCGCCCAGCCCTGCGTGATGATGACGGCCACGCCTAGAAAGCCCACCAGGGACCCGAGCAATTTTCGCGGACCGAATGCCTCGCCCAGAAACATCGTTGCGAAGAGGCCAATCAAAACGGGCGAGGAAGCATACAGCAGCGCTGCGTTGGTGGCTGTCGTCCACTCGAGGCCCAGGAACGTCAGACCGTTGAGGATGGTCTGCCCCACCACCCCCAGCGCGAGCACTGGCCAGAGCAAGTTGGCAGGCAGTCGGAGTTGCCCCAGCCTGCCTCGGCCAGCACACCACAGGACTTCGGCGAGTGCGGCGAAGAAGCTCGCGCCAGCAAGGAGTTGGAGTGGCGTGACCGACCGCAGCCCGAACTTGATCACCGCGAAGCCCGAGCCCCAGAAAAGTGCGGAAAACGTCAGCGCCACGTAGACGGTCAGCGGAGATCGCCGCGCAGTGTTCACGGTCATGTGCGTCTTCTTTTGGTCGCGTTTGCGCCTTTGCCCTGTCGGCGCCTTTAAGCAGTACTCCTCACGAATATCAATGCGCAATGCCGTGCTGGTGCAGTCGTCGGTGGAGTTGCTCCCGCGCCTCGCCCAGGGTCTTACGTACCCGCTCGAAGCGGTCCGGGTCTGGCCGCGTGGCCAGGTTCTCGACCCAGGTTTGAGCGCCCTCGATCAGCGTCAACATATACGCAGCGCCTTGCGGAGAGAACAGTTCCTCTCCCGGCACGCGCACGTAAACCGGTGAAGTATGCGCCGCAATCGCCAAGTTCCATGCGGTCGTTGCCCCCAGTCGCGACGCACAGCGTGCTGCCAGCCATCCCGCTCCCGGTACCTTGACGTTTTCATGCAAGGTCAAATCGCGCGTGCCTTCCCTTTCCTCTCGGACCACAACAGCCTTTCCGTTCAACACGACCTCGAGGCGATGGAAGGGAACGAAACTCTTGGCTTCGACGCGAACTTCCACTGTTCCGCCGCCGGCGCCCAGGGCAATCTCCTCGCCCGGCACGTGGCCGTCCGCATGAAACAGCAGCATTGGTCCCGTAGTCGAAAAGGTATTTCCGCTGCGAATGGCCTTGGCCCAGTTGGCGAAGTTGAACTCTTCACGACCAAGATAGGCGTAGGTGCGATTTGTTCCCGCGGGCATGTACGCTCCCATTTTATCGGTGCCGCCGACCGCGGGGACGCGGTAACCGCAATTGAGGTAACGGTACCAGTCCAGAAACTGAAGAGCGTTGAAGTGCTGCGTGTAAGGGAAAAGTTCGACAGCATCGATCTTTCCCAGAATAATTTCTGCGGCAATTTCCGCGGTGGGATAAGGGAAGTGCACGGCCACCACCAGGCCTTTCCGTTCATGCGCGGTGTCGGCCCAGCCCGACATGGTGGTCCAGACCGGATCGCCGAGGTAGCTCTCCCCAGGTCCGCTGGCGGACATCGGGAAGGCCGGAGCGCCTTGCACGCCGTGCAGCGCGAGATGGCCCAGAAGGTGTTGGCGATTCTCGGTGTTGACTTGCACTAGCGTATCGCCATCCGGTGAGGTGAGCGGGCCGTGCGCGAGGTCGCCGACGTTGGTGAAGAGGTCGCCCCATTGTGCCGCGAGCAGGCTGATGAAATTCAGCCCCTCCGCCTGGGCTTCCAGCAGCGCCGTCGAGGGCGAGAGAAAATGTACGTGCGTATCGGCCGTTACCCAGCCCTGCGCGCGAAGATTCGCGTGTCGCGAGATCTCGAGTTGCAGCTCGCGCTGGCCGGATTCAATGACGAGCTTCTTGCGAACGGGCGCGTATTCAAATCCCTTGGTCATTTCCACATAGACCTCACCTACGGGCAACTCCACCTGGAAGGTCCCATCCACGTAGGCGAAAGGCGTGTCCATCACCTTGACGTCCGCGCCGTAATCTTGAAACCACGCGTCGTTGATTTCCGCGCGGTGGCCGTAGGGAGGGATGTAGCGGCCTTGTTTGGAGCGAAACGCCAAACGGACGGGCGTGGGGCGGCCCGTGGCCTTGTCCACGACTTTGCCGTGCAACCACACTTTGTGTGGCTCCAGGATCTCGACCCGCGCGCCGCCGGCTTGCGCCTCGAGTTCCTTGCCCGGCTCGACCTTGCTCAGAGCAAATTCGTAGTTCTTTCCCGACTTCGTATCGGAGAGAAGCAGCGTCGCTTCGCGGCTGGCGGTGACTTCCGCGTAAAGGTATGGGGCGCCGCGGGCCGCTTGCTTGCGCTCCCCCAAGCCAGCGTCTGGCGCATCGAGCCAGGCGGCGGGATTGAATTCGCCCAGCGCGTAAGTCCGCGCCACCGTCCCCAGGTCTACGCTGACTTGCCACCGGCTTCCCTCGCCTGCGGTCGCTTCAGGAAGCGTGAAGCGGTAAAGGGCAAGGCGCTCCAGGCGCAGCGGGTTTTCACGGCCACGAAAGAGCGTTAGTCCGCACACTACCAGTGGCTCATCAGCGACAGCGCGAAGCCGGAGGGACTTGATGGTCTTCTCGGGCGCCGGGTTGGCCAACGCCGAAATCCAGACAATTGCCCGCGCGCGACCATCCGGCCCGTCGGGATAGCTGCGGTCGAACACGGCCGTCTGCTGGTTGCCCCAGTCGAGGCCGTTGGTCAACGGGTTGGAGAGAGGATGCGGCGTATCCGCTTGCTGCGAAAGCGCGGCGAAACAGAGATGTCCCCAGGGAATGGTAGGCGCACCGACTTCGAAGCGGCGGCGGATTGGCAGGGTCGCCTCGCCGCCTTCCTCGTAAACGAGCACGACTTCGCCCAGGCGCTGGCCGACGTTCTCCGCAGCATCCTCACCGGGCGGCGGCGCTTCGTTCTTATCCCAATCGCAGAACGCTGCCAGACAAACGAAGCCCGCGCGCTGGCCCACGGGAATTTCGACTTCGCGTTTTGTCCAAGCCACCTCGCGCTTGCTGAGCGCCAGCCAGCGCTTCGTAGACAAACCCTCGGGGCCGAGCCCGAAGGGAATGCCGCGGCAGCTTTGCTCGCCCACCGCCGTGCGCAGCAGGCCGTCACGGTTTGGGTCTCCGCTCAAGCCGCGAGCCTGTTCACGCGGCCCGAATTCCGTGGGCGACGCGCTATAGTGCGGTCCGAGTTCCACCGGAGTGAATTTCTCTGACGCGACGCTCGGCTCCTTGCCCGCGCCTCCATTGGTCGCAGCATTCGTTCCGTGCATCACCAGCGAAAGAGTCGGCACGCCCGCGCCGACCGTCTGTAGGAAATTGCGGCGAGACCAGTTCCGTTTGCTGTTGTGTTTTTTGCGCATGACCAGACCTCCTTTTCTGCGGCACAGACATAATGAAAGGCACATTACCGCGCCTTGATTTCCGTCCAGTAGCGATCGTAGAGAGTGATGACAGGGCCAACGTCCCGCATGAATTCGCACTGCGCGAGCGCCGCCGGGTCCGGGAACACGGCCGGGTTGGCCAGCAGCCAGGGCTCGACGTCGCGCCGCGCGTCGCGGTTGGGAGAATTGAATCCGCAATCGTTGATAAACTCGGCGGCAACTTCGGGCCGGTGAAAATAATTGATGAACTCCTCTGCGAGCTCGGGATGCGGCGCCGCGCGGGGAATGCACGCGCAGTCCACGGAAATGGTGCAGCCTTCTTTGGGAATGACGTAGCGAATGCGGGGTTCATCGCGCATCACGAACGTCAGGTTGCCGTTGTAGGCCTGGGCGATCCAGGCATCGCCGGCCGCCAGGTCCTGCTCGAAGTTGGAACTGTTGTAGCCCTTGACCAGCGGTTTCTGGCGCAGCAGCAGGTCGCGCGCCTGACGAATTTCATTGGGATTGGTGGAATTCAGCGAGTAGCCCAGTTTCTTGAGGGCCATCGCGAAGGCCTCGCGCTCGTCGTCCAGAAGCAGGATGTGTCCGGCGAAACGGGGATCAAACAAAACTGACCAGCTATCGACCTTTTCATTCACGAGGTCGGCGCGATACGCCAGCCCCGTAGTGCCCCAAGCATACGGGACAGAGTAATCGTTGTGAGGATCAAATGGCAGCCCGAGGAATCGCGGGTCCACGTTCGCCCACGCCGTCGCCAGTTGCGATTTGTCGAGCGGCCTCAGAAGACCTTGGCGGATCAGGACCTCCACCATGTAGTCACTGGGCACCACCAGGTCGTACCGAACGTTACCCGCCTGAAGTTTGGTGAGCAACGCCTCGTTGGAGTCATACAGATCGTAATTCACGCGACAGTGGAATTCCTGCTCGAAACCCCGCACGACGCGAGGCGAGATGTATGTAGACCAGATGTAGATGTTGAGCTGCGGAACGTTTCCCTCTGCCGACCAGGTGCGGGCCAGGACCGGGACCACCATCAGGAGGAAGACGCCCGCCGCTCCGGCCAGCGCGGTACGCAGCCGCAGCGCTCCGCGTTCCAGACGCTGCGCCAGGTAAACCAGAGGTATCGTCGCGGCCAGGATGATCGTCGAGATGGCGTTGATCTCCGGCGTGATGCCGCGCTTGAGCCGGGAAT
>JAIQGA010000200.1 GCA_020072925.1 Terriglobia bacterium | reverse complement strand
GGCGTCGTACTGCTGCTGAGAAATTTCGGCTTTGGCTAGAAGCGGTTTCATGCGCGCCAGGTCAGCTTGCGCGCGGTCGAAACTCGCCTGCTTGGCGGCGACGTTGGCGCGTGCATAGGCCAGGTCCGCCGTCGACGCGGCGTCGTAAGCCACCTGGGCGCGTTGATAGTCGGCTTCCGCGGCGGCCAACTGCGCCTCCGCGCCTGTGGTGCCGCTGTGCGTGGTCTCGGCAGTCAACGGCACGCCCACGTCCGCGGCGCGCGACTGGCTCTCCGCCAGGGCCAATGCCGCCTTCGCCTGATCCACCTTCACCTGGTAATCGCGCGGGTCGATGCGGACAAGCACCTGGCCAGCCTGCACCCGCTGATTGTCGTCCACCAGCACTTCCGCGACGTTGCCGTAGATCTTTGAAGCGATCGGAACAATGTGGCCATCCACCTGGGCGTCGTCGGTTGACACACGGTTGTGGTAGTAAAGGACAAGCGCTACGACCGCCACCGCGACGATCGCCGCCGCCCCCAGCAAACGCCGTCGGAACTGCGGATTTGCCCATCGCTCCGCCATCCCATTTTTGGCCGGCTCGGGCGCCGGGGCGGTGAGTTCCTTCTCGAGCTCAGCAATATTCGGATCCATAACGTGTCTTCCTCACTTGGTGTACAGCTGCTCGGTTCTGCCAATGGCATGCGACAAGTCCACGCGCGCCTGGTTGTACCGGTAAAGCGCGCCGATCTGGTTATCGTTGGCGCGCGCCAGAGCATCCTGGGCGCTCACCACTTCAATATTGTTGGCCACACCCGCCTGAAAGCGGTCGCGCGCCTGTGACACCTCTTCCTGAGCCAGGTTCACGCCCAGGTTGGCCACGTCCACTTCGTGCCGCGCGGAGTCAAGTTCGGCGAGCGCCGTCTTCACCTCCAAGCCCACACGGTTGCGGAGGTCCTCGCGCTCCTGCGCGAGTCGCTTGAGCTGCAGGTCGGCTTTGGTGATCTCCGCGCGAATCCGCCCGCTGGTGAACAGCGGCACATCCACCGTAGCCTGGTACGTGTACGAGGGGATCACGGTCGGCAGCGAAAGGCCTTGATACGCCCAGCCCCCGCCAATCGCCAGGGTCGGCAGGCGCGAGGCGCTGGCGCCCTTCTTCGCGAGCTGGGCGGCTTCGGCCTGGGCCGCCAGAGCTTGCATTTCGGGCCGCGCCGCGAACGCTTGCTCCAGGCTTCGGCTAGCGTCAAATTCCGGCGTCTGAAAGAAGCTGGGCTCGTCCGCTAATTCCACGGTCCGGTGCGGATCGAGATTCAAGAGGCGAACCAGTCCGTAGAGCTCAACTCTGTGTTGCGTCTCGGCCACGATCAGGCGTTGCTTTTCGTTTTGCAGCTCCACGTTGGCTCGCAGCGCGTCGAGGCCGGTGCCCACGCCGTGTTTCTGGAGGTCTTGTGCTTGATCGTAGAGGGCTTGCGCGAGGTCTACGCGCGATTGTGCCGCGCGTACGGCGGCCGCAGCACGAAGGCCCCCTAGATACTGCGAGACCACCAGCAGCACCGTCTGTTCGCGAACCGTTGTTCCTTGCGCTTCCGCCGCGCGGACGTTCTGGTGGGAAGCCTGCCAGCGCCGCCACAAGGTCACATCCAGAATGGGCATGGAGAAGTTCGGGCCCGCCTGGAAAACCTGGAATGGCCCGGCGTGCTGAGGAACGCCAGGAAGTGCTCCCCCAATAAACGCCTGCAGGTTGAACCGCTGCGCCCGATCAAAAGTCTCGAGGGTCGCCTGCGGCAAGAGCGCCGACCGAGCGATGGTCTGGTCTTGCTGGCTGTCGGCGATTTGCAGATTGGCTATCTGCACCTGGGGGTTCTGCTTCAGCGCCAAATCCACCGCCTCGCGGAGTGTCAGGCGTAAGGGAGCTTGATCCTGCGCGTGCGCCTGTCCGCCAGCCACAAACGCCGAGAGAACAGCAAAGAGCACCGCCTTAAGGATTCCTCGCTTCATGTGTTCCCGTCCTGAATCCTGGTTATGATTTCCGGCTTTCACGATTTCCTCGATTGTAGATTTGGCCATAAAGCCCGATCCCAGCAGCTTGCCCCCTTGGCGGTAAAATGCCGCCAGAAGCTTCTTGCCTGAAGCATCGATGAAGGTTAATCCCGTTAAATCGACGGCAACACTCTTACGCGTCCCCCAGGTGGCCCTCCACCCGCGATCAACTTCCTCTACCCAGGGCCCCACAAGCTTGCCCTCGAGTTTCATTGTGAGCGTCGCACCATCATCAGATGTCGTAATTCTGAGCATGTTCCTATGTCTCCAGAGTCCGTCGATCAAGTTGCACTTTGGAAGCCACCAAGCCGAAATTATGGCGTATTTGTAACTATCTAATTTTATTAAGTTTGTTATTCTTGTTTGCGGTCTATTGCCTGGCACTGCCACAGATGTATGCCTAAATATCGGCATGTGACGAAATACCGTCACATCAGATAGGCATATGGACTTTTGACGAGGGATTCCAGGAAAGGGCCAAGCCGGCTATTCGCTGCCGTGTCGAGCAATTCCCAGCTTCCGCATACGAGACTGGAGGGTGGTCCGTTTCATTCCTAGACGGGTGGCGGCGCCGCGAGGGCCCCCAACTACCCAATTGGTGCCGCGCAAAGCCCGGAGGATATGGTCGCGTTCTGCCGCCTCGAGGGTGGTGACCACCTCGGACTCGGACTCGGAGCGTGCCTGCAATTCCCCCAGCGGCACCTGTAGAACAGAGCCGCGGGAAAGAATGACGGCGCGTTCGATAAGGTTCTCAAGTTCGCGCACATTCCCCGGCCAATGGTAGCGCACCAGAGCCTCCATGGCTTCCGAAGGAATAGTTTCGATGCGTTTATCCATCTGCCGCGCGTATTTCTGCACGAAGTACCGCACCAGCAAGGGGACGTCTTCCGCGCGCTCACGCAGAGGAGGCACGCGCAGAGGAAATACGTTCAGGCGGTAGTAAAGGTCGCTGCGGAAGAGGCGGCTCTCGACCATTTGTCCCAAATCCTGGTTGGTGGCGGCCACGACGCGGACATCCACCTGAATCTCCCGGTTGCCCCCCAAGCGCTCGAAGATTTTCTCCTGCAAAACGCGCAGCAGCTTCGGCTGGAGTTCCAGGGGAATATCGCCGACCTCATCGAGGAATAGCGTCCCGCGGTGGGCGAGTTCGAACCGGCCGATCTTCTGGGCAATCGCGCCGGTGAAGGCGCCTTTCTCGTGTCCGAACAATTCGCTTTCGAGCAAGCCGCCGGGAATCGCCGCGCAATTGATCTTGACGAACGTGTGTTCGCGCCGCCGGCTCAGGTTGTGAATGGCGCGGGCAAGTACTTCCTTGCCCGTTCCGGTCTCGCCCAGGAGCAAGACCGTGGAATCCGTGGGAGCCACGGTCTCCACCTGGCTGAGGACTCGCTTCAGGGCCGAACTCTCTCCCACTACCTCCTCAAAGTTGTGCTCGGTGCGGATTTCCTCTTCGAGATAGTATTTTTCTTCCGCCAGCTTGTTCTTGAGCTCCGCAATTTCGCGATACGCCAGCGCGTTTTCGACCGCGATGGCGATCTGGCTGGCGACTTGAGTGAGCAGGTCGACGTCCTCCTGCGTGAATGCGCGCTCGCGCAGGCTGCCAAAGCTGAGCGTACCCAGCGTCTGATTGGCCGTGATTAGAGGCACGATGCAGGCGGACTGAATGCCCTCCTCGACAAAGCGGCGCGCCACATCGGCTTGAAAACGTTCCATGTTCACCGAGCCCACCAGCATAGGCTGGCGGGAGGTAAACACCTCTCCGGCTGCCGTCCCCTCGAGCGGCAACAGCATTTCCTCCTGGACCAGACCCTTGCCGCGTGGAAAATGCAGGGCGTGCAGCCGCAACTGGCTCGCCGAAGGGTCATAAAGGGAGAGGGCGGTGTAATCGTGGTGGAGCACACGTCGCAAACATCCGGCGATGGCCACCATCAGTTGGTGCAGGTCGAGGTTGGAGACGACCGCGTTGTTCACCTCCAGCAGCAGGCGCAGCCGGTCGCGCTCGCGGGCCAACTGCGCCTGATAGGACTGCACACTCTGAAAATTCAGCGCATTGTCCACGGCAACGGCCACCTGCGCCGCCACGCGCTCCAGGAACGGCAAGTCCGCGTCGCGATATGCATCTCCGCGTACGCTGCCAAGTCCCAGCACGCCGACGCGGCGGTGGGCCGTGGTGAGCGGGAGTGCACAGAAGGATTTCACGCCGCTCTCGCGCAGCAGGTTGATAGTTGGCGAATAGCGGGTCTCCTTTTCGATATCGTGGGAAACCATCGGCTGTTGGGTCTGCACCACCCAGCCGGCGGGCGTCTCTTCAGGAGACATCTCATTTCCCACTTGCACGCGGGCGGGAAGGGCGCTCTCCAGGATGTGCAGCCGCATCAGATTGCGCGCGGCGTCATAGAGAATCAGCGACAGAAAATCGAACGCTACCACCTGGTGCAGACAGCGCGCCAGATCGCGAAATAGTTCGGCCAGATCGCGATGCGTCGTTATAGATTCCGAGACTCCGAGCAGGGTGCGATATTGCTCGGCAGCAGAATTGGGCAGGCCGTTTTCACCCATCCAATTCAGCTTAGCATCACCTTGCTGTATCGCTCAAGCCAAGCAGCAAAGGCGGAGAACTCCCACGTCTTTCCTGTCCGTCTGCGGAATTCGGCGCAGCTTCCTACGATGAAACGGGCGGGTGGAAAATGCCTTATGGAAAAAGTCCGCAGGTTCAGAAATGCCCCTTGACAAGCTGTCTTGGCTACGGGCTTTCGCACCGCGGCGGGCGTTTGGAGGGCGCCTTGCTCGATAGCTACAGAGACTAGCTATGACGAGCGCCCCAGAGATCGTGTTCCCTCCCGTCGAGGTCCGAACCCGCAAGGGACGGACACTCCGAGTCCGGGAGTACGATTTCAGGGACTTCGGGGCGCTCGTCGAAATGTACAAGCACTTCGAGCCCAAGCGCGGCGCGCAAGGGCTTCCGCCTCCGGACGTGCCGCGGATTGCTCACTGGCTTGACAAGTTGCAGCGGAAGTCTTCCGCCTTGGTAGCGCTGGAGGGCCAAAAGGTTGTTGCCCACGCGATTCTGTGCCCTATGTCCGCCACCTGCGTGGAGTTCAGCGTCTTCGTTCATCAGGACTACCGTCAGGATGGCTTGGGGACGACAATCAGCGACATGACCCTGAATTGGGCGCAACAGATGGCGATGTCGCAGGTCTTTCTTACCACCGAACTCTCGAACTTCGCTGCCCTGTGTTTGTTCCGCAAACTGGGGTTCCTCATGACCTCGAATTACGGCGACGAGTGCGAGATGAAGCTCGACCTTGCCTCACTCGCCGGCGCTGAATCCCAAGCGGCATGATCCTTCCCTATTCCTCCACTCGTCGGCGCCAGCCTGCCCCTCGCCTCTCCAAAAACTGTCAACGCTCCCGCGACATTGCGATGGTCTTTAACACAAGGCAGGCTTAGAATGTCGTCCGCGCAGGCAGAGCCTCTGCCCGCTCATACGCTGATGCAGCTTGAATTCCTGGAAGCTCTTGAAGAAGACTGGCATCCCGTATCGAAGCCGACGCGCGTGGGCTGGCTGGTGTTTTATGGGATTTTCCTGGTCTACGCCCTCACCAATAAAAGCGGGTACTTATTCATCGACTATGTTTTTCTGCCTATACACGAAGGCGGGCATCTGCTCTTTCGCTGGTTTGGCCAGACGCTCGCGGTGCTGGGCGGGACAATCCTCCAACTCGGTGTGCCTCTGGCCTTGGCGATTTACTTCGTTTTCCAGCGTCAGATCCTCGGGACGGCATTTACGGCGTTTTTCTTTTTCGAGAACTTCCTCAATGTCGCCACCTATATGGCCGACTCGCGCGCGCAGGCGCTCCAGTACGTTACCGTGGGCAACGCGGAATACGCCGAGCATGACTGGGCGTACATCTTCATCAAGCTCGGAGTGCTCGAGCACGACACGGCGATTGGCGCCTTCGTTCGAGTCCTTGGCTGGCTGGGCATGCTGGGGGTTGTGGCCTGGTTCGGGTGGAAGACCAGGAGCCGGCCACAGCCTCCGGCCAAGCTACCCTGGCTGAGGCACTAGTTATGGCCGGGCGAAGGATGCGCGGAATCCCCGATCGTTACCAGTTCCAGATTCAAGAGCGACGCAACCTTCTGGATCTTTCCCAGAATATGTCCGACGCCTAGCGCGCAATGGTGCGTGGGGCCTTCGTGGCACCAGGCATTCATGAAAGCCGCGGGCTCTAACGCGAAACGCAGGCGGCTGTTGGTATTTCCGATTTTCAAACGCTCGCCCGGCAACGATTCCCCTTCGGCAGCCAGAAGCTTCAACCGGCCATCGCGTGTCTGCGTAAGGCTCAAGATGGTGACGGGGCCTTTACGCACGCTCGCCTCGACGCTCACGCCCGCACCCGCCTTGCCATGATAAAGTCCCAAGCCGCGCAGAATCGGGCGGCCCTCCGCAATGTCCAGATGGAACGGCCCATCGTGCCCCATCAGGATGAAGCGCTCGCGAAAATCCAGCGCGTAAATCTCTGTGTAGCTTCCGCCCGCGCCCAGAAGGTCTACCATCTTCATCGCCTGACAATTCTTCAGATCCCCCTCTCCCGAGCAGGGAATGCCCCGCGCCGTAAGCAGCGAACAACCGACGATCAGGCCCGCCGCCAGGTCTTCGTACCGATTGCCGCTGAGGCCGCGGTAGTAATAGGTCAGTCCGTCCAGGTGGAAGTCGCCCACCAGGCGCTCGAGTCCCGCAGCGACGTGGCAGGACCATTTCAATGCCTCGGGGTCGGGCCGCCGCGCCAAGGGGTCGGAAGGGCTGTCCTCCGCGATGTCGAACATGCTTTGCACCGCGTCCTCCAGTCGCTTCACATCCTGCGGTGTGGCGCCCTTTACGCGCTCATCCAGATCGCACATCTCGAGGACCTCGATGTGCGTCCCCAATTGCGCCTGATGCTGGGTGAAGTCGCTGTAAAGGTCCAGCATCCCCGGATAGGTATGTCCCAGAAAACCCATGCGCGCCCCGCGCAGGTTATGCGCCACCGTGGCGGCTTCGCACCACTCGCGAATCTCGCGCCAGGCGGATTCCCACGGCTCGTGTACACCGGGCTCCGGCTCGAGCATCCCTGTCACCTGGTGATAAGGGATGCCCGCGCGGGCAAACGCGCAGGATATTTCCGGCACGCAGCACGCGCTACAATTCGCGAGCCACTCGCCGGTGTCCGTGCGGGGATAATCCAGTGCTGCCCGAGGCTGTAAATTTAAGACCACGCAGGGAACCTGGGCGCCTTGCACAACGGGAAGAACCTGGGAAGAAGTGGCATACGTCCCGACATAGCAAAGGAGCAGGTCTACCCCCGAACGCCGGAAGGCCTCGCCGGCTTGCCGCGCGCGCTCCGCGTCATCCACTAAGCCACCGCTGATGACACGCGCCCATTCCCCAACACGCGCCTCAACCTTGCTCTGGTATCCCTCCAGACGCTCGCGCAACCCCCGAAACTGGGGCCAGTAGGCCGATAGGCCGATGCCAAACACTCCCACGGTCGCTTGAGCTTTTTCGCTCATCTCCACACCTCTCCGCGGCAAGGTTACTTTCAGCTCGCGTGACGCTGCCTCAAACCCGGTAGCCTTGCCCAATCCGCGAATCCCAACGCCCTGCGGTAATCGAGAATACCAGAGCTTTTGGGAAACAGAGAATAACTTCATAGTACCGACTTAAGTCGTATGTCTTCCGCACTACTTCAGGTAGGGTTAACGGGGGCAGGATTCTGCGCAAAGCCGCGAAGGTCCTGAAACAGCGCCGTCCCAGGAGACGGTGGCTGGGGGTTGCCAAAATGGGTATCAACGAACTGTTGCGCCGGATTTTTCTCGTCGACCTGTTCCGGGGTCTAAAGCTGACGTTTTCTTATCAGCGTCCGAGCGCCATCTATACCGAGCAGTATCCGTTGGAGCGGCCGCCGGTGGCAGAGCGCTACCGCGGCGCGCCGCGGCTCAACAACCATCCCGAGAGCGGTGAGACGCTCTGCATCGCCTGCAACCTGTGCTCGATTGCCTGCCCGGAGAACCTGATCGTGGTGGGCTGGGCGCGCACGGAAGACCGCAAGAAGCGGCTGACGACGTTCACCTACGACCTGTCGCGGTGCATGTTTTGCGGGCTGTGCGAGGATGCCTGCCCGGTGGACGCGCTGGAATTGACGCAGGATTTCGAGATCGCCCACTACTCGCGCGAAGGGATGATCTGGGACCGCGCGGCGCTCGAAGAAGGGCCGCAGCCTACGCGGTACACGCGCTAGCGACTCCCACCCAACTCACCCCGCAAAGCTCGGCCTCTATCCGCGCCCGCGCTCCAGCCGCGAGGACGAAGGGTCTGGGCAGGTGGTTTCCCGGGGCTATTCAACAGGCGCTTCGGAGTCTCTCCCGGGCACACATACACCTTCGCGCCGGGCAATTCGTTCGGGCGTTCGGGAGCGCATCGGTGGCCGCAGCACACGTCACCCTGGCCGGCGTCCACTCCACTGCGCCTTACGCGACGACACCACCGCGCCGGACCCCTTGGTTGCCAGGATGAGACGCTGCGGGCCGACCAGCGGCCCGCAGCAAATCCGCTACTTCTTCTTGGGAGGTACAACTGCGTCTTTGAACGCCTTGGCCAGACGGAACTTCACGACGGTCTTAGCCGGAATCTTAATGGGCTCGCCGGTCTGAGGATTGCGCCCCATCCGCGCCTTGCGGTTGGCTTTGACGGCCTTGCCCAGGCCGGGAATCACGAACTGCCCAGTGCTCTTGCATTGCAGTGTGGCCAGACTCACGAGTTCTTCCAGAAGCCCTGCCGCCGCCTTCTTCTGGATACTCGCTTTCTCTGCCAGATGAGACACAACTTGGGATTTGGTCATCACTTTCGCCATTTGCTGCTCCTCTCCTCAAGACAAGATTATTGGGTCCTCAACATGATGGCTGCGCGACACTCTATGCAATAAGCCGTAGGCTGTCAAGCGATTTTCCGCGCAAAGAGCGCTTGCAGGCAGAAAAAATGCGCCTATGGCCAACCCTTAAAGTCCCCCCTGGTTTCCCTCCCGTTCGATTGAAAACCCCGGGCGCTTCCGATATAGTCCCACAAGGAGATCAGGAATGCCAATTTTCGAGTACAAGTGCCGCGACTGCGGAACGAAATTTGAAAAGATTGTTGCCTCATCCCAGACTGAAGTGGTCTGCAAGAAGTGTGAAAGCCCGCGGGTGGAACAATTGCTCTCAGTCTTCGCTGTGGCCGGAAGCTCGCGCGCCGCGGCCAAGGCCGAGGAAGGGCCCTGCGGCGCATGCGGCGCCGCGCGGCGGGGCATGTGCCAGGGAATGTAGGCCTGGAGCAGGGCGCCGACGATTTCCGGACGCGAAAACACGAGTCGCGCTGCAATCTGAACAGAACGAGTAGAGCTTGGACCCCATCCCCAACCTGCGCCTCGGTACGTCAAGCTGGTCGAGCGAAGACTGGCTGGGTGTTTTCTATCCACCCAATACGCTGCCCGCAAATTTCCTTGCCGAATACGCCAAGCACTTCGACACCGTGGAAGTGGATGCAACGTTTTACCGGCCGCCCTCCATGGCCATGGTGAAGAATTGGCGCGAGCGCACGCCGCCGGGATTCCTGTTTGCGGCGAAGTTCCCGCAGGTCATCACGCACGAGAAGGTCATGCAGGATTGCCGCGACGACATGCGCACCTTCTTGAGCGCCATGGAATTGCTTGGCGATAAACTCGGACCGCTCTTGCTCCAGTTCCCATACTTTAACAAGCAGGCGTTCGCTTCCTGGGAAGGTTTCGCTTCCCTGCTCGATCCCTTTCTCGACCAATTGCCACGGGATTATCGCTATGCGCTCGAGATCCGCAACAAGTACTGGATCAACCGCCCGTTTCTCGACCTCCTGCGAAAGAAGAATGTGGCGCTTGCGCTTATCGCTCATCCCTGGATGACGCCGGTTACCGAACTGATGTCGAAGCAGGACGTGGTGACTGCGGATTTCACCTATCTGCGCTGGCTGGGCGACCGCAAAGGCATCGAGGAAAAAACCAAGCACTGGGATCGGGTCATCATCGACCGCGAAGAGGAAATGGAAATTTGGATCCCCGTCGTCCGGCAACTCCTCCGGCGCGGCATCCGGCTCTTCGGTTATTTCAACAATCATTACGCTGGCTACGCGCCCGGCTCGGTCGACCTGTTTCGCAAGGTCTGGGACCGGACAAAGTCCTAGGAAGAAGTCGACAGTCGAGGGTATTCCTCGTCAATTCCCTTCTGCGATCTCGCGGAGCCTCCATGCCTGGAGTGGTAATTCGCCGGCTCAAGAGTCTTCAGGAATACCAGGAGTGTGAACGCATCCAGAACGAGGTCTGGGGAAACCTGGGTGTCGGCAGCGAAGTCCTGAGTGTGACTCAAAAGTACGGAGGGATGGTTCTCGGCGCGCTCGTTGACGGCCGCGTGGCGGGCTTTATCTATGCGTTCCTGGCGCGGTATCATGGACGCCTGATTCACTGGTCGCACATGATGGCTGTCGAGGCCAAGCACCGCGACAAGGGCCTCGGCTTTCGCATGAAGCTCGTGCATCGTCGCCTGGCGCTCGAGGAAGGCATTAAGACGATCTGCTGGACTTACGATCCGCTGCAAAGCCGCAACGCGACGCTGAACCTGCACCGTCTGGGCGCGGTGGCGGAAGAATACATCCCCGACTGCTACGGCCACTTTCCCAGCCTCATCGAAAAAGGTTTGCCCAGTGACCGATTGGTGGCGCAGTGGCGACTGGCGACGCCGCGCGTCATGCGCCGCCTGGCAGGCAAAGCGCCAGCACTCGTTCCCT
>JAIQGA010000199.1 GCA_020072925.1 Terriglobia bacterium | reverse complement strand
GTTCGCGACGGCGGCGCCAAAGTGGCGCGTCGCCGCGCCCGACAATCCGGTCTTCCAGGCGTGCGGCACGCAGTATAAGCCGCGCTCCGCCGCCATGCGGGCACATCGCATCGCTTCCGTGATTCCACCCGCCCGTCCCAAGTCGGGCTGGATCACGTCACAGTGCCCGCGGTCCATCAGCTCGCGGAACTCATGCCGCGTCTGGAGGAACTCCCCCACGGCGACCGGCGTGGTAGTGCCATCGGCGAGCCGAGCCAGTCCCTCCAGGTCGTCCGTATGCAACGGCGTCTCGACAAAGAACAAGCGCGCATCCTCGATCGCGCGCAGAACCGCGAGCGCGGCGTTGAAATTTTTCCACCGGTATCCCACGTCAATCATGTAGTCCCGGCCGTCACCCATGCGCTTACGGCACTCATGAATAAACCGCACGAGTTCGCGGTCGTTGACCAAATCGTAAAAGAGCATCTCCATCTTCATCGCCCGGAAGCCCAGGCTAATGGCCTTATCGATCAAAGCGAAACAGCAGTCTTGCATCTCCGCCCACGAGCGCCCCTGCGGCATGCTCGGGAAGAGCGTGGCGTACGGAATCACGTGCGCCCGCGCGGCTCCGCCCAGGAGTTGATAGACGGGCACGCCCAGGATTTTCCCCCGGAGATCGTGCAGGGCGATGTCAATCGCGGATTGCAGCAGAATCCCGAGCCCGCGCCGGGCGTGATAGATCGTGCCTTCATAGACCTGGTCCCATAACTGCTCGACTTCCAAAGGGTTTTGCCCGAGCAAGATATCCCGGATGCTGCGGCTCCAGATGTGGGCCGTGGGTGTTTCCAGAAGCGCCGCGATGGCATTGGGCGGTGCGTCCGTCTCACCCAGCCCGTACATTCCGTTGTCGGCGGTCACACGGATCGCCGCGGTATCGACCGCGCCGTCACAATCCTCCGGCGCCGCATGGGGAGAGCGAAGCTGCAGACACTCGATTCTCTGGATCTTCATGGAAGAGCTCCCGTATCTTGCGTCAATGTCCGGCAACGGTCATCGCGCCATCCACCACGAGGAAAGTTCCTGATATGAAGGACGCGGCGTCGGAGGCGAGGAAAAGCGCCGCATCGGCCACATCGCGGGGCGTGCCGATCCGGCCCAGGGGATGAACGCCGAGCACTTGCCGCAGGGTTGCGGCGGCATCGGGTTGGGTACGCAACCACTCGTCCATCATCGGCGTGTCGATATACCCAGGGCAGATGGCATTGACCCGGATTCCGTCGCGCCCGTGCTCAAGGGCCAGCGCGCGAGTCAGGCCCAACATGCCGGCTTTCGAGGCATCGTACGCCGCGTTCCCTTCGTATGATACGAAGGCATGCACAGAAGAGATATTCACAATCGCGCCGCCATGTCCGCGCAGGTGGGGTATCGCGTACTTCGCAAGAAGGAAAACGCTTTTCAGATTCACGTTCAACTGGTGATCCCAGTCGCTCGAAGTCATTTCAATCATCGGGCCGGCCACCTCAATGCCCGCGTTGTTGATCAGAATATCGAGGGTCCTAAATTCGCGGATGGTCTGCTCGATGGCGGCCTTGACATCCTCTTCGCACGAGACGTCCCCGATTACCGCCAGGGCGCGGCCGGACTGGCGAAGCTTCTCCTCCATGCGTCGTGCACCTTCGCCGTTGATGTCGAAAACGACGACGGCTGCACCCGCTTCCGAGAAATGCTCGGCAATCGCGGCGCCAATTCCCGCCGCGGCGCCCGTGATGAGCGCAACTTTGTTATCGATCCGGATCAAATTCGTTCCCCCGGGTAACTGCATCGCTCACTTCACGCGAGCGTTGCAGCCGTGCGTAGGCCCAGAGAGCGGTCAAGAGCGGGCCCTGGCCCCACGGAACCACGGCCCCGCGAGGCATGTGGCGATAGTGTTCGGCCCTCGTGCTGGGGAAAGTCTCGTAAGAAACCCCCTCGAGCAGGCCGTCGGGCCCGATATGGTCAAGCATGTACGAGACTGCCGATTCAACGAGGGGTGAATATTGCTCGGCTTCAATCCAGCCCAACTCTATCGCGCGGGAGAGGACATGGACCATGAAGGCTGCAATTGAAGTCTCGACGTAGGATTCGGGGTCGTCGAGCACGGTGTGCCAACCTCCCTGAACTGTCTGCAACTGCGCCATCTTCGCCAGGATTTTCCGCAGCGCCTCACGCAGACTCCCGCTCCCCGCATCCTCGGCGGGGAGGTATTCTAGTGTTTCCGCGAGCCCCAGGAGGCCCCAGCAGTTCCCGCGGCCCCAGAGCACACCGTTTCGGCTCCTGGTTCGCTCCATCCAAAAATGATGCAGGAGGTCTTTCGCGGGGTCGAACAAAAGCTCCAGTTGAGAGAGGATGTTTCTTAAGGCGAGTTGACGGTAACGCTCTTCGCCTGTGAGCTGGTGCAATTTGGCGAAAAAGGGGCCGTCAAAGTGCATCGAATCGACGAAAATGCAAGGCCCGCCGTCAATCACCTGCTCCGCCATCTCCCGCGCGGCTTCCGAACCCGGATGGCCAGGGGGTAGTTCGGGAGGCAGTTCGATCGCAGCATTCTCATAGCGCACGTAGGCGCCGGAATCCGTTTGGCGGAATGAAGCCATGTACTCGGCGTGCCGCAAGGCTGCAGCCATCAGGGCAGTGTCGCCCGTCCTCTCGTAGACGCGCAAGAGTGCGACCCCGGGCGCAGTGTAGTCAAACTGGCTGCGGGACAGCTCGCGAGCCAGCCAGCCCTTGAAGACCCCGTAGACGAACGTCCGATACTTTTCCTGCCCTGTCAGTTCGCTGGCGTCGAGCAGGCCTTCAAAGCCCACCGAGTCGCCCCAGAACCAGAGTTTCCAGGCGTAAGAAAGAAGTCGGTCGGCGGCGGCGGTCGCGAGGTTCGAAAGTTGGGTTTCGTGAATCATGTAGTTGACCTTGGGGCGAGCGGCAGTTCAAGGTCTGCTTGGTGTTGCCGCAGGCCTGGGATGCCGAGATTGAAGTGGTATAAGGCGCCCCCGAAATTCCCTGTGTTCGGATCATAGCCCGGCGGCATGATCGGCATGGCCTCCGACTGGGCGGCGGACGTCACAAAGATGTCCGTAAGGTCGGCGCCTCCGAATGCCAACGAAGACGTTTGCTTGGCCGGAGTCGTGACTCGCCTTTCCACCTTCCCGTCGGGGTCATAGCGGACAACGCAACTTCCGTACCATTGAGCCGACCAGACGAATCCTTCGGCGTCCACCGCGAGACCGTCCGGAAGGCCCTCCTCCAGGGGTACCTGGACGAACACGCGGCGGTTGCTCGCAGAACCCGTATGCACATCATAATCATAAGAATAGATTCGACGCGCCGCCGAATCCGCGAAATAGAGAATCCGGTCATCCGGCGAGAAACCGAGGCCGTTCGAAAGGTGAAATCCCTCGTCGAGAATGCTGGCCTTTCCGTCGGTGTCCACTCGGATCAGACTCCCCAGTTCGTACTTGTCCGCGGGATTATAAAAATATGAAGCTGTGAGGAAGCGACCGCGAGAATCCGCGACACAATCGTTAACCTGGCAGGGACGGCCACCAATTTCAGTGACAATTGCTGTCGGGCCATGGTGGCCATCCCAATGCCAAATGCCCTGGCTTGTGGCAATTACGTATCCCGCGGAACGATTCGGCCGGAAGCCGTTCATGGCGACCTCACCGGTAACAATGGTGTGCTGTCGCGAGGTCCAGTTGAGGCGATAGAATTTCTGCCCCACCTGGTCGATCCACTCGAGGACGCCCTGCGAGGGATCCCAGACTGGGCATTCTCCGCAACGGTCGCCGTAATCCGCGATGACGGTCACTGGCGATGTGGTCAAGTCTCTGCCTCCCGTCCGGAATCCTGACACGCCTTTGTGAAGTGTTTCATCGAACGCTGCGAGGCTACCAATATTCCGGGGGGTTGTCAACTGGCCATCGCGAGTTTCCACCTACGCCATCAACTCACGCGTGGCAAGGTTTCAAGGCCCTGCTGGGGCCTGCGTGGAATTGATTGACTTCTTTGCACGGCCCCTATAGAGTTCCCAATATAGCGTTTCATCACGATATTCTGGCACGGAAGGAAACGCTGGACAGGTTTAGTTCATGCCGGTAACGATCAAAGATGTGGCCAAGCGTGCGAAAGTCGCCATTGGGACTGTATCGCGGGTCATCAACGACCGCCCGGGAGTGGACCCGGGGCTTCGGGAGCGAGTCGAAGAAGCTATCCGGGAGTTGAATTACCGTCCTAATGCTCGTGCCCGCAGCTTTGTCCAGAATTCCTCACCCATCATTTCCTTTGTCCAGAGCAATCGCAAGCTCCTCTACGCGTTTCACTCCGACGTCCTCCAGAGTGTGGAAGAGTCCTGTGCGGAAGAAGGCTATTTCGTCCTGTTCACGCGCTACAACTATGATCCCGATAAGAAACCATCGGAACTGCTCCTGCCGAAGGTCCTTGAGAGCCACGGGGTCGCGGATTGCCTCATTCTGGCGGGCATGAATTATGAGAATTTCATCGAAGCGGTTGAGGCGCTGGGGGTTCCTTACGTTTTGCTGAAGAATACCTACACCGGCAAGAACCCCCGCCCTCCGTTCGACCAAGTGGGATGGGATGACCTGAGTGGATCCTACGAGGCGACGGATTACCTTATTGAACTGGGTCATCGGGATATTTGGTATATCGGTGATGCGTCCTTGCCGTGGTACCGGGCGCGCTTCGAGGGGTACCAGCAGGCCATGCGTGATCACGGCCTCGACCCGCGCGGGCAGACTATCGGACTCTCCGACAATCTCTACGCCAACGGTTACGCCTGCATGGAGATGATCCTCGATCAAGGTCAGCCGCTGACCGCCGTATTTGCCGGCTACGACGACATCGCCCATGGCGCTTGGGACGCCTTGGCGAGGCGGGGCCTCCAGGTCCCGCGCGACGTGAGCTTGATCGGCTACCATGACGAAGACCAGGCGCAGTTCAAAGTTCCTCCCTTGACGACCGTGCGAGTTGACAAGTTCGCGATAGGCCGGCAGCTTGCCCGGATGGCGGTCGAAAAGTTGCGCTCGCCCGGCAAGCGACTTCCCGAAGTCATCCTTCCTGTAACGTTGATGCGGCGCGGCACAACGCGCCCTCTTTTGCAGGAGGCCCGAGCTTCCGAAGCGAGTTCCTGATCGGCCATCTGCTGTCTTTTTCTCCATCATTCGGCCTATCCAACACATCTTCTAGGAATCCGGACAAAGCGCTTGACAATCAGACCAAGGCACCCTACCCTACGCCCAATGAAACGCTTCATTAATCCCCTTGGGGCCGTCATGAGGCTTCGGGAAGAGGGCCGGGCAAGGCTGGCTTCGCCCGGGATGGCACGCTTCGAGGGTGTCAGCCAGGACTTTAGTTTCTAACAAGGAGGGATACCCCCATGATTGTGAAACGGGCGTTGACCGCTCTGCTTCTGGTGCTGATGGCGTGTTCCTGCTTGATGGCCAGTTCCGACCATGGCTCCAGGGTCTTACCGACGAACAATAGATCTCAACTCCCTGCATCCCCGGTGGCAATTTGGGAATGTCGGACTACGACTCCCTCAGGGCTTGGCCCAGGGCTCTTGACGCAATCCGCGCCGTTCAAGGACACCTCTGCGAGCCCTAACCTCCCCTCTGTGCAATGGCGTGAAGTACCGGTGCTCCAGATGCCGGGAGTAGATAACCCGGGCTACAGGCGCCACGAGGTTGACTCGAACAGCCCTGCTCACTGGGATGGGGATACCCTCTACCTTTTCAACTCGTTTCTGCACCCCTGGCGCAGCTCCGGGCCGGATCTGATGCATCTCGATTCTTCGATCTCGACGCAACTGGGCCAGATTGATGACCGCTTGTGGATCTGGATCGAGAGTACCTGGAAGGATGATGATGGCACGCTCTATGGCATATACCACTATGAGCCGGACAACGTCTGCTTCGGGAACGACCATCTCCCCACTGCGCCCAAAATCGGCTGGCTCATTTCGTTGGACAACGGACAGTCGTGGCGTGATATGGGGTTCATTCTCGCCGCCGACCCGGCTGATTTCCGCTGCGACACCAAGAGTCCCTGGGACGCCGGAGGCGAGGGGGATTTCTCCGTCATCCTGGACCGGAAGAAGGAGTACTTCTATATTTTCTTCAGCAGTTATGTGAAGAATTTCCGGGAGCAGGGGGTCGGCGTGGCGCGCCTGCCTTATGCGGATCGCGACAATCCGGCGGGGAAAGCCCTGAAATGGTACAACGGCCAATTCAGCGAGCCGGGAGTGGGAGGACACTTCACTCCCATCTTTCCCGCCAAGGTCGACTGGCATGGAGGTAATGCCGACATTTTCTGGGGCCCGGCCATTCATTGGAATACGTACCTGAATACCTACGTCATCCTGCTCAACCATGCCATCGATTCAAAGATGACCCAGGAGGGCATTTACATTACCTACAACTCCGACTTGGAAAATCCGAAGGGTTGGAGCGAGCCGCAAAGGGTCCTTGACCGGGATGGAATCATGGAGGCCATCCGAGGTTTTCGTCCTGACCAATCGAATGGCTGGTATCCGGAAGTGATCGGAACGCGGAAAGGAGAGACGGACAAGCTGTGCGGGCACACCGGCCGCTTCTTCATGAAGGGTATGTCACGTTTGGAAATCATCTTTCTCAAACCGCGTGAAAAGAGTGAATAGATCTCTTCGAGGAATCTTATGAAACTCACCGCGCAAGGAGTTAGATTAGGGACTCTCATTTGCCTGATAGCCAGCATTTGTTTTCTCTGCCTCTATGACGGAGTTGCACCGGCGACCCAATTGGAGTTCAAGTCCGCTGCCAAGCCGGAAAGCGGCCTTCCAGCGGTCGCTTTGCGGGAAGCGCCGCTCATCCAGATGCCGGGCGTAGAAGTCCCAGAGCGCAGCCTGGACCACGAAACCGACTCGAATAATCCTCTGCACTGGGACGGTGACACGCTCTACTTGTTCAACAATGCCGGTCATCCCTGGAGGACCTCGGGGCCGGACATCGAGCATCTGGGCGGACGGATCTCGGTGGACCTTGGCGGCCAGAACAACAAGCTGCAAGTTTGGATTGAAAGCACCTGGAAGGATGACGACGGCACTCTTTACGGCGCCTACCATTTCGAGCCGGATAGCGTCTGCTTCTCCAATCAGCACATTCTGACGGCGCCGAGAATCGGCTGGATTCGGTCGCGTGATAACGGTGCAACTTGGGAAGACCTGGGATTCATCATCTACGCGGACCCTTGCGCCATCAATTGCCAGACCAACAGCCCCTGGGATTCCGGTGGCACAGGGGATTTTGTTTTCATCCCTGACCGGCAGAAGCAGTATTTCTACTTTTACGGTACCAGCTACGATCCAAGGTTTGAAGAGCAGGGAGTTTTTGTGGCCCGGATGCGCTATGAGGACCGGAATAACCCCAGCGGAAAAGTTATGAAGTGGTACAACGGCGGATGGACCGAGCCCGGGCTCGGCGGTCACGTGACGCCCGTCTTTCCCGCACAGCGCGACTACCACAAACCGGATGGGTGCATGTTCTGGGGGCCGTGCATCCACTGGAACACCTATCTCAACATGTTTGTGATGGTCCTGAATCACGCTATCGACACCAAGCTTAATGAGGATGGCATCTACATCACCTATAACCGCGATGTGGGCGACCCGGGCGGCTGGAGCGAGCCCCACATGATTCTCGACCGACCAGGGATTCTTGAGGCGACAAGGCTTGGCAAGGTTGAGGGCGGAATGCTGTTGATTCCTCGAGGGGTCTATTACGGCGAGCTGCGGCCTTCCAAAGATGGCATGGTGATCGCCGACACGGTCTCGAGCGGCTGGTATCCGCAGGTGATCGGGACTGCGAAGGGTGAAACGGACAAGCTGTGCGGCCGAACGGGAAGATTGTTTATGACAGGCTCCTCGCGTCTGGAAATCACCTTCTTCAAGCCGGGAGAGAAACAGCCGTGAGTCCAGTTGCTCTTGATCCAACGACAAACATCCGCAGGTGCGCCATGGGACGAATAGATGCTGGTTTGCAGAAGGTCACTCTGCACTTTTCCAGTCTGACGCTGCTCCTCTCTCTGGGAATCCTAGCGTGGTGCGCGAAGGCATCCGCGCAAGAGGCTTTGCCCTCGGTGGCCTTCTCGGAGGTGCCGCTGGTCCAGATCACTGGGGTGGACTCCAACAGTCCGGCGCACTGGGACGGCTCGACGCTCTATGTCTTCAATTCTTATGGCCATCCCCACCGGAACTCCGGGCCGGACCTCCTGCATCTTGGTAACCGGGTCTCCACCAAGCTCGGGGCCCTGAACGACAAGCTTTTTATCTGGATCGAGGCCACCTGGAAGGACGAGGACGACGGGGTTCTCTACGGCGCGTACCATTACGAGTTGGATGCGATTTGCGTCTCAAACAACCATCTGCCGACCATGCCGCGCGTCGGCTGGATTCGCTCGCGCGACAACGGCGCGACGTGGGAAGACCTGGGCTTTATCATTTCTGCCGCGCCCTGTGCCGTGCGCTGTGACACGGCGAGCCCCTGGGATGTGGGAGGAACGGGTGACTTCGTCTTCTATCTTGACGAGAAGAAGGAATATTTCTATTTCTACGGAACGAGCTATGACTCGCGGTTTGAGGAGCAGGGCGTGTGGGCGGCCCGCATGCGGTACGCCGACCGCAAAAACCCTTCCGGCAAAGTCCAGAAGTGGTACAAGGGAGCCTGGAGCGAGCCTGCGCTGTGGGGACACGTCACGCCCGTCTTCCCCGCCACACGCGATTATCACCGCGCAGACGGCGAGATGTTCTGGGGGCCGGCGATTCACTGGAATACTTACCTGGGAACTTACGTGATGCTGCTGAATCATGCCGTCGACACGAAGCTGACGCAAGACGGCATCTACATCAGCTTCAACCGGGATGTTGGGAACCCTCTCGGCTGGAGCAAACCGCGGAAGATTCTCGACCGGCCGGAGATTCAGAAAATCATGTCCGGGACTAAGGTCTCGCCCACGAAACTCGAGAACGGCTGGTATCCGGAGGTCATCGGTCTGGCGCCAGGAGAAACGGACAAAGTCGTGGGCCGGACCGCGCGCTTCTTCATGGCGGGAGTCTCGAAGAGAACTGTTACTTTCCTTAGACCGGGCGAGCAGCCGCAGCCTTGAATCCAAGAGCCGCCTCGCGATGAAGCCTTGACCCGGCAGGTGATTCATGTTCAAGAACCGTTTCGACCGCAGGCAATTCTTGGAGATTTCCGGTGCCGCACTGGCGGGCTCGCTAGTTCTCAGAAAAGTTGAGGCGGCAGAAGACGACGGAATCCACTTGTGCCCGAAGTCGCCCGCGCCGGCGCGAACGTTGTACGCGTTTCGTTCCGGGGACCTGACCTCCTACGCCTGGGACCTGCGGCTCACTCTCTCCTGCCTTCAAGGCCTCGTCAACCGGACTCAGCCGCGGCTCTATCTGATCCACGACCGCTACGATGAATTGTGGCTCGAATGGCTGCGCGAGCGCGGCGACGTTGACCGCATCGAATGGCTGGAAGTGGGGGAAGTTTTCGCGCGCTTCTTGCCCAGCGTCTCGCAGATGTTTGTCACCGATCCGGCTGTCCCTGCCAGCATCAATGTGGCAACCATGCTGGCGGCGGTGCGCGGCGGGCTGGTCGCGACTCCCAACACCTTCGAGCAATTCAACCTGCCTCTGGGCTCGAGCCCGGATGCAAGCGACGTGGGACTTGATCTTCGAACCTTCCGCTGGCAGAAAGATGTTGACGCTTACCGTTGGGCGTTCCAGCAACTCGGCGACGGCCTCTCCAAGCAGGCGCTTGCGATCCTGGCGCCCCAGGAAGTGGCGCTGCGGGATTACCTGGTGGAATTTAGGATTCCAACCCTCTGGATCTCCGGCCCCGGTGATGAAGAACGGAATCCCAAGGCCTCGTCCGATGCGGAGGTGAAGTTCGCCGAAGAGGTCATGATGCAATGGCCCCCTAATATTCCTTGCCTGGGGTGGCCGGGGAGCGGCGACAAGAAAGGAGGTGTCGGCGAAACTCTCGGGGTCCGCCTGGCCAGCCGTTGCGCCAAGTTCACGCCCTGTACGGCTTTCGACGCGTATTCTCCTACGGTCGGCAACCTCTCCGTGCACTCCGGAACGAAAGCCGCGCTGCACCAGCGCATCCAGGAGATAAAGCTTCAGACCAATAAGGTTTACTTCGCCTATGTTCGCTCCGACGGCGATGGTTGGAATTTCCAGCGCCACTACTACCGCAAGCTTTTTGACGACCCTGCGCACGGAAGTGTTCCCCTGGGCTGGCAGATCGGCTCCACAGCTTTCGACGGGCAACCCGATTTGCTGGACTACTATTACAGGCACGCGCGGCCCGGCGACTGCTTCGTAAATGCGCTCACTGGCCTCGGTTATATCCATGAGGAGGATTACGCGCAGAACTATCCCGCGGACCGCCGCGACGAGATATGGCGCGAGTACCTGCGGCTGTCCAATCTGTATCGAAAGAGGCTCGACGCCACGGTGATTTCGACCTACGCGGAGATGCGGCCGGAGCTTTGGAAGCAGATCGCCGCCATGCCCGGCCTCAGCGGCATCTTCGCCAATTACGGAAGAAGCCGGGTGACGACGCTTGAGAACCTGGTGACGACCGTCGATGGCGTCCCAATCTTTCGCGCCATCAACCGACCGCCGGGCCCTTTTACTTTCACGCCCTCGGCGCGACGCGATGCAGAGTATTCTATGATCAACGAGATCAAGCGCTGGACGCCGGCGCGACGAGATCAAGCGCTGGACGCCGGCGCGACGCCCGGCGTTCCTGCATGTGTTTCTCGCGAACTGGCTGACCACCATGGATATGGCCGCTAATATCGCGAGGGGACTCGGCGAGGAATACGTCGCGGTCCGGCCTGATCAGCTTGCCTTGCTTTGCCGCCAAGCGAACGGCGCGTGATCGGCCCGGACCTCTGCTCGCACGGGGATGGCGAGCAAGCGTTGCCAAGAGACGTGGGCAGCAAGTATAATTGCACTTATATGTGTTATACCCGATTCGAGGCGCTAACATGGGTCAAGTGACGATATATCTTGACGATGCTGCCGAGCGGCGTTTGAAAGCGGCAGCCCGGAAATGCGGAGTCTCGGTCAGCCGATGGGTCGCTGACCTGGTAAAGAACCGGACGCGCACCGATTGGCCGCCCGAGGCTCGGGAGTTGGCGGGAGCATGGCCGGATTTTCCTGATGTCCGGGAACTCCGGCCTGTGACCGGCAAGGATCGGCCCCGCGTGCGCCTGTAGTCGGGAGCCAAGTTGCCGCGAGGTTGATGCCGTGGCTTGCCCACGTTTTTACCGTTTTCTATGTTCTTGCTCGATACCAACACGCTGATTTACTTCTTCAAGGGACGAGGCAAGGTAGCGGAGCACCTCTTTGCCACACCGCCTGGAGATGTCGCGATCTCGTCAGTATCGCTGTATGAGATCGAAGTCGTCATTGCCAAATCAGCGCAGCCGGCCAAGCGGCGTAAGCAGTTCGACACGTTCCTCGCGATCGTGGCGGTGCTCCCATTCGACCGCTCGTCGGCCCGAGCCGCGGCGTCGGTGCGTGTAGATCTGGAAAGGCGGGGTCTCCCCATCGGCCCGCTGGACAACCTCATCGCCGGCGTCGCTCTCGCCCACCGTGCCACGCTGGTCACACGCAACACGCGAGAGTTCTCCCGGTTACCCGGTCTAGCCATCTTGGACTGGTACGAATGAGCAAGTAGCATGAAGCGCGAGCACCACTCCTATTTTCATTCTGAGGAGTCCTGCATGACGGGACGAGTAGGGATTACCGCATTTGCTTGACCCTGAAGATGCGGAGACGCTTCTGCGCTCAGCATGACAAACCCCGTGGGTTTTTCTGCAACCTGTAAGGGCATGCCGCCCGCGGGGGCGCGCGTCCGAAATTGAGGATGAGAATGCCACGGCGAACAAACGGTCTTTCGCGGCGCCAATTCATGCGCCGGACGCTCGGTTCCGGGGCCGCAATTTCCTTGGGCTCCAAGCTCGCGGGCAGCGCCGCGTCGCCAGAAACTAAAGAAGATGGACGGATCATCATTCACGTCGCAGCTCCCGCCGGGCCCGCGCCATACGGCGCACCCGCCGAACTGAGCGTTCCCTTTGCGCCGCGACACCTTTTGGACGCTGCGAAGATGATTGTCCTCGCGCCTTCCGGCGGACCTGTCCTGGCGCAGTTCCGGCCATCAATTCTGTGGCCTGACGGCAGCGTTCGATGGCTTGCAGTGGTCTTTGAACCTGAGTTCGGCCCGGGCGATTATGTCTTGAAAACCGGCACCCCCCGCACGGGCCCGGATCTGGTCCGGACCGAGGACGGCCTAGTCCGTCTCGATTCAGGGGAGATAGTCTTCACCGTGTCGCGCACCGACGGCATGTTGGAAATGTTCGCCGCCTACGGCGCCGGAGGAGAAGTCACGCCCATTTTGCAGGGTGGCGCGGTCGGAGATCTTTTCCTTACCCGGCACGATGACAAAGTGTTCCGCGCTTCGCTCGGATCGAAAGAGCGAAAGGTCATCATCGAGGAGAAAGGCCCGGTCCGGGCGTCTCTTCGTCTGGAAGGTCCCTGTCGTTCGGAGGACGGGGAGCCCTTGTTCAATTCCATCATCCGGTGCGTCGTCTACCGCGGCCGTCCGGAGCTCTTTCTGACCGTTACCTGGATCAACACCACCGATCGGCCCTCCGAGCAGGTGCGGGACATTCGCCTCCACTTCCCCTTCGATTTCGCGCCCGAAAGGCTGGTCATCGGCTGCGATC
>JAIQGA010000198.1 GCA_020072925.1 Terriglobia bacterium | reverse complement strand
GGATGGAACGCCAGCGCGTGGATCAGGTCGAGGCCGTCCTGCAGGCCGTCGGCGGCCGATCGCGCCGGGATGCGGTTCGCGCGGCTCGCGCCGCGCGGGTAGATCGGGAAGCTGAAGTCCTTGGCCGACGTCTCGTGCTGCGCGGCGTTGTAGAAGAACCGGAACGACGCGTCGCCCCGGCCAATCGTGCCCGTCGTCTGAAGGTTCCAGCCGGTGAACACGCGCGCGGCGGCGTAGACGTCGGTCTCGACGTAGTGATCGACGCCGAACGTGAACAGCTCCATCAGCTCCCGCCCGAAGTTCTCCTGCGGCTGGGCCTTGAGGTTGCTCACGCCGTCCAGCCAGCTCTCCGGGTGCCCGGCGATCAGGGACTCCCCCTGCACGTGCGCGATGACGTTCTGAATCAATACATTTCGAATCGAGCCTGGCGGCGCTTCGCCGGGCTGGGCAGGCTCGCGGTTCCATTCGCTGAGCCGGGTGATGCGGAAATAGAAGGGCTGGCCGTCTCCGTCCCAGAACCACTCGAAGCGGTGCAAGTCGATGGTGAGATTGGATATCACCACATCGTTAATATACCCTCCTGTGGTAATGGTAAAAACAAATCCACGGTTGGTATTCTTGATGACGCAGTTGTCGATGGCGATGTGCCGGATGCCGAGCTTATTGCCTTCACTGAACTTGACGGCCGCCGAGGCGGAGGAAAGCACGCAATTGGTGACGGTAATGTTCTCGCAAAGCAGCGCCGGGCCCCAGGAGTCGGTGGAAATGAAGATGATGCAATCATCGCCCGTCTCGATCGAGCAGTTGGCGATGCGGATGTCTTTGCAGCCGTCCATATCAATGCCGTCCGCCCACACCGCCTCCTTCAGGCTGGTGTAGATATAGAGGCCGTCGATGACCATGCGCTCGCACGCATAGAGCGCCATCGTCCAGCTTGGCGAATGAAGGAACGTCAGGCCGGTAATGTGGACGTCTTTGCATCGCCCCAGCCAAACCATGTGGGGGTAAATCGTGCGGTCCGGAAAACCTTTCGGGAAAGAACGCATGAGGGACTTGTGCAGAGATTCCATCATGATTTTGTGGCTGAAGGCGCGCTCGAAATCGTCGGGCCGCCAGATATATTCGGACTGGCCATCCACTGTGCCGCGACCCTCGATGCTGATGTCCTGAACGTCCTCGCCATAAAGCAACGCGGCCTTGGAATCGATTCCTCCGGTGTCGTAGGCGTTCGGATCCTGCGACGCGAACAGCGTGGCGCCGGCTTCGAGGCGAAAACGCACGTGGCTGCGCAGGTGCAGCGTCCCGGAAGTGTATTGACCCGGGGGAATGTACACGACCCCGCCGCCCGCGGCGGCGCAGGCGTCGATGGCTTTTTGAATGGCCGGGCGCGCGTCGTCAGTCTTATTTCCCGTCGCGCCGTAATCCTTGACATTGAAAACCGCCTCGCCCGTCGCGTAGACATGGGAACTTAATGCCATCGTCACGAGCAGGCACAACCCCAATGCGCTTCGCCTTATGATTGACTCGTGCATGCACACTCTCCACAATTTCTCAGGCAGACTGCTGAAATTCCGCCTTCATGTCATTCTGAGCGAAGCGAAGAATCCCCGTATTTGAACCTTCAAGAAACTACTGGGATCCTTCGCTTCGCTCAGAATGACAGTTCCGCGATCTTCCAGTTGCCTGCTCGAAGCAAGATTTCCTCTCGCGCTTTCCTGGCTGGTCCCGACTCCGCCACACAAATTGCTCCCGATCCGGGCGCAACATCATGGACCAAACTCCGCGCTTTGGCAATCATGCCGCGCGCGTTTCCTCTTCGATGTAGTCGGGTTCCTTCCGGGGCGTCCCCCGAATCCACTGTTGGAAGGCTTCGAGGTAGGTGTAATAGACGGGCGTGATGTAAAGCGTGATGAGTTGGGAGACGAGCAGGCCTCCGACCACCGCCAGCCCCAGGGGGCGGCGCGACTCGGCTCCCGCGCCCATGCCCAGCGCGATGGGCAAGGTCCCCATAAGCGCGGCCATGGTGGTCATCATGATGGGCCGGAAACGAATGAGGCAACCCTGGTAGATCGCCTCGTGCGCGGTCTTGCCCTGGGTCCGCTGCGCGGTAATCGCAAAGTCGATCATCATGATGGCGTTCTTCTTTACGATGCCCACCAGCATGATGATACCTACAAAAGCATACAGGTTAAGATCAATGTGGAATATCATCAAGGTCAGCAAAGCGCCGAGACCCGCCGAGGGAAGTCCGGAGAGAATTGTCAGGGGATGGATGAAACTCTCGTAGAGAATTCCCAGGACGATGTAAATGACCAGGATCGCCATGATCAGCAGGATGCCCAGGCCCTTCACCGAAGTCTCGAAGGCCTGCGCGGTGCCCTGGAAGCCGGTGCTCATGGTGGAGGGCAGCGTCTCGAGGGCGGTCTTGCCGACCGCGTTCACGGCCTCTCCCAGCGCCACGCCGGGCTTGAGGTTGAAGGAAAGCGTCACCGCCGGAAGCTGGCCGAGGTGGTTGATGGTGAGCGGCCCCACGCTATTCGTCAGCTTCGCCACGGTGTTCAGCGGCACCAGATTGCCCCGGTCCGAGCGGATGTAAAGCCAGGAGAGCGCCACGGGCTCGCGCTGTTGCTCGGGCGCGAGTTCCATGATCACCTGATACTCGTTGTTCGGCGCATAAATCGTGGAAATTTGCCGTGCTGCGTAAGCCGTGTAGAGCGCATCCTCGACTTGCTGGGCCGTCACGCCCAGCCTTGCCGCGTTGTCACGATCGACTTCCACGTTGATCTGCGGTTTCTCGATTTGCAAATCGCTCGTGACGTCCTGGAGTCCCGGCAATTCGCGAATCCGCGCTTCGAGCACCGGCGCGTAACGGAAAAGCTCCGCGGTGTCCGGACTCTGCAAAGTGAACTGATATTGGCTCTTGGTCATATATCCGCCAATGCGGATGGGTGGCGGGTTTTGGAGAAACATGCGAATGCCGGGGACGGTGGCGAGTTTTGGCCGCAGCGACTCAATCAACTCGTCCGCGCTGAGCGCGCGCTTATCGCGCGGTTTGAGGCGGACGAACATGCGCCCCGTGTTGGTGGTCGAGCCGCCCGGGCCGGAACCCACGGCAGAATTGACGAATTCGATGTTTGGGTCAGCCTGGACGATTGCCGCCAGTTGCTGCTGGTGGCGCGCCATGGCGTCAAACGAAATGCCCTGCGCTGCTTCGGTGACGCCGAAAATCTGGCCGGTGTCCTCGCTGGGCAGAAAGCCTTTGGGCATCACGTAGAAGAGATAACCCGAGGCGAGAAGAATCAGCACCGACACCATCAGGGTTGCGAAGCGGTGCCGCAGGATGCCTCGCAGGCTCCAGTCGTACGCGCCGAGCATGCCGCTGAAGACCTTTTCCGAAGCGCGGTAGAGCCGGTTGTGCTCCTCGCGGCGCGCGGAGCGCAGCAGGCGGCTGCACAGCATGGGAGTGAGGCTCAGCGCGACGAATCCCGAGACCAGTATCGCCACGGTAATCGTCACCGCGAATTCGTGCAGCAGCCGGCCGACGATGCCGCCCATGAAAAGCACGGGGATGAACACCGCCGCCAACGAAAGGGTCATGGAAACGATGGTGAAGCCGATCTCTCGCGCGCCCTTGTACGCCGCCTCGAATGCGGCCTCGCCGTGCTCCATGTGGCGAACGATGTTTTCGAGCATCACAATCGCGTCATCGACGACGAACCCCACGGAAAGCGTCAGCGCCATCAGCGAGAGGTTGTCCAGGCTGTAGCCGAGCAGGTACATGGCGGCAAACGTTCCCACGATCGACATCGGCAGGGCGAGGCTGGGAATCACCGTAGCGGAGAGGTTGCGCAGGAAAAGGAAGATCACCATCACCACCAGGCAAACCGCCAGAAACAAGGAAAACTTGACGTCGTGGACGGAGTCCTGAATCGACACCGAGCGGTCGTAGAAGATGTCGAGACTCACCGAGGCCGGCAATTGCGCCTTGAAGGTGGGCAGCAGACGCTTGATGGCGCTCACAACTTCCACGGTGTTGGTGCCGGGCTGGCGCTGAATGGCCAGCGTTACAGAGCGCCGGTCCTGCACCCAGCCGGCGACCTTGTCGTTCTCGACGCTGTCGATCACCCGGCCTAGTTGGCCTAGTCGCACCGGAGAGCCGTTTCGGTAAGCCACGATCATGGGGCGGTATGCGGCGGCATCGAAAAGTTGTCCATTCGATTGCAGCGTGAACGCTTGGTGATCGCCCCAGAGCGTGCCGGTAGGGAGGTTGACGTTCCAGCGCCGGACGGCTTCGGCGGCTTCGTCAATCCCGATGCCGCGCGTGGCCAGCGCCTTGGGATCGAGTTGCACACGCACCGCGTATTTCTGAGCGCCGTAGACTTGCACCTGCGCCACGCCGCTGACCATCGAGATGCGTTGCGCGACAAAAGTCTCCGCGTACTCATCCACCGCGGAAAGCGGAAGCGTGGGCGAGTTCAGCGATAGGTAGAGAATGGGCTGGTCCGCGGGATTCACTTTGTAATAAGTCGGCGGGGTCGGCAGGTCCGGGGGCAATTGACGCCCCGCGGCGGCGATGGCTGCTTGGACATCTTGCGCGGCTGCGTCAATATCGCGATCCAGCGTGAACTGCAGGGTGATCTGGGTATTTCCCAGGGAGTTGGCGGAAGTCATCGAGTCCAGGCCGGCAATGGTCGAGAACTGGCGCTCGAGCGGCGTCGCCACCGACGAAGCCATCGTCTCCGGGCTTGCACCGGGAAGGTTGGCGCGCACCATGATGGTGGGAAAATCCACATTGGGCAGATCGCTCACCGGCAACGCCCGGTATCCGACGATGCCGAACAACAGAATCGCCAGCATGACCAGCGTGGTCATGACGGGGCGGCGAATAAAGAGTCCGGCGATGCTCATAGGTCGGGAAGTGGCAAGGGCCACGCAGGATAAGGCCCAATCCACAAGTGGAGCAATAGAGGTTCCAATCATGTTTCTCACCGCACGGACAATTTAGCGCTCCCGGCACGCCGTTTCTGCCACGGCCGGACAAAATGTGCAGGGTGCAGGGTCCGCGTATATGGGCAATATGTCTGCGATAATCGTCCCCGTTGCCTTCCACGCCGTACGCGCTTACACTGCACGGTCCGAGGTAAGCCAATCGCTATGTTGGGTACGGACGGAGCTTGACGATGACTCCGGCGGAGTTCCGGCCCGACGTCAGGTGGGAATCATGAATTCGCCCATATCCCGAAGAAACTTGATCAAAGCAGTGGGTGCGACGGCGCTGATATCGCCGCTTGCCCACGGAGGCGCCGCTCCGGAGATGCCCTCTGAGGGGCCCGCCACCCCCAAGATTTGCTTGGGCATTGGGGACGATGGTGTCTCGACAAGTAGTCCAAACGATGAAGGGATGCGCCGGATCAAGCAACTCGGCGTGGACCACGTGCTCACGGGCGGGCCGCCGATTCCCTGGAAGGAAGAGCAGATCCGCTCGCTCATGGACCGGCTCAAGACCGGCGGCTTGGTGCTCGGGAACCTGATGATCTACGGCTTTCCCAAGACGATCTATGGTCGGCCGGGGCGGGATGAGGAGATCGAAAAAGTGCGGCAGTCCATTCGCGCCGCGGGCCGCGCCGGCCTGCCTGTGGTGGAATACAACTTTTACGCGCACCGCATCGTGGAGGGCTACTACGCGGAAACCGGCCGCGCGGGCGCCGGGCTGACGGCGTTCGATTACGACCGCGTCAAGGACCTGCCCCCGCTTCCCGAAGAAGGCGTCCACAGCTTGGAGGAGATGTGGGCCAACATCACCTATTTCCTCAAGGCGGTGGTGCCGGTGGCTGAGGAGTCGGGCGTGCGGCTGGCGCTCCATCCCAACGACCCTCCGGCGCCGCTCAGCCGCGGCTCGGGACAGATCATGGGAAACCTCGAGGGATGGAAACACCTCGTCGATATCATTCCGAGCAAGTCGAACGGCATCACGTATGATTGCGGTGTGACGAAGGAAATCGGCGAGGACCCGGTGGCGGTCTGCCGCTACTTCGGCGAGCGCGACTGCATCAACCACGTGCACTTCCGCAACGTGCGCGTCCAGAAGCCCCGCGAGAAATACACCGAAGTCTTCATCGACGAAGGCCAGGTGGATATGTTCGCGGTGATGAAAGAACTCGTGCGCCAGAAATATCCGCGACTGATTTATCCGGAACATCCTCGCGCGCTCGACGCCGACCGCGAGCGCCCCGGCTTTCATCCCTATTACCCCGGGGGAGGCGGCTATACCGGCTTCGCCTATAACGTCGGCTACACCCGCGCCATGCTCCAGGCGGCGCTGGAGTCATAGTGACGGATGAAGTCTCCATTTCCGTGGCCTAAGTTCCCAGGACGGCCAATCCCGCGGCGCGAGCCAGCTTGGCTTGGTCCCGGTCGAAGGTATAGAAATCGTCCGCGGCAAGAAGCAGCGCACAAGCCACGTGCAGGGCATCCATGGCTCGGCTAGCGAGGACGGGCGCGTAGCGTCGTGAGAGTTCACGGGCTCTATGCCAGGTCTCCGGGGGAAGGTCTTCCCACTGCCAAACGCCCGACTGGAGGTCGCGAACGAAACTTTCCTCGATTGCTCGAGCCTCGTTTACTGTCCACCCTTTCGGACGAGCGGCAATGGCCAAGACAATGCTCGTGAATTCCACCTCCCCGAAGGGGGTCACCAGGAACACAGGACGATATCTTTTAACCAGGGCTATGGCCGAGTGGGAGTTTACATCTTTCCCGTAAAGTGAGACGAGGAAGCTGGTATCCGCATAGGAACTCAAAGGCGGTTTCTTTCCTTGCGAAGGATTTCGCCGACGTTCAGATTAATCCTGCGGTTGCCGAAGATTTTCTTCTGACGGGCCGCAAAGTCGGGATATTCCTTCGCTTTGGCCCGCTCAGGCACAATGCGGCCCAGCACTTCCTTCCTTTTGCGGAGGACGAGCGTTTCGCCGCGTCGAAGGGGCGCTTCGACCTTACGCGAGAATTCCCGGGTGACTTCGCGGACGGTTACCGTCTTCATGGTACACATCGTAGCAGATTGCTGTACAACCGCGGTGGCTGTCATCCTGAGGAGCCGCAGGCGACGAAGGATCTCGGCAGTTGCTTAACTCTACAAATGCAGCGATCCTTCGCTATCGCTCAGGATGACAAGCGAAGCGCTCAGAATGACATGGCGGCGGACGCGCGGAGCGGGCCTAGCGCGTCGCTCACTGCCCTTCCAGGTACTCCGCGTCGGCGGTGTTATTGGGCGGATCGTCGAGAGAGGCGCCGGGCTGGTAAGCCACCTTCTGATACTTCCGACCTGACTTCCGGATGATATCCCTCCATCCGTCCTTCCAGGTGATGAGCGCCTCACCCTTGACGACCGTCCAAGTCCCGTCCGCTTGTCCCAGAGTCTTATGCGCCTTGCCGGCGGGCTGCAGCGTGATTTCGAAAGTCCCTCCTGCTCCATCGCCGACTTTCCAGCGGCCCATGAACTTGGCGCTGCCGACCTGGTAAGAGGTTGTGCTGGTATTTTCAAACTCCACCCGCGCGATCTCCGCCAGCGAGAAGGTCTGGCGGCGTCCGTCTCGGAAAATGATCACCATCTGACCCTTGTCCTGCGCCGCGAGCGCTGGGGTAAGTCCTCCCAACGCCAGCAGCGCGACGGCCGCAGAGGCCAGAGAAGCTTTCAGCAGGGTACGCATTGATTGCCTCCTTGCGAGGGAAGGGCCAAGGAACCTTTCTCCACCGCGGCGCCACCCTCAAAACAGGATGTGGTGTGCCGATACGGCAGCGGCCACAGGAACTGAGAGTACTTAAGCGTGCAGTTTCCGGATCTCCGCCAGGCAGCGCTTCACGGTTTCCATTTCGGGGTAATCGCTGCCTTCCTGCTCGATCAGGTAGTACTCGATTCCTCCCACGCTCTCGGCGGCGGCGAAGATTTTCTTCCAGGGAGCGACGCCTTCGCCGGTCAATACGCGATAGCCCTTCTCTGGGGACCAATCCTTGACGTGGATGCAGCGAATCCGCCCGGGATTCTTTTCGATCCAGGCGACGGGATCGTTGCCCATTTCGAGGCAAGTCCCGACATCGAGTTGCAGCATGATGCTCTTGTCGAGCGTCTCGCGGAGGAGTTCGATGGGCTTCTGGCCGTCTACCGGCTTCCACTCGAGCTGATGATTGTGATAGCCGGCGTGCAAGCCTTGTTTTTGCATCGTGGCGTTGGCCTTGTTCAACGTCTCCGCGACGCGTTTCCAATCGTCCAACGTCTTGACCTCGCCGGGGTGAGCCAGCACGATGTAACGTGTGCCGAGAATTTTGTTCAACTCCATCGCCTTGCTGACGCCCTCCGGCTTGAACGACTCGAGCCCGTTGTGCGTGGAATAACAATGAATTTTGAGGTCGTCGAGTTCTTTGCGGACCTGCTTGGCGTAATCAGGTGTCCAATCAAAATAGGGCGAGTAGAACTCGACGCACTGGTAACCCATCTCCGCCACGCCCCGCACCGTTCCCATCAAGTCTTTTTGCAGCTCGTCACGAACGGAGTAAAGTTCAAGGCCCAGCGGGATATGTTTCGCGCCTTTCGCCAGAGCGGCAGTGGGCATTGCCGCCAGCGGCGCTGCGGCCATAAGGCCCAGGAATGAACGTCGTGATAGGGAATTTTGGGTTTTCATAATGGGCCTACGATACCACAACCCGGGGCCGGTGACGCGTTTGCGTGCACGCAGTTTGACCGCCTCTGGAGTTCAGTTTCCTGCGCAGCAGTTGTAGAATCCCTCACCGGCGCGACAAGATTCCTGCGGAGTCCTCGGTCGATTTCGCTTCAGAAAGATTCGCCGGAGACCCGGCGCTTGCCGGGAATCGAAATCGCTAATTCCCGAGATTCAGCCGAAGATGAAAGGATAAGTATGCGACGACGTGACTTCATCAAGCAGTCCGCGCTTTCGGGCGGAATGTTGGTTTCAGGTGGCCGTGGATCGCACGGCCAAGCGCCACTATCATTCAATGTGTCGAGGGAAGTCGTGCCAATCCGCGCAGCCAAGCCGCTTCCGGACCTCACGCCCGCCCGCTGGCTTTGGTATCCGTCGCAGCGCACGCTGCAGAATACGTTCCTGCTGTTTCGCCGCCAATTCGAGCTGGCCGGCAAGCCACGCGCGGCGCGCGGCTGGATCGCGGCGGACAGCCGATACCTTCTCGATGTCAATGGCGAGCGAATCCAGTGGGGCCCCGCGCCTTGCGATCCGCGCTGGCTCGAAGCGGATCCTCTCGATCTGAGCGAAGCGCTCGTCGCGGGCACGAACGTGCTGGGCGCGCAGGTGCTCTTCTATGGCCAGGGCGATGGCACCTGGCCGGCGGGCAAGCCCGGATTCCTCTTCTGGCTGGAAATCGAAAACGCCGACGGAAGCAAGCAGAGAATCGTCTCCGACGACAGGTGGCGAGTGTTGCTGGCGCGAGCCTGGCCGCCCGGCCATTACAAGCGTTGGTACCTTCGCTCACTTCAGGAGGAATTCGACGCGCGACTCTATCCGTACGGCTGGACGACCGCGAGCTTCGTTCCGGACAAGAATTGGCTGCGGCCGCTGCTGCTCAATTGTCCCGCGAACAAGCCACCGGTGTGCTCGACTTACTCCGAATACATGTTTGACATGGAAGGCGAGCAAGGGTCGGCGGAATTGCGCAGGCGCACCATTCCGATGATGCGCGAATATGAAGTACCCATCTCCGGCCTTGCCGAATCGATGTGGATCGAGTGGCGCCGCCCCATCGAGGAATACTTCGAGTTCATTCCGCCCGAGGCGTTTCGCGCCATCCGCGAGCCTGCTGCGAAAGAGATCGCTCCCGGCGTTTGGGAGGTGAACCTCGATGGCCGGCGCGCGGCCGCGCTCACCTTCGAGTTCAAGGAGGAAATGGTCGGCTGGCCTTATTTCACCATCGAGGCTGCGGCCGGAACCGTGATCGAGCTGATGGTGCAGGAGGCGCACCAGGTCGGCGGGCCCGCCTTGCTCAACACGCATTTTGATAGCTGGGCACGCTTCATTTGCCGGGAAGGCGTGAACTACTTTGAGGAATTTGATTATGAAGCCTGCCGCTGGATGCAACTGCACATCCACGGCAACCCCGGCCGGGTGGTGATCCGCGATGTGGGATTGCGCCGGCGGATTTTTCCGTGGCCGAACGAGCCGCGCATCCGCTACTCGGAGCCCGCGCTCCAGAAGTTGATGGAGGCCAGCGTCAACACCCTGAACAA
Source organism: Terriglobia bacterium (assembly GCA_020072925.1). GTDB lineage: Bacteria > Acidobacteriota > Terriglobia > UBA7540 > UBA7540 > JAIQGA01. The sequence continues at coordinate 770 of JAIQGA010000198.1, read as the reverse complement.
CTCCGCACTCGAGACCATCATGGACGGCGTCGCCCGAGAGCGGCAGCAGTACAGCGGAGACGGCGCCCACCAACTGCACGCCGTCCAACTGGCGTTTGGCGAGCGGAACCTGCACGCGCGCTTCGCCACCACTTTCAGCCAGGGCCTGGCCCTTGACGGATACTTCCTCGATAGCTGGCCGGCTTACGACCGCCTTGCGCGCCTCTTCGAACGGCAGCTCCATCTCACGAAATGGGGACCGATCCTCGATCATGGTGTGGAGTTCAATTTCGATTGCTTTTACTACCACCTCTACACGGGCGATCTCGATGCCCTCCGGGAACCTTATCCGCGACTTCTGCGCTTTGCCGAGTACCTGGCGGGCCTGGTCGGGAAGGATGGGCTGCTGCCCGTGGAGAATCTGGGCATCCCTTACGTCTGGATCGATCACATTGCTTACGAGAAGCAGCGCCACAAGCAGTGCGCGTTCAATCTCTATACGGCCGCGATGCTGCGCCACGCTCTGGCTCCGCTGTGTCAGGCGATGAACGACGCAGCGCGAGCGCAAACGGCGAAGACCCTGGGCGAACGCCTGGAAGCGGCCACGGTCAAACACTTCTGGGACTCGCAGCGCCGGCTCTTCGTGGTTAATCAGCCGTGGCTTAGGGAGGAGAAGCAGATCCGGCTTTGCGATCGTTCTCTCTCCACCGCAATCCTCTTCGATCAATGTCCGGGCGGAGACTTCGACGCCGGACTGCGCGCGCTCGCCGAGTGCCCGCCGGAAATGGGTT
>JAIQGA010000197.1 GCA_020072925.1 Terriglobia bacterium | reverse complement strand
GCACCAGGACGGCACTCGATCTTTCCAAGCTGGATGGAGCACTAAAGGCTCTAAAGGACTTGGCCGCTGCCCTGAATGCTGAGATTTCTGATGGGATCGAGTTTGTTCTGGAGGCCCAAGAGGACTGTTGCTACTTTTGGTACGGCGACGCGCTCCAGGATATTGCCAGTTTCTGTGAGGCATTAACGAAATCAAGGGTTGGGGGTCAGGTGAAGGATGCAGCGTTGAAGGCCCGGGAGAAGTTCAGGCGAGGTGTGAACAACCTTGTGTTCGCAATCGGGAGCACCAATCCTTTCGAATACCTCAACTGTGGCGGACTCACAGTCTATCTTCCGTATCCCCGCGGGGAAACTGAACTTGACCTGCCCAGCTACAACACGCTGGCCTTCGCAAAGGACTTTCCTTCATGGCCCGAATTTCTTAGAGCATACAACAAAACCGAAAGTGCACCCCCTGAGAGTTCGGAGGCCTCGCAATCTACGCCCCTGAAGAACGGGAAACCGCGAAAGTAGGAAAATAGCCCTTGGGTGACTCTGTCTCCCGGCGCGGTCATTTCGACCCTGCCAAATCTTTGGAGTGCGGCGGCTCTGCCGCCTTTCCCTGGCGATGCTCTGCTTCGCTGCCGCACCGGCTGGCGCGGCGTTAGGTGAAGTTTGTCTTTGGGTTGCGGCTGTCGCGTTCCCGCGAAACGTGCGGAAAGTCGAGGCGTGGGCGTTTGCGGCGTCTGCTCTGCACGAATTTTCCACCCGAGAAATGGTAGGGAGTAGAAGGCAGCTGGTATGAGGGGAAGTACGCCACAAACGCAACGGCGACGCCGCCCTGAAGGCAGGCCCCAAGAATTTCGTGTTGGCGACAAGTCCCGGCGTCTACAGGCACTGTGGCGGGGTCACTTTATATCTGCCCGCTCCCGATGAGGAAGTGCAACCCCACTACGGCGACTTGGCAGTAGCAAACAAAACAGGGTGGAAGAAAATGCTGGATGAAGTTCACAAGGCCGCTTAGCCCGGAGGGGTTGTTGCTCCGCCCTGGTACTCTCGGGCGGCTGTGTTGGGCCCTCCCATCTGGAATCCGAGGGAACAGGAGTGAAGGGTAGGAGCGAGCAGGAAGGGATCGGGCGGTTACCGAGACGACGATCACAACCACGCTCCCGGACTATCCTGCTCGGCATTGTGGCCCGCGGCAGCGAGCTTCCCATCCGTGGGCGGACCTTTTGCCATCTTGACGCCGGCGGCGAGTCGTGCTAGCCTATTGCCGGATTTAAGAGACGTAGCCCAGGGGATGGAAGGTGTCAGGTGTCGGCGCCAAGTGTAAGGAGTCAGAAGTCAGGAGTCAGTAGTGGCAGAGCGAAATGCCGGAGCCGTGGGCCTTGGTCTTCTTGACTTTCAACTGTCGACTATTTACTGTCAACTTCTTCCAAGGGATCCGTTTCTTAGGAACGAAGCCAAGAAATTATTGAAAACAAAGGACCGAGCTTGGAACAAACCCAAACGAACCCAAGAAACGGCCCGAATATTCTCCTATCTCATAGATAATACAATGGATATACGTCCGATGAGCGAAGCCAAAGCATGCTTATCTTATTGAAAACACAAGAAGAAGACGCTGACCGAAGAACCTGACAGGAGGCATTCCGTGTTTGAGTCATGCAGAGTTCGAGGGCGAAGTTGGAGTCCAATGCGCGTGCTGGGGGCAGTCCTTCTGTTTGCAGGCGGGGCTTGTGCGGCGACGCCGGAAACCAAGGGCTGCACGCCATCATTTCCGTTTCACGAGAACTGGCTGGGTGCGGACGCGGCGTATTCGATCCCGATCTCGCAAGCTCGAGTCGTGTGGATTTTCGGCGACACCCTCTATGGCAAAGAACGCATCGTCAATGGCAACAATCCGCGCATGGTGCGAAACAGCATTGGAATTTCCACCTGCGACGTAACCCGCGGATGGAATATTGAATACGTGATTCGCAGGAACGCCGCGGGCGAGATCCGCGACTTCTTCGAAGCGCGAGACAAGGGTCAATGGTACTGGGCGCTCGATGGGTTTTTCTATCAAGACGCTTTGTGGGTCACGCTGCTGCGCGTGCGCGACAAGGCGGTGGAGGGTTCGGCGGCACTGGCGTTTGAGACTTGCGGCACGGATCTCGCTAAGGTGACGAACCTCGCCGCGCCTCCCCAGCAATGGAAGGTCGAAATCTACCCGCTGGTGCCCGATGGCGCAAAAGCCTACCCCTCCGCCACCGCGGTCGTGGATGGGGATTACGCCTACATCTTCGCCAACTATGAAATTGCCCCGCGCCCGATGCTGCTGACGCGAATTCCCTTGCAGGGCCTTTCGGCCCCGAAGGAAAATCTGCAATACTTGGCCAAGGACGGTTCCTGGAAGTCCGGCTTCGTTCCTTCCAATGCGCAGCCTGTCATGACACCGGGGGCATCGGAGATGTCCGTGCGGTATCATCCCGAACTGAAGAAATGGGTCGCGGTGATGATCGGGCCTACATTCCCCTCCGACGAAATTCGCTTTCGCACAGCCCCGGAGCTCGCGGGCCCGTGGTCGGAAGGCCAGACGATCTACCGCATTCCCGATATGCAGAAGGGCGCGCCGCATTACGATCGCGACACCTTCTGCTACGCGGCCAAGGAGCACCCGGAATTTGAGCTGCCCGGGAAGCTCCTCTTTACTTACGTCTGCAATACTTTTGCGGTCCCGAAACTGGCCACGAACCCGACCATCTATTTTCCCAAAACCGTGATCGTGCCCATGCCTGCGGGCAAGTAATACGTGCACGATGGGGGCGGCGTGGGTAGCTGCACTCAGAAGGGCGCCGGCATGTTAGCTCCATCAGCAGGTGAAACCCGGCCTAATCCCTCTTCGCTTCCCGGCGAGTGCCGGCTTCATGGCCGCAAACTGGTGTTCGGTTCCCTCCTGTCGCGATGAGCTCCGCCGCTTTGACTTCCAATGCTTCTACTGGCTTGCCAGCTTTTGCGTCGCAAGCACATCAAAAATGTAGGTTGCCGCGCCGCCAATCACGTACTCGGTCTGGTACCAGAGGAACGGGAACTTTTTCAGTTCCATGTAATCCGGCTTTATGAGGGACGCGCCCGAGATCACGCCGCCCGGGATGTTCGACCAATCCGCTCGGTTGAAACCATAAGCCGCTAACGCCGATTCGGCCCCCACGCCCGAGACGAAGCTCCGGTTGTTGGCGGGATGCGCGCCCAACACGAAGTCCACCGTTCCGAAAACGGGCGCCGCGCCGAACAAGTCGGGAAATACTTTATGCAGGTAGTAGTGATGGAGAGCGTCTTCCTGCAAGCGCCAACCTTCGCCCCACACGAAACTAGAGTGAATTCCCGAACGCGTTTCCAGCTTGTACTCCGGATTCGATACTTGCGGTGGGTAATGTACGCCCCAGGGATTCGTCGCGGCGCGCTGGTCGGCAACGATCTTCCACTTTTCCGCGACTTCCCTGATCACGGATTTGAATTCACTGTTATCAAGCTTGGAAAGTGCGCGCGCCAGCACCCAGCCCGGCCCGGTCCCAAACTGCTCGCCGGAAATGCCCTGGAGGATCGGGAGCAAAGCGATCAGCCGGTCGCGATACTCCGCCTCGCCCGTGGTGATCAGCAATTCCGCTGTTGCCGCCAACTCCTGGCTGTGGAAGCCGCCGTCATTCCGCGGGGCGTAGGAGTTGGGCGCAAAATCCGGTGCGTGGGTCTGCTCGTATTGCCAGAGCTGTTCGGCGGTCTTCAGGGACTCGTCAGCGAGGGCGTCGTTATAGCCGCGCAACACGCGGCTGGCGGCGGCTAACGATTGCGCGACCTCGTACTGCAGGCCGGTATTGCGGTTAGTAAACACCCAGCGATCGTCAAGTTTCCCGGAGTGCATCCCTTCCACCGCACTGGGTTTCAGCTTCGCGTCGTAGATGCGGTTGTCCGTGATGTTCACCGGATCACCCAGGTAGTTGTATCCTTGCTCGCTGCTCTCGATGATTCCCGGGAAAATGTGGCCCGCAATGCGGTAAGACGCCAGCATGCTCTCGGCGCCAAATTCGATCTGTTGCAGCAGGTCTTGTTTGCCGTCCTTTTGGTGCAGCAGAACTTCGCGCTCGGAGCGGCGGATGCTGGTCTCATCCAGGCTCGGGTGAAATTCTTCCTGCGCCAGGGCGAGCCCCAGGGTCGTGTCCGCGATGCTTCCGGCCGGCAGGTCGAAATCCCCCGCGTCGTGCCAGCCTCCCCAATCGAGCCCGGGAATGTGTTCGTTGTCCGCGTACTTGGTCTCGTGCTCGCCCTGCTGGTATCCGTCGATCCACATTTTGTGCGCGGGGGCCTGCAGCGCGTCGTCCAGGTGGCACGGCCCGTGCCAGGTGCGAAGGCCTTCCTTCACCGCGACATGGCACATCTGAATGGGCAGAAAATATTCCAGGGTGGGCTGCCAGGCCTCATCAGCGACTGCTTCCGCGATCTGGAAAGGGCCTGCCTCCTGCCCGCGAAATTCCAGAAGGTACACGCCCGGCTGCTGGACTTCACTGAAGTCGAAAATCGCATATTGAAAACGCAAGAACTTCCCCCACGCCTTCGGCACTTCCGACTTCACCAGCTTCTTCTCGCCGGTGGACTGAAGTTGATAAAGGGAAATGGGCTCGACCGCGGAATCGCGCGCGTCCATCTCCAGGATGGCCCGCTTCGGCTGGCGCGGCAGATAACCCACCTGCGAGATTCCAATCACGGGCGCTCGCCGCCAACTCGGCGTGAGTCTTGGCGTGATCGTCAGGCCAATTTCCGTGGCCTGACTTCCGGGCGCAAACGGCGCTGCGAACATGAACCATGACTCCGGGCCGCCCTGCCGCGTGTCGATCAGCACGAGCACGCCGTCCTGCCGGGAAATTGTGAAATTATGCAAAGGCTCTTCCTGGGCAACATTCACCATTTTTGCCGGGCCATAGAGAACGGTCTTTCCGCCGTACTGTTCCGGAAAAACACCAAAGCCCCCGTCGCCCTGATAGGATTTGGAAAGATACGTGCCGGGGTACAAATTAATCTTGAGACCCGCCTGCTCGATTTTGCTCCAGTCCAGCGGATGGTCGAGCTTCAGCGTGATGAAGATGCTGTCTCCGTCGGACCCGACCTTCAACTGGTAACCGGAGCTCCAACCTTCGATCTCGCCAAAGACGGTGGCTTGCGAGTGCGCACGGTCCACCTCGCGCCTCAAAACGCGCAGCTCCGGTCTGGGCTGGCCGTGTTTGGGCTGCAGGAAAAGATCCCCGGAATCCAGCACGCGCTCATCATTCAAAATCATCTGCAAGCCGCCCTGATAACCAACTTGATAGTTATTATGGAAGAGCAGAAACGAAAAACCGGGGCCGGAAAAATACTCCTGCTCGTTGAGAGTGATTCCCTCATTGGCCGCGGCCATCGGAGCAGCCAGGACGATAAAGGCCGAAAGCAGTGAGAAAGCAATACGCCTGAACATGAAGACCCTCCTTTAGTGTTGGACGGGCTCGTACTTCTCGTGATCAACTCCCGGTCGAATCCGGGTTGGCCTAAGCCGATCACAATCCCGAAAGGAAAACGATGATCGCCGGAGTGCCTACCGGGGTGTATTGTCCGGTGAAAGTAAGGCTGCCGGTACTCCGGTTGATTCGGAAGGTGGTGACCACGTCGCTGCGCTGGTTGCACACGTAGAGGAAGTTCCCCGTGGGATCGATGCTGAAGCTGCGCGGATAATCGCCTCGCGTCCAAGCCTCTCCCGCAAACGTCAGCCTGCCCTCGTCATCGATCGAGAAGAATGCAATGCTGTTGTGCAGCCGGTTGGCCGCATAGACGAATCTCCCATCCGGCGAGACCGCGACTTCTGAGGTGAAGTTGGTGCCGTTAAATCCCTTTAGCAATGTCGAGATGGTCTGCTTTGCCGTCAGATGTCCGCTTGCGGCATCATAGTCGAAGAGCACCAGGGTCGAGCCCTCTTCCTGCAGGGAATACATCCACCGGCCATTGGGATGAAACGTAAAGTGTCGTGGTCCATCGCCGGGCGGCAGTGCCACAGAAGCAGGCTGATGTGGCGCGAGCTTTCCCTTCTCAAGATCGAACCTCCAGATGAAAATCTGGTCCAGCCCCAAATCACTGGCCAGCACGAAGCGGCCCGAGGGGTCGGCCTGAATCATGTGCGCATGAGGATGATCGTGCCCGCTGATGGCGAAGCTTCCGGCGGGGGCGCTGGTGGCGTTCGCCGGACCCACCTGGCCTTCGTCGTGTTTGACGTCCGTGGCGGGGCCGAGTTCGCCATTCGGCGGGATCGGAAGAACGGCCACGGTCCCACCTGCGTAGTTAGCCACCAGCACGTATTTGCCGGAAGGATGAACGCTCAAGTGTGCCGGCCCTGCCCCCTCCGAGCTGACCGTGTTGAGCAAGGTCAGATGACCAGTCGCACGATCAATGGCGAAGGCGCTGACCGACCCCGAGCTGCCACCCTTATAATCGAAGATTTCTTCCCCTGCGTACAAATGCGTTCGCGAAGGGTCAAACGCCAGCCACGACGGGTTCGAGGCATCCGGAATAACTTCTCGCGGCGTAAGCGCGCCGCTGGACGGGTCCATTTGAAACAGGTAGATGCCCTGCCCGTTGCCCTTGCTGCCCTCGGGACCTTGCGGCGAGTTGTAGGTGCCGACATAAGCGAGAATCCGCCGGCCAATCGAATTCGATGAGCTCCCGCGGACCCTCGCGAGCGCCTGCCCCGAAACGCCCAGGGCCGCGGCGCTCTTCAGGAACGTCCGGCGCGAGGCTTTCTTGAAGAGGCCATATTCACCTTGAAGGTCGTCCTTTGACATCGGAATTCTCCTGCGACTTTGGGGTTGCTAGCCGCGATTCGCGAAAAACGAGTCATCATGCTATGCCCAAGCTGCAAATACCTCGGCTCTTGAAGAGGGGGGATTATACTATTGCTTTTCCGCCCCGACAGCCCCCGAAATCGCCGACTCGTTTTATTCTTTCCATCCACAAACAACTGGGGTAAATTTCCCGCCGCCGGGAAGCCGGGACCGGAGTTCCGCAAAATCTGCAGAGCTCAAAATCAGTCTCAGCACTTTTATCCCTTGAGGTACTCGTAGCGGGAGACAACGCTCTCATCCGAAGGAGCTTTATTCATGTCACGCATTTTCGACCGGCGAACATTCCTGAAGAATTCCGCGCTGTTAGTTACCGCATCGCCTGCCCTGTCCAACCCGGGCAGTGCGCCGGCGGGTGCGCTGACAGCGGGAGAAGAGGGCTCACAGGTGGCGGCGCTCGAGGGCGGCTTTTTCGAGCCCTCGGATGCGGCGCGTCCGTGGGTGCTCTGGATCGTCTGCGACGGCACGCTGACCCGCGAGGGCATCACGGCGGACTTGGAGGCCATGCGCCGGGTAGGAATTCGCGGCGTGTTTCTTTACGAGGTCGATCTGTTCGTGCCCAAAGGTCCGGCCCGCTTCCTGAGCCCCCCGTGGCGGGAATTGATGCAGCACGCGTTCAAGGAAGCAACACGCCTCGGCATCGCCATGGCCATTCACAATGATGGCGGTTACAGCGGCAGTGGCGGACCCTGGATCACACCGGAACTGTCGATGCAAATGGTGGTCTCGAGCGAAACGTTTCTGGAAGGTCCCGCGCGCTTCACGGGAACGCTTCCTCAGCCTCTGGCAATTCAGGACTATTATCGCGACATCCAGGTGCTGGCGTTTCCCACGCCTTATGCGGAGAGCGTCCGCATGGCGGAATGTTCACCCAAGCTAACTTATGGCATCGATCGAAAAAGCTTCGACGACGCCGCGCTGATCAACGGAAATGCGAGTGTGGTCACGTTGGTGCCGGTGACCGAACACGGGAAGCCGCAATACCTCAACATCGATTTTCCAGAGCCCTTCACTGCGCAAGCCCTGACCGTGGCGCTCGATCCCTGGAATTCCGAAATCAGCGGGACCCTGGAAGTTTCGGAGGATGGCGAGCGCTACCAGCCGCTGCGCTCCTTCCCGCTTCGCTGGCCGCGCTCTTCGGTGAATTTCCCAAAGGTGAAATCCCGCCATTACCGCCTCCTGCTGAAGGCGCCCGACGAGGAATACAACTGGCTCTTCCGAGCATATTCCAAGGGCTTCCCGCTGCGTGAGGTGCAACTTCACACTGGCCCGAGGATTGAAGACATCCCCGGGAAGGCTGCTTACATCCGGCAGGAAGGATTTTCCGGTGAGCCTCCAACCCTTGGGGAGGCAACCGTGGAGCGCCGACAGATTCTCGACTTGAGCAGCAAGATGGACGGCGCCGGCCGCCTCGACTGGGATGTGCCCGCCGGTAAGTGGACCGTGCTGCGCATGGGCCACACCTCGGCCGGGAAAACCAATCATCCCGCGCCGCCCGAGAGCATCGGCCTCGAGTGCGACAAGCTGAGCAAGAAGGCCATCGAGGTTCACTTCGCGGGATTGATGGAAAAGCTCGTGGAGGATCAGAAGGCCGTCGGTGGCAAGGCCTTTTCGATAGCCCACGTTGACAGTTGGGAAGTCGGCTCGCAGAACTGGACGCCGGAGTTTCGCGAAGAATTCCAGAAGCGTCGAGGATACGATCCCTTCCCGTACTTCCCCGTGCTTACCGGTCGCCCCGTGGAAAACACCCATATCTCCGAGCGCTTCCTGTGGGACCTGCGACGGACGGTTGCCGATCTCCTGCTGGACAATTACGCTCGACACCTGCGAGAAATCAGCCACCAGCACGGCCTGACGCTATCCATCGAAGGCTACGGCAGCGGCCCTTACGAAGACGTCGCTTACGGCGCCTGCGCCGATGTCCCGATGTGCGAAATGTGGACGGGCGTGCCGCTGTGGTATGACAGCCTGCTCTCCTACTGCAAGGAGATGGCGTCCTCGGCTCACGTGTATGGCCGGCCGATCCTGGCTTCGGAGACTTTTACGGCCGAGCCCGAGAACGCCAAGTGGCAGAACCACCCCTTCCGGTTGAAGCCCATCGCCGACCTGGTTTTTTCTCTCGGGGTCAACCGCATCGCCATACACCGCTACTCCATGCAGCCCTGGCTGAATCGCAAGCCCGGCATGACCTTCGGGCCATTCGGCATTCAATACGAGCGCACGACGACTTATTGGGAGCAGACCGGACCCTGGCACATGTATCTCACCCGCTGCCAGCACCTGCTGCAGAAAGGGCGGTTTGTGGCGGACGTGGCTTATCTCGCCAGCGAGAACGCGCCCCAGACCTCTGCAAAACGCGACTGGATGGATCCCGCCATCCCCGCGGGATACGATTTCGACATCGTGCCCCCTGAAGCCCTTCTGAAGTATGCGACGGTTCGCGACGGGCGATTGGTTTTTGCCAGCGGAATGAGCTATCGGCTGTTGGTTCTCCCACCGGGGCGCACGATGACGCCCGCCCTGCTGGCGAAAATTAAGGAGTTGGTCATAGCCGGCGCGACTGTCGTCGGGCCGCGTCCCGCGCGTTCGCCCAGCCTTTCCAACTTTCCGCAATGTGATGACGAAGTGCGGCGCCTGGCCGCCGAACTCTGGGGCGAGTGTGACGGCGCAGGCGTCACCCAAAATCAATGCGGAAATGGACGCGTTGTGTGGGGAAGGTCGCTCGGCGAGGTGCTGACCAGCCTGGGCGCGCCGCCCGATTTTGCCTGCCATGATTTGAACGTTGGCGAACAGGTCCGCTACCTTCATCGCCAAATCGATACGGACGATTTCTATTTTGTCGCCAACGCCGTGCCGGAAGCGCGCAGCTTTCTGTGCACGTTCCGCGTCGCCGGAAAGCGGCCGGAACTTTGGTGGCCGGACACTGGACGGATTGAACCGGTCGCCGTTTATGACGAGCGGGACGGCCGCACGTTGATCCCGCTCACCCTTGACCCTTGCGGCTCGGTGTTCGTGGCCTTCCGCGGCAATGCCGCACCGTTGCCGGACCGCGTGGTTTCCGTTCGGAACACCGGCGTGGAGCTTTCTGGCCTTTCGCCCGCTGTGATCCCCGAGATACAACTCCAACAGGAGCCCGGCGCCATTAGCGTAAAGTCGAACGCCGCCGGGGGATATCTCATCGAAGTCGCGCAGCCGGGGCTCTACGAACTGAAAACCGCCGCGCAGCGCGCGCTTCAAGCGAAGGTAGCAGCGATTCCGGACAGGCTTGAAATCGATGGGCCATGGGAATTGGAATTTCCTGAAGGCTGGGGCGCTCCGCCACGACTAACCCTCGAGCGGCTCATTTCCTGGACGGACCATCCCGATGCCGGGGTGAAGTATTTCTCGGGAACGGCGACTTATCGGCGACGCTTCGAGGTGCCCGCAAAAATGCTGAGCCGCGATTGCCGCTTCTATCTCGATCTGGGACGCGTGGCAGTGATTGCCGAGGCCGAACTGAACGGACGCGATCTCGGCGTTCTGTGGAAGCCGCCCTTTCGCGCGGACATCACGGAAATCATTCGCGCCGGCGCCAACGAACTGGCGGTGAGTGTCGTCAACCTCTGGCCCAATCGCTTGATTGGGGACGACCATCTTCCCCCTGACTGCGAGTGGGCGCCGCCCTCCACTCCCCGCAATCTCACGCCCCACACCTGGGGTGGAGTGCTCGACCATTGGCCGAAGTGGTTTCTGGAAAACAAGCCGAGCCCGACGGGTCGCCTGACATTCACCACTTGGAAGCACTGGTCGAAGGATGACCCGCTGCTGGAATCGGGGCTGCTCGGTCCGGTCCGCATCATCGCCAGGGCGGTGCTGGAAGTTAAGTAAAGCTCGTCCCACCGTCGCACGGCACTTCCCCAGTACTTTCCACGCAGCACGTGTTGCCAATCCACGCCGAACGCCTAAAATAGTTAAGATGTCAGAAGCGGTCCCATCTTCGCTCGCCTGGGCTCATCCTGCCGTCCGCGAATGGTTCGTGCGACGTCTGGGCACACCCACGGAGCCGCAGAGCTTGGCGCCGTGCATGGTGTCCCAGACAAACAGCGCGTACCTGTCTTGCGGATCGAAATGGTGAAGGCGTCCCAGCGTGCGGTACACCTGGGCGATGGCTTCTTCGT